>NZ_LT906465.1:2457671-2764880 GCF_900187185.1 Chryseobacterium taklimakanense
CAGTTCGGTTTGCAGAAATCCAGCTATGTGACTCAGGCAAGGCTTTCAACCTACAATCCTGACTTCGGGACGAATCCTGTTGTAGACTCGGTGGTTCTTGAGATTAAGCCGGTATATCCCACAGATTCAGTAAAAACGGTGACCGATGACAAATTTGTTTATCCAGATGGAAATGTAGAAGCTAAAAAAGTAACCAATACGTATCCAGTTACGAAATACGGAAACAAAAACCTGAAGCTGACCGTAAACGTTCATGAAGTGACCGATTTCCTTGGCGCACCGTCAGATATAGTTTATTCTGACCAGGTGGTAAATTACAGCACTTTACTTGGAAGCAAACAGATTGGCGGCACCGTTACTGGTACCACAATAACCAAAAAGACCGATAATTCGGAACTTTATAAAAGTGATCCATACATCCGTGTAAATCTGGACAAGAATTTCTTCCAGAATAAGATTATTGCCAAAAAAGGGCAGCCGGAACTTTCTGATGCTTCTAATTTCATAAGATATTTCAAAGGCATCAGAATTTCTGTAGCAGAAAACGACGGCTACATCTTCAAATTCACGCCAAACGACACGCAGATTAAAATCTATTATAAAAGTGATGTCACTTCCAACGGGACTACAAAGGCAACTGCGGCAGTTTACCCGATATCTTTAGGTTCCGGAAATGTTCATTTTAACCAGATTGCAAATGTGCGTACGGGTACACCTTCTGAACCTTACGGCAAAACGGCTGCAGTAAATTACCAAACAGGTGATAAAAGGATCTACGCCCAGGGAATGGGCGGTCCAAGTGTTGGGATCAGGATTCCGGCGGCTACAGTAGCACAGGTGCGTGAACTTTATAAAACTCAAAAAATAGGAATTCTTTCCGCGAAAATAAAACTGTATTCCGACACATCAGTTTGGAATAACAGTTATGAAAAACCAACAAATTTTACCTCGGAATATTTTGATCCTACAAAACCTCAAAAAGAAAGGAGGGATATGTCAACCTTCCTGACAGATCTTGCAGCTTTCTCTGCAAACGGGGCAATACAGTTGATCAAAGGTTATAACCTTGATAAAAATCCTGCTTATTACGAACTGACTGTTACTCAAACCTTCAAAGATATTATCGAAAAATCAGAAGAAGCGAAAGATATCGCATTATCGGTGGGGGCTTATGATTTGAATTCCAATACCGGAATGCCGGTGGCACAGCAGTACAACACAAGAGTCTATACGCCGAACAGAATTGTCCTGGTAGGTACGGATACAGATAATCCGGCTAACCCGCAGCTGGCAAACAGGGCTCAACTTCATATTATTTATTCAACTAAAAAAACTCAATAGAAAAAAAATTATGTGTGGAATTGTAGGTTATACGGGATTTCAGGACGCTTATGAAATCGTCATCAACGGTTTAAGAAGACTTGAATACAGAGGTTACGACAGTGCAGGTATTGTGCTGGACTCTTATAATAATACTTTTGATATCGCTAAAACAAAAGGAAAGGTAGATGACCTGGTGGCGATTTCTGAAAACTTGAGAGGCAAAGCAAAAGTGGGAATGGGACACACACGGTGGGCAACTCATGGTGTGCCGAGCGACAGAAACTCGCACCCGCATCTTTCAAATAACGGAAAAATTGCATTGGTACATAATGGAATCATCGAAAATTATGACACCATCAAAACCATGCTTGTTGAAAAAGGATTTACATTCCAGTCCGAGACGGATACTGAGGTTCTGGTGAACCTTATCCAATACTTCATGGACATCAATCCTGACATTGACTTCCCAACTGCCGTAAGAAATGCGCTTAACGAGGTTTATGGTGCTTATGCAATTACCGTAATGCACGACGACTTCCCTGGACTTTTGGTAGTAGGCAGGTTAGGTTCTCCACTGGCAATTGGGCTTGGTGATAATGAATATTTCATCGCATCAGATGCATCCCCGTTCGTAGAATTTACGAAAGAAGCCATTTACCTGGAAGAAGGACATATGGCAACAATCTCTTTGCAGGATGGAGTAGATATCCGCACAATCATTGACAATTCTAAAATTGATCCGACCGTTCAGGAATTAAAACTTAACCTGGAGCAGATCGAGAAAGGCGGTTATGAACATTTTATGCTTAAAGAAATTTTTGAGCAGCCTAAGTCCATCCATGACACGATGAGAGGAAGAATCCTTGTGGATGAAGGCATCATTAAAATGGCCGGAATCTGGGATCACCTTGAAAGATTCAAAAATGCTCATAAAATTACCATTATTGCCTGCGGAACTTCATGGCATGCAGGCCTTATTGGGGAATATTTAATCGAGGAATTTGCCAGAATTCCTGTCGAAGTAGAATATGCTTCAGAATTCAGGTACAGAAACCCGATCATCTCGGATAAAGATGTGGTAATTGCGATTTCACAGTCTGGTGAAACGGCTGACACTATGGCTGCGCTTAAGCTGGCTAAGGAAAAAGGGGCGTTTATCTACGGAATCTGTAATGTAGTTGACTCGTCTATTGCGCGTATTACAGATGCCGGTTCTTATACGCACGCAGGGCCTGAAATCGGTGTAGCTTCTACCAAAGCTTTCACCGCTCAGCTTACGATATTGTCTCTTATTGCCATCAAATTAGGGCACCATAACGGGAATTTGAGCAAACAGGATTTTATGAAACTCATTACCGAGCTGGACAATATCCCTAATAAAGTGGAAGAAGTTCTTGCATCCACGCACGATTATGTAAAAGAGATATCAAAGCAATACGCAGATGCAACCAATTTTCTATACCTTGGCCGCGGCTACAACTATCCTGCAGCCCTGGAAGGAGCATTGAAACTGAAGGAAATTTCTTACATCCACGCAGAAGGTTATCCGGCGGCTGAGATGAAACACGGTCCGATTGCTTTGATTGATGAAAATATGCCAATCGTCATTATCGCTCCGAAAAAAGGACATTACGACAAAATCGTAAGCAACGTACAGGAAATTAAAGCAAGAAAAGGGAAGGTAATCGCCGTGGTAACCAGAGGAGACGAGCAGGTCGCATCTATGGCGGACCATGTGATCGAAATTCCTGATTCTGAGGAATGTTTCTCGCCAATTTTAGCATCTGTGCCGCTTCAGCTCTTGGCATACTATATTGCTGTTTTAAGAGGTGCGAATGTAGATCAGCCTAGAAATCTGGCAAAATCTGTAACCGTAGAATAATTTCATAACAGGACAAAATATTATACTTTATTTTGCGTTAGAAATAAATCTTCATAAGATTTAGAAAGACTTATATTTTTTTGTAGACTAATTTTTTAGTTCATAACATGAGAAGAACCTTCCTTTTAGTAATGTCGGCCTTTGTAATTGTCTCCTGTTCGAAGGGAAGCAGATCAGCAGGCAAACCTGGCTCACGGGGTGAGCTTATAGCAGCTGAAAAGTCAAAGTCATTTTTAGCAGAAAGACCTTATGGTATGGTGGCTATTCCTGGCGGTTCATTTGTGATGGGAAATGCAGATCAGGATATGACTGATACTCCTGAAAAAGCGATGTTGAAAACAGTAACTGTGTCTTCATTCTTTATGGACGAGACCGAGGTTACCAATGGGGAATATCGCGTGTTTGTAAAATATGTGAGAGACTCGATCGCCAGAACTCTTCTTGCAGAAGCAGCCGGAGACGGTAGCGGGACCGGAATTGGAAATTACGCCTACCTTTCAAAAAAATCAGGGAACGCAACCCCATATGATGAATTTATTGAATCACACGGCGGCCGTGACGGATATGATCAGTCAAAAAGACTGGACTGGAGCGAACCATTATACTGGAATACTTCACAATATCCGGACGTACAGTATGCTGAGATTATGGAATCGATGTATATCCCTAAAGCTGAACGAATCAATAACGAAAGAGTTATTGATGCAAGGAAGCTGAGATATGCGTATGAGTGGGAAGATATTGAAAGTGCAGTGAAAAACAGGGAAAGAAATATTTCTTACCTAAAAAAAGAAAGTATCGCAGTATATCCTGATACGACGGTGTGGTTGCGAGACTTCAATTATGCATATAACGAACCGCTTTTCAACCAGTATTTTTGGCATTCTGCATACAGCAATTATCCAGTCGTGGGCGTGACCTGGGATCAGGCGAGAGCTTACTGCAATTTCAAGTCGAAATTAAAATCAGACTATAACGAAAGTCTTAAAAAGAAAAAACAAAAACCTATGAACTTCCGCCTTCCAACGGAAGCAGAATGGGAATATGCTGCTAAAGGTGGACGTGCAAATGCTACATATCCATGGGGCGGTCCTTACCTGGTTGATGACAGAGGTTGCTATCTGGCCAACTTTAAACCGAAAAGAGGTAATTATATTGAGGACGAAAAGAAAGGAACTTATATGTATACGGCGCCGGTGAAAAAATTTGGAAGAAACGATTTCGGGCTCTATGATATGGCGGGTAATGTTGCTGAATGGACCGAGTCTCCGTACAACAACGCTACTTATCAGTTTTCCTCAACCTTAAACCCATCTCTGTCCAATCAGGCGTATAGAGAAGTAAAAAAATCCGTAAGAGGGGGCTCGTGGAAAGATGTAGGCTACTTGCTTATGACCGGAAACCGCGATTGGGAAAGAAAAGATTCTGCCCGCAGTTATATTGGGTTCAGAACTGTACAGGACATCCCGGAAGGCTCTGCTAAATTCAAAAAAAGAACCAACTAATATACATTAATAATACTAAAATTATATACAATGTTTAAAAACAGAGCTGCAATTTCAAATTTTGTCTATTCATTTTTTGCTGCGATCGTAATCCTTGGGGCATTATTCAAAATGCTGCACATTAGCATAGGGCCTATTTCCGGTAACCTGATCTTGGGAATCGGTCTTGGGGCAGAGGTTTTAGTATTCCTTTATATGGCGTTTTTTCCGGACCACGATTCCACCACACAGTATGCGTGGGAAAATGTTTATCCGGAACTTTTGGATAATGAAGCGCAACCAAAGGCAAGAACAGTAAGCAAGCTCGCAGAATCTTCGGACCTTGATGTTTCACTTTCTGACAAGCTCGATAAAATGTTGGCTGATGCGAAACTTGATGTGAATTTGTTCGAAAGATTAAAGTCCGGGATCGATAAGTTTTCAGATTCTGTAGAACAAATAAACCAGACGGTAGATGTGTCTTCCTCTACACGTAAATACAATGATCAGCTTACACTGGCTGCAAGTCATCTTGAAAGTATGAACGCCTTATACGCACTTCAGCTCGAGCATGGTAAACAGCAGTCTGAATATCACACCAGATACGTGGCTGACCTTCAGAAATCTGCGGAACATTCTGCTAAATTCAATGAAGAATTAACAGGACTTACATCTAACTTAAATAACCTGAACAGAGTTTACGGCGGTATGCTTAATGCGATGAAGTCATAATTGTAACCATTTTAAAAAGTAAAATTATTAAAGAAATCTATTAAAATGGCACAAGGAAAACAGACACCGCGTCAGAAGATGATCAACCTGATGTATCTGGTTTTCATTGCGATGCTCGCAATGCAGATCGACCAGGAAATTGTAAGGTCATTCTACGATACGCAGGTTTCATTAAGTGAAACGCTTTCGCTGACAAATTCAAAAAACGAAGTATTTGAAAAAAACTTAGCAGAGAAAGCACAGAATTCACCCGACGATCAGGTATCTTATCAGAATTATCTTGAACTGAAAGGTTATAGTGATGATTTGGTGAATGATATCAATCGGATCAAAAATACAATGGTAACGCAGTCAGGCTTCAAATTTAATGAAGAAAATTTTGACTATAACAGTTTGAACAACGCTGAGCATTCCACTAAATTGTTTTTTCAGGGGGGAGACGAAAACAAACCTTCCGGGGAAGCAAAATCCCTGATCAATAAAATAAACGCATTACGCGGATTTATTATACAAAAATTTGAAGGGGACGAAAAGTTTTCCACTGTAGTATCCAGAGCGAAACAGAACCTGATTACTGAATATCCTCAGAAAAAGAATGGCAAAAGCTGGTTGATGCATAAGTTTTATAATCAGCCATTGGTTGCAGCTCTTTCTAATTTGGAGATTTTAGCAACTGAAGTAAGAAACATCCAGTCGGATGCTTTATCAATTTATTTGCAGGGGAAAAGTATCATTGCAGATCCAAATTCAACCTTGATAACGCAGACTCCGACTACTTCGCCACCGATGACTTCAAATTCTTCACATACGGAAGATTTTACACAGCAGAAAACTCAGGACTACACTGCGACGATTACTTCGGGCACGGTTCTTTACCAGGGTTTTCCTAACCCTGTGAATATTGACGGTGCTACATCATCAACGTCTATTTCTGCAACTGGAGCCACAGTTTCCGGAGGTGGTGGCAAGTGGACAGTAACGCCGGGACCTGTAGATGAAGTAACGCTGACTGTTGGCGGGAAATCCACGAAGTATATGGTTAAGAAACTACCGCCGGTAGTAGCTACGGTTCGTGGTAAAAGTGCAGTTGCTATGCCGGCGAGCTCAATTAAAAACCAGACTGTAAGCGTGGATATGCCAGGATTCGTATATCCGGTAAGCTTTACAGTAACCGGATTTAAAGTGAAAGTACCGGGCAAACCTACAGCTTTTGTAAGCGGAAACTCGCTCAGCGAAGTTGGCCACCTGTTTACCAACCTTCGTGCGGGCGATAAAGTAACAATTCTTGATATTGAAGTTACTGCGACAGGAATGGGGAACAGTATACCTAAAACCCCAAGCAACGTGACAATTAATGTCAGCAACTAGAGTAATACAAACAATTCATCTGTCAAAAATGAAAAAGTTATTGTGCAGTTTATTTTTAGCAGCGGTAGGATTTTCGCAGGCACAGTCCATTCTGAATGCCAAATCGCCTGAAGAATTCCGCCAGCTTCGCGAAGAAAATAAAATAAAAAAAGGGGACAGCATCGTATCAAATGAGACTGTTCCGTTACCGTACGGTTATATTGATGAAAAAGATATTCTGAAGAGTATGGTGGTGTGGGAAATTATTGACCTGAATGATAAGCTGAACCAGCCACTTTACCATAACTCTGACGGTTTGGTATCACAGAATAAATCACTTTATCAGATTCTTATTGATGGAATAAAGTCCGGGAAGATCGAGGAAGTGTATGATGACGAAATGTTTACGACCAGATTGGGTATGGATGAGATCCAGAAGCGTATCAGCAAACTGGTAATCTCTGATGACTTAATTGATAAGATTAATTCAGGTGCAACAGTAACCGAAGAAGACAAAAAAGCTGGTACGGACGTGTACGAAACCAAATCTGAGAACGTAAAACTTCTTAAGATTAAAGGGATGTGGTATATAGACAGGCGTGATTCCCAGATGAAATACCGTTTGCTGGGCATTGCGGCGATGGGCAAGGATCCGCAAACCATGGGAGTCATTGGCGGTGACGGTGAGCTGGTAGATGCAGGAGATGATTATATTGACCTGTTCTGGGTTTTTTATCCTAATGTCCGCCCGCTGCTTGTAAACTCAGTGGTGTTCAACAACAAGAACCTTTCTTCAGATATTACTTATGATGACATTCTAAATGCCAGAAGATTTTCATCTGTGATTTATAAATCTGACAATGGTTTGGGAAATGGTGTTATAAAAGACTATATTCCACGTAATGCTGATGAGCAGATGGAGGAGCACGAACGTATTAAAGCGCAGATTCTGCAGATGGAAAATGACATGTGGAATTATTAGCATGAAATTTTGATATTGCTTAAAACCTGATTAACTTTAATCAGGTTTTTCTTATTATGAAAAATGTAGAATATATCATTGTCGGCGACGGTTACGCAGCTCTTTTTTTTGCGCATCAGCTTATTAAAAATAATAAGTCCTTCGCCCTTTTTTCCGACGGCAGAAAAAGCGCTTCGCAGGTCTCTGCGGGAATTATAAATCCGGTTGTGCTAAAGAAATTTACAACATTTTGGAAAGCACAGGAGCAGATTGATTTTTTGAAGACAACACTTGCTGAAATAGAAAAATTCACCAAGAAAAATTATCTGGTTGATGAAAATATCCGCCGTATTTTTCATGATGAAAGGGAAAAGGAACTTTGGCTTAAGAAGTCCCAAACTGAAGAACTGAAACCTTTTCTCTCAACCGAATTTTCCGAAATCGAAGGTGTTAAAAATCCGTTCGGGACCGGGAAAGTTGAGCAGTCCGCACGCCTGGATGTTGCGGGCTTTTTTAAAGATTTTCCTAATTTTCTTGAGGAAAGAGGCCACCTTATGCGTGAACGGTTTGATTATTCAAAACTCGATCCGTTAAAAAATCAATACAGGGAAATAACTTTTGAAAATATTGTTTTTGCCGAAGGAATGGGCGTTACCGAAAATCCTTACTTCAAGAATATCCCGCTGAATCCCAATAAAGGCCATCACATTCGCGTAAAACTTTCAGAAAATCTACAGAATGATTTTACGATAAAGAAAAAACATTTCTTATTTCCGTTAAATGAACACTTGCATTTCTACGGCGGAACTTACGACAGGGAACAGCTTCATCATAAGATCGACGATTCGGCAATAGAGCAGTTGATTAACGGTCTCGGTGAAATTTACATGCGGGATTTTGAGGTGGTTGAAGAGCATTTTGGTTTCAGACCTACAGTGAGGGACAGACGCCCGCTCCTGGGAAATCATTCAGAGTTTCAGAACTTTTATGTGTTTAATGGTTTGGGAGCGAGGGGAATTCTCAATGGTTGCTTTTTCGCAGAAGTACTTTTCCGGCATATTGAAAATGGTGACGAAATTCCAGCGGAAGTTGATCTGAAAAGGTTTGATTTTTGATGCTGATGTGGCATGTCAAATAATGATGAACTTCCACTAGAAACAACCAAGAAAATCCTTCCCCTGATCCTCGCGACCGCAATTTTCATGCAGATGCTGGATTCCACGATTCTGAATACCTCGCTGCCGTCCATCGCAAAAGACCTCGGCGAATCACCGCTGAATATGCAGAACGCGATCATCAGTTACGTACTCACCTTAGCTGTCTTTATGCCGGTTTCAGGTTTTTTGGCAGATAAATTTGGAACCAGGAAAGTTTTTGTCGTATCGCTTATACTTTTCGTGCTTGGTTCTGTGCTCTGTGGGTTGTCTCAAAACCTAACGCACCTCGTGATAGCCCGGGTAATCCAGGGATTAGGAGGCTCGATGATGACTCCGGTCGGAAGGCTGGCTTTAATCAAAACATTCGACAAGAATGAAATCGTGCAAGCCATGAATTTTGCAATTATTCCTGCGCTCATCGGTCCGGTTCTGGGGCCGCTGGTCGGCGGTTATATGGTGGATTATCTTACATGGCACTGGATCTTTTTCATCAATATTCCGATGGGTTTGGCGGGAATTATTTTGGGTTTAAAATATATGCCCGATTACAAATCCAAAATCCTGGATTTCGATTTGAAAGGGTTCCTGATTTTCGCTTCGGCTTCTCTTGTACTTTCCGTCGCACTTGAATTTTTAGGTAATGCAAAAAACATTACCCCGGTTTTGGGCGTTTTCGTGTTGGGCTTTTTGTTGCTGTATTATTATTACGTCCACGCCAAAAAAGACAATAATCCCATTTTTCCTTTAAATTTATTTCAGATACGCACTTTCCGTGTCGGGATCTTAGGGAACCTGGCGACCAGATTGGGGATTTCTTCGGTTCCGCTTTTAATTCCGCTGATGATTCAGATTGCGTACGGACAAAGTGCGGTCATTTCAGGCTGGATCGTGGCTCCGATGGCATTAACTGCAATGTTCGGCAAATCTTTTGTCATTAAAATTTTAAATAAAATCGGTTACCGCAAAACGTTGATGCTCAACACCATGATTATCGGTTTTATCATTATCAGTTTTGCAATACCGGGAGTCAGAACCTCGATTTACTGGTTTGTACCGCTTTTGGCGATACTTGGATTTTTTAATTCGATACAGTTTACCTCGATGAATACCATCGCCATCGCCGACCTGCGCCAGGAAATGACCAGCAGTGGAAATTCATTACTGGCAGTAAATCAGCAGCTTGCCATTGGTTTTGGTACCGCGTTCGGGTTGATTGTCCTTAAAATTTTTGAAGGCAAACTCGGTTTTGGGGAACAGGGCACTCACGATGCGTTCCGGTACACATTTTTAACCATCGGGCTTCTCACGGTCATTTCCGGTTTTGTCTTCAGGCGGCTGCACATCCGCGACGGCGATAATATGAAAGCAGAATGAAAGTTTTTAAGTTTAAATTGGTGTTAAAATTGTTCCAATTCGTCAAATGTCGTCAATGATCACATCACCACATTACCGCAAATTACCATACATCAATGCACCGGAAACTGTACTTTCGTATGTTTGTTAATGAAAAACGGAAGAAGAATTCCAAAACTTCGATAAAATAATAAATGAGCTAAAAAATGGCAACAAAAAAAGTAGAGATCGTAGTAGCTCCAAAAGCTGCGCATTTTGTGGGTGATGGTTTCCGGGTGCATAATTTTATTCCGAGTGCTTATCATCTGGACATGAAACGTATGGATCCGTTCATAATGCTGGATTATAATTCTAAATATCATTTTGCTGCATCCGAAATCCCGAGGGGTGTCGGCGTGCATCCGCACAGGGGTTTCGAAACAGTGACGATCGCTTACCAGGGTAAAGTGGAACATCACGATTCTGCAGGCGGCGGCGGAGTAATCGGGCAGGGCGACGTGCAGTGGATGACGGCGGCTTCCGGCGTTTTGCACAAAGAGTTTCACGAAACGGAATGGGCGAAAGTAGGTGGAATTTTCCAGATGGTGCAGCTGTGGGTAAATTTGCCTGCGAAAGATAAAATGAGCACCCCAAAATATCAGGCGATTAAAAATGCCGATATGAAAATCGTGGATTTGGGCGAAAATGGCTTTGTAGAAATAATTGCGGGCGAGTTTCAGGGTGAGAAAGGCCCGGCGCAGACCTTCAGTCCGGTAAATTTGATGAACGCCAAACTGAAAAGCGGCGGCACAGCGGAATTCAGTTTTCCGGCCCGTTTCAATACGGGAGCTTTGGTAATTGAAGGGGACATCACGGTGAACGGCGAAGATAAAGTGGCGACCGATTATTTTGTCCTTTTTGAAAATGAAGGCGAAACGTTTACAGTCACCGCGAATGAAGATTCTGTTGCTTTGATTATCAGCGGGGAACCTTTAAATGAGCCTATCTTTCCACACGGTCCGTTTGTGATGAATACGAGAGAAGAAATCATCCAGGCCTTTGAGGATTTTAATTCCGGAAAATTCGGTTATCTGGAGTGAAAAATAATTTAAAAATCAACCCACGCACAGTAAATTAAACCTTAAACAAATATTAATTATGACAGAAATAAAACAAAACAACAGCGAAAAAAATGGTTCATTTGAAATTTATTCTGACGGTGAAAAAGCCGGTGAAATGACTTATACCTGGGCCGGAGATGACAAATTCATCATCGATCATACTGAAGTAAACGAAGCCTTTTCGGGTAAAGGGCTCGCCAAACAGCTGGTTTACGCAGGTGCTGAATATGCCAGAAATAACGGTAAAAAGGTGATTCCGTTGTGCTCTTACGCAAAATCGGTTTTTGATAAAAACGAGGATATCCGCGACGTTTTATCATAATTCTTTTTTTTAAATTAGCTTTGTGAACCGACGCGCGCCGCAGGCGCGCGTCGGTTTTTATGATCTTAATTTCCGATATGAACAAAAATTAAAAAAACTATATTTGCTAAATTTTTCAAAATAAATTTCTATGAATCCGATTGTGCTGTTGTGTATCATCATCGCCTATTTCGCGCTTTTACTTTGGGTGGCTTACCGCACCGGAAAAGGCAGCAACAACGACAGTTTCTTCATCGGAAACCGGAAATCCAACTGGATGCTCGTTGCCTTTGGGATGATCGGGACCTCGCTTTCGGGCGTTACTTTCGTGTCGGTTCCGGGAGCAGTAGGCGCGGATCAGTTTCATTATCTGCAAATCACTATTGGATATCTTATTGGTTATGTGGTAATTGCGTATATTCTTTTGCCGCTGTATTACCGTTTGAAACTCACTTCCATTTATGGTTATCTTCAGCAAAGGATGGGCGAGATTTCCCTTAAAACCGGCGCCTGGATTTTCATTGTTTCGCGCTTGGTGGGCGCAACCGCACGGCTTTACCTCGTGGTGAATATTTTGCAGATGACCATTCTGGAAAGTCTGGGCGTACCGTTTATCGTGACGACGCTTGTGATCTTACTGATGATCATCCTCTATACTTACGAAGGCGGCGTGAAAACCATCGTATGGACCGACACGTTGCAGACAAGCTGCATGCTTTTGGGGCTGATAATCTGTTCCACTTATATGCTGAATCATTTGAATTTGGGCCTTTTTGAAAGTTTAAAAGAAATGAACAGGCTTGGCTACACCGAAGTCTTCAATACCGATGTCAATTCCAAAGCTTTTTTCTTTAAACAAATTTTAGCCGGAGCATTCATTACAATAACGATGACCGGTATCGACCAGGAAATGATGCAGAAATCGCTGTCAGTAACCAAACTGAAAGATTCCCAGAAAAATATGGTGACACTCGGCTTTATTTTGGTAGGCGTAATTTCGCTTTTCCTTTTCATGGGCGGTTTGCTGCATCTTTACGGACAAACGGAACACGTTTCATCTTCCGGAGACCAACTGTTTCCAGACATCGCGCTTAACCACATGCCGCCCTTTATTTCCATCATCTTCATCATCGCTTTGATTTCGGCACTTTTTCCGTCGGCGGATGGCGCAATGACGGCTTTAACCTCGTCGCTCTGCATCGATATTTTTGGTTTGAAGGAAAAAAATTGGGACGATAAAACGAAAGAAAAATTCAGGAAAAGAGTTCATCTTATGGTTGCCGCAGCATTTTTGGTGATGGTAATTATCTTTAAAATCATCAACGACAATTCGATGATCGGCCTGATTCTGAAACTTGCCGGATTTACTTACGGTCCGCTGCTCGGGCTTTTCGCATTCGGGATTTTTACTAAATTTAAAGTTCACGACAAATTGGTGCCGTACGTCTGCATCGCTGCACCACTGATTTCCTATTTCATCGACAAATTCCAGGAAAATATTTTTGGTGATTTTAAGATAGGTTTGGAGTTGCTGATTATCAACGGTTTGCTCACGTTCTTAGGATTGTGGCTGATCAGAAAGAAATAATGGCGTTAAAATTTAAACTAAATACAGTAAAATTCCGGTTGAATATTTCTTCCGGAATTTTTTTAAATTTAAAAACAAAAAAACACCTATTATGAAAAAAACAATTATGTTATTCCTGACCTTTCTTTTTACGGCAGCGAATGCGCAGGATAACTTTGATTTGAGTACTCTAAGAATAGGTCCTTTTCACCTTAAAATGGATATCGTGGAAGCCGATAAGATTGCCGGAAGAAAAATTAAAAGCAGTAATTCCAACAGTCCTGAAAAAATTAGTTACAAAGGCGAAACCGTGATGTTATATGTTTATGGCTACACTGGCGGGAATAACATGGAAGCAAGAATGATTGGGAATATTACGACACGCAGTGCAAAATTCCGTACCAGAAGTGGGATGGGCGTAGGATCAACCAGAGACCAGCTTATCGGTGTTTACCGGAATTTCCCAAGCTTCAGGGTCTATCCGGAGTGGGACGACAACGGTAAACCTTCCAAAACTGTGAGCTACTTTGTTTTATCAGACAGTGATGCCGGAAGTACGCTTTCCTTCAAACTGGTCAATAATATAACCGTAGAAGTTAGTGTTTATCCCATTGAAGGAGGTTGCTGATTTTTGCCTGAATTAAATAAAGCCGGTTTTATTTAAAGCCGGTTTTTTCATTTCCAAAACCCGCAGAAAAACAGTAAATTCGCATGCAAAATAAATTGAAGCAATGAGTAAAAGTATCGAAGAATTAAAATCGCTCACAATCCAGATCAGAAGGGATATTTTGCGGATGGTGCACGCCGTAAATTCCGGACATCCCGGCGGAAGTTTGGGCTGTACAGAATATTTCACCGCGCTTTACGGCAAAGTGATGGAATACAGACTCCCTTTCACTATGGAAGGCAAAAACGAAGACCTTTTCTTCCTTTCCAACGGGCATATTTCACCGGTTTTCTATTCCACATTGGCGAGATTTGGCTTCTTTCCGGTAGAAGAACTTAAGACTTTCCGTAAACTGGATTCCAGATTGCAGGGACACCCGACAACACACGAAGGTCTGCCGGGAGTTAGAGTCGCTTCAGGTTCTCTGGGACAGGGACTTTCTGTGGCGGTTGGTGCCGCTTTAGGTAAAAAACTAGACGGCGATAAAAATTTGGTTTACTCGCTTCATGGCGACGGTGAACTGCAGGAAGGCCAGATTTGGGAGGCCCTGATGTTCGCTGCGCACAATAAAGTTGATAATTTAATTTCTACGATTGATTACAACAACCGCCAGATCGACGGAGATGTAGATGATGTGTTGAGTTTGGGTGATTTGCATGCAAAACTTGAAGCATTTGGCTGGACAGTCCTGAACGAAAAGAATGGTAATGATCTGGAAGCGGTGATCGCCATTCTGGAGAAAGCAAAATCTGAGACAGGTAATGGTAAACCGGTAGTGATCATCCTCAACACAGAAATGGGCTTTGGAATCGATTATATGATGGGAACCCACGCTTGGCACGGAAAAGCGCCAAATGATGAACAGCTTGAACTTGGAATTAAGCAGCTTTATCTGGAAGCACCGGCTGATTATTAAGGGCAAAGAGGACTTTTAGAAACCAAAAAAATTAAACAAAATCATGGTTGAGGTAACTGCAAATTGCAGATGGCCAAAAACCGAAAGCAATAAAATGAAATACGAAGTTTTAGATAAAAAAGATACAAGAAGCGGATTCGGTGCCGGTTTGGCAGAATTGGCTGATAAAAACCCGAATGTTGTTGCACTTTGTGCCGACCTTATCGGTTCCCTTAAGATGGAAAAATTCATCGAGAAAGCACCGGAAAGATTTTTCCAGGTGGGAATCGCAGAAGCCAATATGATGGGCCTTGCCGCAGGGTTGACGATTAACGGTAAGATTCCGTTCACCGGAACTTTTGCGAATTTCTCTACTTCAAGAGTGTATGACCAGATTCGGCAATCCATCGCCTATTCAGGAAAAAATGTTAAAATCTGTGCTTCCCACGCCGGTTTGACTTTAGGTGAAGACGGTGCTACACACCAGGTTTTGGAAGACATCGGAATGATGAAGATGCTTCCGGGAATGACCGTGATCAATACCTGCGATTACAACCAGACAAAAGCCGCAACATTGGCAATTGCTGATTATGATGGACCGGTTTATTTAAGGTTCGGCCGTCCTGTAGTGCCGGTTTTTATTCCGGAAGACATGCCGTTTGAAATCGGAAAAGGCATCATGCTTCAGGAAGGCACAGACGTTACCATCGTTGCCACCGGACATTTGGTTTGGGAATCTTTGCTTGCGGCGGACGAACTGGAAAAAGAAGGAATTTCCTGCGAAGTGATCAACATTCACACCATCAAACCTTTGGATGAAGAAATCATCCTGAAATCTGTTGAAAAAACAGGAAAAGTAGTGACCGCTGAAGAACACAATTATCTTGGCGGCTTAGGAGAATCGGTTGCCGGAATGTTGGCCAGAAAAAGGCCGACGCGACAGGAATTTGTAGCAGTGAACGATACTTTCGGCGAATCTGCGACACCTGCGGAACTGATGAAAAAATATAAAATCGATGCAGCAGCAGTGAAAGAAGCTGTAAGAAGAATTCTAGATCAATAATTCCGGAAAACAGGTTTTTGAAAATAACGGCACGCTTTCGGGCGTGCTTTTTATTTTCTGAAGGCGAAATATACCGCCATTACAAGACAAATTCCGGCGTAAAGATGATTAAGCTTCAGCTCAAAATTCTTGAATGCCACCACTGCAAAAGCGGTAAAAACCACCAGCGTAATCACCTCCTGAATGACCTTCAGCTGGAAAAGTGAAAACGGGCCGCCATTGTCCACAAACCCAATTTTATTGGCAGGAACCTGGAAAATGTATTCAAAAAAGGCAAGCCCCCAACTGATCAGGATGATTACAAAAAGACTGGTCTTTTTTAGCCAGCCCATTTCCTCCATCTTCAGATGTCCGTACCATGCCAGAGTCATAAAAATATTTGAAATCAGAAGAAAAACTATAGTAAAAACTGCTTTGCCCATGGTACTGATATTTCTGCAATGATACGAAATCGCCCCGGAAATATGGAGAGAATTCATTCTGGAAAGTTTAATGATATGGTGATCGCTGAAAGTTTTTTAATGCGCTTCAGCTTTTCGGAAAGAATTACTGTATGCTCACTGCGGCTGTTAGTGAACGTAGATAGTGCTGCAGTCCTCCGCAGGTAAATGGTATTTATTGGTTTTATTCAATGACAAACCATAACATCTTTTTTAATTTTATTTAAAAAACTGCCATTTGGGAATGATCGCTAACAGAGCAACACCCGTAAACACAAATAACGCCGTAACATCAGAATAAAGAAACGTATCCAGGAAATACATATGAACCATAAAGTGGGCGATGGTGGCTAAGGGATAGATGATAGCACCAGCTTTTCTGTAAAAATAAATAAGCAGGATCGACAGCAAAATAACCGCATCGATCATAAAGATGATAAAGAAATACCACTGCGGAATCACGATATCCTTTTCTGTGGACTGAAGGTACTGGTCCACGTCAATCCCAATTCCCATAACAGTGAAGATCAGAAGACCAATCAGGGAGCAGATGAATCCCATTCCTTTTTCAGGAGTTTCCCCTTTAAAATATTCATTTTCCATGGGTGTAAAAATAAAGAAAACTTACGGGAAAATCCCATAAGTTCTCTTTTATAATATTTTGCGTTTCTTTAGATAGAAATCGCTTTTATCAGCCTGTTCTTGTCGCTCAGGTATTCTTCCATAGAGATCATACTTTCGGTTCTCATAACGTCCTGTATGTCATCAATCTGGTAGATGATGCGTTTTGCGTCGTCTGTATTTCTGGCTCTTACTTTACAGAAAATATTGTACTTTCCGGAGATGACGCTGGCTTCAATCACGTTTGGAATAAGCGAAAGTTCTTTAAGAACATCCTGCGTTCTGTTTGATTTTGTAAGCAAAATCCCGATGAAAGCAGTAAAGTGATAATCCAGTTTAGTGTAATCTATGGTTAAAGAAGACCCAAGGATAATGCCTGCATCCTCCATTTTCTTCACCCTTACGTGGATCGTTCCCGCCGATACATCCATCTGCTTTGCAATTTCAGTAAAGGGCATTCTGGTGTTTTCTACAAGGAAATCCAGAATTCTTTTGTCAATTTCGTCAAGTTGGTAGTTCATTTTCCTTTTATTATATAATTTATAAAAAACTCTTGTATTTTTTGCAAATTTAAGAAAAAAATACCAACTGAAAAAAAATATGTTTGGATTAACAATATTTAACAGAAATTCATCCAAATGATGATTTTAGCTATTTTATACTATTTATCCTTGCTGAATCTGCTTTTATCTTGGTGCTGTCTGTGGTGTTCTTTTTCTTTTTTCTTTTAAAAATAGTATTAAAACTCTTGCTGTAAACAACACCCACTCCAAAAGTCTGGTTCGCAGAGTTGGCCGCGTTGCCGCTTACGATACCAATATTAGACGGTTTGGAATATACCCGAACCAATCTGGTTTTGTCGTTGTTTTTGCTCCAGTCATACTCCACAATACCTTCGCCGGATAAATAGTTTTGCTGGGTAACTTCAGCACCTTTGGAGAGTGGAACTCCAAGTCCCGTTTTTACGGTAACTCTTGGGGACAGTGCAAAAGTCAGACTGGCATTCGCTCTTGATCCTGTGTTCGATGCATCGTCACCCTTTAAGTAATTGATGTCAACCTGTACCTCATTACTGATGGTATTAAAGACAGCTCCGAGTTGCTTAAAGAGCATATTGTAACCTGTATTTTCAATGGCGTTTTCAAGGTTGAGATCGAAGCCGCCGCCATTCTGCACATTGAATGAATTGGTGATCAGCACAGACCCAAACTGAATCACTTTATCATCCTCGTTCATCATTTTTGCAGCCAGTGTTTCCTTAAGTTGGGTCGATAAATCTGGTGCGCTTACACCAAGGTTCACTTTAGGCTGGTTTAAAGTTCCCGTAATATCAACGGACAGCAGTACGTTCACTGCCGGAAGATTTGGGTCGCCAAGGTACGCGCCCGCATTGGTTACTGCCCGCATATAGTGGGCTTTTATAGCCAGGTCAGGCGTCATCGCATCGCCGTCCCATCTTATGCTGCTGTTTCGCGCGATTTGGAAAGTTCTCTCAAGAATGGCTTGTGAAACAAAGGTTCCGCTGTCCACCATATAATTGCCGCTCATAGTAAGATTGCCGTTTCTGAACATCCTGAATCTTAGTGGATTTGCATTTCCTCTTACGCTGATGCTTCCCACATCTTCAGGAAGCATCACGTTCACCGTAGTTCCTCTGTCAACCGCAAGATTGAAGTTCAGGTCCATATTGGCGCCTTTTTCCTTTCTGTCTTCCAGCACAATGGTTCCGGATTTATCTTCTTTCAGGAAACGGAGCATTTTAAATTCGTCAACTCCAGAAGTAGAACCGGCGTTGAATGTGAAGACACTGTTGTTCAGTGCTTTGAAAGGTTCATTAAGATCAGTGGCAATGCTTAATCCTGAAACAGGTCCTGAGACGTAAAGGTTACCTTCGCCGTAAACTCTGCCCCAAAACAGGTCGTAATCCTTTTGCTGCGTATTGAGTACCATAAGATTATCTGCTCTCATAATGAGGTTGACGGCCATAGAAGCAAGTGTTTCAAACTGTATAACCCCAGAAATGGTTCCGCTGGAAATGTCGCGGCCGTCTTTCAGTTTTATGTTGTTCAGGATTGCCCTGCCTTTGGCCAGGGGAATCACCGTGTCTTCAAAACTGTAATCAACCCCGGTGAAATTTAGCTTCATTCCAAAACCTTTCAAAGCGATGTCCCCACTGTAGTCGATATCGTTCAGTGGGCCGGTTATAGCCAAAACGCCGTTGGCTTTACCACGCATATTTCCGAACACGCCTTTCACGAATTCCTGGGTAAATGCCAGATCAAAATCTTTCATATCCGCTTTGATGTCCAAAGTCGGTTTGCTCGTGTTATTATTAATGGTACCGGTGACGTGAAGATTGTTGTTGCCAATTATTTCTGATGAAATGACCTTGGCATCGATATCAAAAACATTGGATTTGGAACTGTTTTTAGCATTGATCACGATACTGCCCATATCTTTACCATTCATTGAGATGTTGTCGATGTTCATATCAATCAGTGGCTCAAGATTATTTTTATTCATTTTAATATCGAACTTGCCGTTGGCAACTCCGTGTATATCCATATCGTTCCCGCCGGTCTGCATAGCCATAAGTTTTGCGAGCTGCAAATTCTGTATTTCACCTTCGGCACTGAAATCTTTTGCTGATTTAAAGAGTGCGTTTCTTACCAAAAGTGAACTTTCATCCGAATAAAGTCTTAGATTTTGTATAGAGAAATCGCCCTGCCGCTTACGGTACGTGATGGAATGGTTCAGTTCAGGACTGGTATCGATCTGCCAGACCACATTGTTTAATTTAACTTCAGTCGGTTCAAACCTTACCACATAATCTCCAGCGCTGTTGGTAGTTTGATTAAGGTTTACAGCGTATGCTTTCAGATTGCCGTCGATTTCCTCCGCCGGCGATCCGTGCAGAAAATTCGCGGCGAGATGCAGCACCTGATTGTTTTCATTTTTCCCGGTAAGAATAACGTCCTTGAAAACATTCTGGTTGTAAAGTACACGGTCGATCTTGGCAAAAATCTGCTCGTCGAGATTGGCCGTATTGATCTTAAGGATGAGGTTATCAACCATAGCACTGTCCCGGGTTGTGCGTGCGCCATCCGGAATTTTATAAGCTGGGTTAGCTGCCGCAAGCGCTCTGTCGGCATCTGTAATCTCCCGGGTTTTCGTCATCTGATAAATAATCGAACGGGCATCCACATTCAAAACGAGGTTATTGGAGTTGCCTTCGTATGATCCGGAAATCCTGGCACCGGTGGGAATTCTCAAATTGGGTTCAAAGTAATTCACCAGGGCCTGTTTTACATCAAATTCCATGTTGAAGCTTTGTCCTCTGTAAAGTTTTCTTGGCGGTGGGCCTACCAGAACTTTCTGCATGCCGTTCTGTATCATGCCGGCAAGGTCTTCCAGTTGGTATCTGCCGGCAATACGACCGTTAACAGCACCTGGTGCATCTACTTCAACCACTCGGTTTCCGTTGGCAAAATAAACTTTAAGATCTGCATTCGGGATGGTGTACGTTTTTCCGTTTGCGGTAAAGGTGAGGCCTTTCATGTTGGCATTCAGATCCAAATCATTAAGATTCGTCATCGAAATTTTACCGTCAATCAAGCCGCTTAATATCTGGCTTCCCCGCTTCCCTGTAAAATAGTTGAGGTTCAGTCTTTTAATATTCGCTACAACATCGGCCATTATTTTTGAAGTGCGGAAATCTATAAACCCATCCACATCAGCTGCCGCCTGTTCATCATTTACCCTGATCATTCCTTGGTAAGTTTTCTTGTTCAGAAGGCCGTCGAGGTACAAATTGTTAATGGTTTTATCCATGATTTCGATACTCGAGATGTTGGCTTTGGTGCGAACAATCATTTGGTTTACATCAAAACTCTGGCCTTGAAGATTGATTTTTCCGGTGATGAGGCCAACCTGCGGCATCTTTGTAATCACCTTTGTATTGAGGTTTTTTATATCAAAGAAACCTCTGTATTTAGGTAGGTTAGTGCTGTAATCGTCAAGATAAAAATTATTAATCCGTGCCTGGCCAACACCCGTAATCAGATTTCCGTTTGGGACATAAACCTGTTCCGGCATAATTCTCGCAGCTCCGGTAAAACGCAGCCTTCCGAAATCATCTGCGAAATTTTTCATTTTCTGGGAGATGAAAGTCGGCAGCATCGCTTTCAGACCTTTATAAGTGAAATCTGTTGACAAATTATTGGTTTCGATTACGAATTTTCCGCCCAGCAGATTGCGCAGTTTCATCGTTCTTGTGGCAATGCTCACGTCCGTATTGCCAATAACGAAATCTTCAAGATAAAAATTATTGAGTGGGCCGGTCATCCTGCCGGATATGTTCACCGGTTTGTAATTGTCCCAGTTCGTCACAAAATAGCTGATGTCGTAGCCGCTGATCTGGCTGCCGCGCATCAGGTCCATTTCCCAACGTACTTTGTCAGTAAAATCAGCCCAGGAACCGTTATTCAGATTAAACTTCAGATCGCCCTGAAGAAGTGTGTGATTGGTATTCAGCGTCAGATCTTTCAAGGATAAATATTCTTTGGTCATCGCGAGATCCGTGGAAAATGTATCTACAAAATGCTCCTTTCCCCAGCGTGTCGTCCTGAAAGTCAGGTTATTGATCTGTGCTGAAACATTAGGGCCGTTTACTTTAACCTTCGGAGCCAAAAGATTGACGTTTTTTGCCAAGAGCCACTTTCCTTTGTCGCCTTCGCTGTTCTGGTTGATGATTGAAACTTTTGAATTTACAAGCTCAATGCGGGAATCCAGCTGAAACGGCGGTTTATTGGGGTCTGACGGTTTTCCGCTGTCGAAATTCCCTATGTATTTGATGAAGTTTGAAATGCTGTCGCCTTTATAAGTAACCACTTTTATATCCGCCTCTGTTAACTGCAGTGCGTCGAAACTTAAGTGGTTGTTTTTTTGAAGCTGATTGGTGGCGAGCGCAATCCAGTTCGAATTGGCTCTGAACACACGGGCTTTAATGAAATCGAGACCTTTCTCATCCTGAATTTTTAGCCCTTTGATTGTGACGTCGCCAAAGTAGTTGACATCCACACTTTGGTACGACATTTTTGCTTTGAAGTCCTGGTTAAGCACCTTAAGGGCCTGGTTCGCTGCCCATCTTTTGGTAGAATCCAAATTGATAATAATGAAGAAAGTAGCCACAAGTGCCAAGCCCACCCAAAAAAGAATCAGCAGAAGTTTTGCCCACCACTTGACGTTGGTAACATCTTTAGCGGCCTGCTCCGTGAATTCTTTTGCGGTTCCCACAGGATTCTGCACAGCATCTTTTACCAGTTCCCTGGCATTTTCGATGCTTACCTCTTCTTTGGGCGACTGTTCCTGTTCTTTTTCGTTATCGTAATTATTCTCTAAATTTGCCATCGTTATGAGCGAGTCAACAATAATTTTGGGAATCGAATCGTCCTGCGACGATACATCTGCTGCCATCATTCAAGGAAATAAAATCCTTTCCAACATTGCTGCCAATCAGCAAATCCACAACGATTATGGTGGTGTGGTTCCGGAGCTGGCTTCACGCGCTCATCAGCAAAATATAATCCCGGTTGTACAAAAATCTCTGGTTGAAGCAAATATACAACAAAATGATATTGCAGCCATAGGATTTACGAGGGGTCCGGGGCTTTTGGGTTCACTGCTTGTCGGAACCTCGTTTGCCAAGTCTTTGGCGATGAGTCTGGAGGTACCTTTAATCGAGGTAAACCACCTTCAAGCCCACATTTTAGCGCATTTTATCGAGGATGCAAATCCTGTGCCGCCAAAGTTCCCTTTTTTATGCCTTACCGTGAGCGGCGGGCATACGATGATCGTGCTGGTGAAGGACTATTTCAACATGAAAATCATCGGTAAGACAACTGATGATGCAGCAGGAGAGGCCTTCGACAAAATAGGAAAGATTTTTGGGCTGGATTATCCGGCTGGCCCCATTGTTGACCGGCTGGCGAAGGAAGGTGATCCCAATTCTTTTAAATTTAATAAACCGAGACTGGAGAATTATGATTATTCTTTCAGTGGGGTGAAGACCTCCGTGTTATATTTTATTCAAAAAGAAATAAGGAAAAATCCTGATTTTATAAACAAAAATCTGAATAATCTCTGCGCTTCTGTTCAAAAAACCATTATCGAAGTTTTGATGGAGAAACTTGAAAAAGCGGCAGAGGATTATGGTATAAAGGAGGTTGCGATTGCGGGTGGTGTTTCTGCAAATTCTGGTTTGAGGAAGGCAATGGAAGAAAATGCTGCCAAATTGGGCTGGAACATCTATATCCCCAAATTTGAATACACCACCGATAACGCAGCGATGATCGCAATGGTGGCGAAACTGAAATATGAAAGAGGGGAGTTTTCGGATTTATCGGTTTCAGCAACTGCCCGCTACGATTTGGAAGAGGATTTTTATAAAAGGTCTTAAAATAATAATGAAACTTTTTTTTGGTGAAATATTTCCGCAGGTGAAAATTGACGATGATGAGCAGCAGCATATCGTGAAAGTTCTTCGTATGCGGGAAGGCGAGGAAATTTATGTGACTGATGGTAAAGGAAACCTGGCTAAAGGAAATCTGGTTTTTGAAGGAAAAAAGGTATCGTTAAACGTTTCTGAAACTGAAGAAAATCTGGCTGATTTCTCGCCAAAACTCCATATTGCGATTGCGCCGACAAAAAATATCGACCGCATTGAATTTTTTGTAGAAAAAGCCACTGAGCTCGGGATTTCCGAAATAACTTTTCTTCAAACGGATAAGACTGAGCGTAAAAATATTAATACCCAAAAAATACAGAAACAGGCGATAGGAGCGTCCAAACAGTCGCTGAGGTTTCATTTTCCCAAGATTAATGACCTTACGAAACTGTCAGACTTCATTAAAAACATAAATGTTGAAAATGCATTTGTTGCCCACTGCGACGAAAGTTTTGAAAGAACAGAACTGAAGGATATTAACCAAAATAATTCCCAAAGCTTTCAGCATATTACATTTTTAATAGGTCCCGAAGGAGATTTTTCGCCAAATGAAATAAAAATGCTTTCGGAAAAAGGAATTAAGGCTGTTTCACTCGGAAATCAGAGGTTAAGAACTGAAACTGCCGGAATATTTGTCGCAGCATGGAATTATCACCAAATGAATAAATAGTCATCACTTATCCCTCAGAACTCAGATATTAAAGATTTTCCCGCATATATTTTGTGTAGATTTCTTCGCCACTACGGATTGAATTTACTGCCCAGCGGATTTTCATCTTCAATTTTTGATCTTCAGAAAGTTTATAATCAATCCCCGATTTCAGAAGTTTCTGTTTTAGTTCATACATGCAGATTGCCGCAGCAACCGAAACATTAAAGCTCTTGGTGAAACCATACATCGGAATGGCAAGGGTTTGGTCCGCAAAATCCAAAATCTCCTCTGAGACTCCCTCCAGTTCGTTCCCGAAAACCAGCGCGATCGGTTCTGTAACCTGATAATCGGGGAGCATGGACGCATGTTTCTCCGGTGAAACGGCTAAAATTTTGTACCCGCGGCTTTTAATATCTTCGAGCGACTGCAGTGTGGCCGGCATTTTCTCCACTTCAACCCAGGTGTCGGCACCTTTGGTTACCCGTAAATTGGGATCGAAAACATTTTCTTCCTCCAGCGCAATGACTTTGTGAAATCCGCATGCCTCCACACTTCTTACGATTGCAGCTGCGTTTCTGAACTGATAAACATCTTCCAAAACTGGCAGTACAAAATCTGAACTTTCTTCAGCAAAATGCTCGATTTTCTGCAGACGCTCTTCCGTCAGGAACTGTTTCAGGTATTCAAAAATCTCTTGATGTTTTTCCATTAATTCCAGGTCTTCTCAAAATAAACGGTTCTGTTTGTTGCGAAAATATCTCTTTTCAGAAAATAGAACAAATAGAACCACCAAAGCCATTTGTTTCTTCACCGCAAATTAACGTATTTTTGAAGATATGAAACGTAAAGTCCTTCTCATCTACACCGGTGGCACGATCGGCATGGAAAAAGATTATGAAACGGGCAGCCTTGTCCCGTTCAATTTTGAAAATATTTTCGGCAAAATTCCGGAAATGAAACTGATCGAATCTGAAGTTTCCGTGCACCCGTTTCAAAAACCGCTGGATTCCTCAGATATGGGGCCGGAGCAGTGGAAAATCATTGCCGGCTACATTGGTGAAAATTATGAAAACTATGACGGTTTTCTGATTCTTCACGGTACGGATACTATGGCTTATACCGCATCAGCGTTAAGTTTTATGCTGAGAGGATTAAAGAAACCTGTCATCCTTACCGGCTCTCAACTTCCTATTGGCGATTTGCGCACGGATGCGAAGGAAAATCTTTTGACCAGCCTTTATTACGCCAGCCTTTATGAGAATGATGAAGCGGTGGTGCAGGAAGTTGCCGTTTATTTTGAATATAAATTATTAAGGGGGAACCGTACTTTGAAATTTTCTGCGGAATATTTCGATGCTTACCAAAGCCCAAACTATCCGATACTTGGCCAGTCGGGCGTTCACCTTAATTTTGATAAAGACGCGTTGTTCCGCACCAGGGTTGATAGCCCTTTTTCGGTAGATTTGCATCTTTCGTCGGAGGTTCTGTTCTGGAGGATTTTCCCGGGTATGACGATGGATTTATTTCCGGTTTTGCCTAAAATGAAAGTTCTGATCTTGCAGGTTTTCGGTTCCGGAACCATTTTCAGCAGCGCAGAAACCGAAGAAACATTGCGAAAAATCAGGGCAAACGGCACTGAAATTGTCGTCGTGAGCCAGTGTGTTTCCGGGGGAATCAGTTTTGGGAAATACGAAAACAGTAATATTTTTTCTAGAATCGGAGCCATCAGCGGTAACGATATTACCGCAGAAACTGCGATTACCAAAGCGATGCACTTAATTGATAACCCTAATTATCAGGGGACTTTCGCCGAGAATTTCAGCAGCGATCTTTGTGGTGAGATGACCGAAGATTTCTAAATTTTATAATTTAAGATTTTCAAATCCAAATTTTTTAAATATCTTTGCAATCCTAATTAGAAAGGTGCTCGAGTGGTTGAAGAGGCTACCCTGGAAAGGTAGTATACGGGTAACTGTATCGAGGGTTCGAATCCCTTCCTTTCTGCAAATAAGAAATCAAAACTTAGCAAAACCCTTTAAAATGGAAATTTTAAAGGGTTTTTTGTTTAATTCATAGCCAAAATGATGCAAATTATACTAAATGGTTTGGTGAGTCATTTGGTGAGTCGTTAATCTGAATTTTACGACTCACCAAAATGTTCAAAATGCGCCTGTTCATCGACGTGTACAAATTTTGAACATCTTGTGCTGTGGTGTGTTTTAGCTCAAATTGCTAAACCTTAAAACACCACAATATGAACACCTGCAAAGTATCTTTCTACGCAAAGAAATCGAAGTATGACAAATCCAAAGCTACAATCTATGCACGGGTAATCTGCCAGGGCGCAAGTTAAGCGCATTAGAACAGTGGCGGTTCAGCTCGCGGTCGCTGCTGAGGTTGTTGAGATAACCCACCAGAAGAATCTTGAAGAAGACCACCGGATCAATGCTGTCCTGCCCGCAAGGGCCGTAATAATGAGAGGTTGACTTGTAGAGGAAGCCAAAGGGTACTTCCTGACTGATTTTACGGTAGAAATCATCCTCGGGAACGAGCCCGTCCAGGCTGAGTTCATAGAAAATTTTCGGTTCAAATGTTTTCCTGCCTTGCATACGCTAATTTACCGAAAACAACCATTTATACAGCTGAATATCAATATTTTAAACTTGTTTATAACCACATTTTCTATTTCTGAAATCTTTTTTACCGTATCTTTGAAAAGAGGTTGTGCAAAGGCACATCGTATTGGCAAAATGCGGAGGAAAGTAACAAGTTGAACTTTTTGTGAATTTATCCGCCGCTGCTTTTTTATTCCACAAAAAAGAGTAATTTAGTGTAAGAAAAAAGCATCGGCTACATTTAGGTCTAAATTGAACTTATCGTTCCATTTAGCCCGCACTTCGCCAATACTTTTTCCGTTAGCGGCAAGCATAACAACCGACATTGACCATCGACAACAGAAATGACTGCAAAAGAAAAACAGACAGAGTTCATCAAGACTTATTTGAAGCCGACTTTAAAAAATCTCGGCTATCAAACAAGTGGACAAACTTGGTGGAAAGACAAGGGGGACTTTTTCATTTTAATCAACTTGCAGAACTTTTCTTGGAACAGTAAGGACAGCGTTGACTTTTGTTTCAACATTGGTGTTGCTTTAAAAGAGACAATGAAAGATACGGACAAAAAGAAGCCAACCGTTCACGACCTGACAGTTTATTTAAGAGAAAGCTCATACTTACCCGGTAGTAGACAGGAGTATAAATTTAGAAACAAAACAGGTTATGTTTTGACGGAGCAAGTGGACACCAATGATTTTATAACTGAACTTAAATCTGACTTTGGCAATCATATTTTGCCGACTTTAGACAAATTAAATTCACTTCAAAATTGTGTCGACAAGTTTGGCGACATAACATTTTGGGGCGACAACTTGAAAAGAGTAATTGCGGAAAATAAACTTTTAGCACAATGACGACAAGAATGCCAGCCGCTACAAGGTATTGCCAAAAGCGGGTCTGACCGCCTTCGATTGGACGTTTGTGCAAGGTTCAGCTTTCGTTATCCGATTGAACATTTATGCTAAAAATCCCCGCCTTCGGCAATACCCGAACCGTTGTGTGCAATGCTGTCAAAACAGTGTTTTAAAAGAAACTTTATTATCTTTCCAAAAAAATAGAATATTATGAACGGGAAAATTAAATTAAAACTAAATCAAAAATCTTCAATAAAAAATAATATGTATGAAGTTTTTATTGACGGAAATTTTATTGGTAATATAGATTACAAAAATCCCAAGTTAGATTTCATAACCAATCTTGGAACTCATAAAATTCTTGTGAAAGGAAAAGACTTTCAAATAGAACAGAATTTTAATTTAAGTTCGCGAAAAATAGTTTTACCGATAGAAATTAATGAAAATTTATTTTGGACAAAGCAATCCACAGAAATGCCAAAAATAATGAATGGATTTGTCGTGGGATTTCTATTGGTTTATGCTGTAGTAATTACATATCTTTTATATGATCAACAAATTAAATTTATGTATCCTTTAATTATTCCATTTTTATTATTACTATTCATAAACTCATCTTTAACAAGCAATCAAAAATTTCATCTTAACTTTAAATAAATCAATAAAATGAAAATTACTAAAAGAGAAATTATATTTTTTATAGCAGGAATTTTAACAATGTTAATAATTGAAAGTGTTTATGATTGGAATGGAACTAAAACTGCTTTTCAAAATGGCTGGAATGATGGTGGAAAAGTTTTAAAGAGATAAAAAGCACTACAGATAACATAGGTAACCGTTGCACAACTCCAAATTTTCAGTATTTCCAAAGTAAAAGCATAAAAAAACGGCCTCCTTTAAAGCTATTTAAGGGAGGTTTCTATTTTTGTCGGACAAAGGAGCTGAGGTTTTCGGAGGGCTTAAATTGAAGTGATCAGCGAACTATAGAACCATTGGTTAGAGAGGAACTTTGGCAGGAGTTCGAACGAGCCAGTGCAGGCTGAGTTCATAGGAGATTTTCGGTTCCAATATTTTCCTGCCTTGCATACGCAAATTTAATGAGAATAAAGGATATAGACAGCTGATTTTCAATATTTTAAACCCGTTTATAACCATATTTTCTATTTCTGAAATCCTTTTTTCTGTATCTTTTAAAAGAGGTTATTCAACAGGCACATAGTATTTGCAAAAGGCGGGCTGAATATATAATAGAAAAACCCGATGCATTAAGTCGCATCTTGCTTTTCATATTACTTTTTTTTGTAATTTGGTAATCTGAAAAAGCAATTTGCTTCGTTCGGTCGAAATTGAACTTTCAGTTCTCCCAAAGCCCGCACTTCGCTAATACTTTTTCCGTTATCTATAATCGCTCCAAAACTCTTTCCATAAATGAATTTTACAATTGAAAATAAAGGCGTTGTTTCAAATGAATTTCTAAAAAAAGGAATTAAGGATTTCAAAGGTGCGTGTGACTTTATCTCAAAACTTCCATACAAGAGGAATAGCAACAAGAAGAGCGTTTTATGCGTATTCGAAGATAAAGCTGGAACTTGTAGCACGAAACATTCAACTCTACGAAAACTGGCACTTGAAAATGATAGGAATGACATTAAACTTATTGTTGGTATTATTAAGATGGATGCTGAATACACCAAAAAGATTGAAAATACACTGAATGAATATGGTCTTGAATATATTCCTGAGGCACATAACTATTTAAAGATTGAGAACGAATATTATGATTTCACAAATCCGAATTCTCTGTATTCTGACCTTGAAGATAAAATCTTAGAAGAAAAAGAGATAGAATACAATGAGATAAATGACGAAAAAATTAAAATACATAAACTGTTTCTCGAACGATGGATACAAGATAAACCGAAATTCGATTTAGAAAAAATTTGGGAGGTTAGAGAAAAGTGTATATCTGACTTGCAAAATTGAAATTGCGACTACAGATAACATCGGTAACCGTTGCTCAACTCTACATTTTCAGTAATTTCCAAAGTAAAAGCATAAAAAAAACCTCCTTTAAAGCGATTTAAGGGAGGTCTCTATTTTTGTCGGGCAAAGCAGTTCAGATTTTAGGGTGGCTTAAAATGAAGTGATCAGCGAACTATAGAACCTTTGGTTAGAGAGGAACTTTGGCAGGAGTTCGAACGAGCCCGTCCAGGCTGAGTTCGTAGAAGATTTTCGCTTCAAATGTTTTCCTGCCTTGCAGGTAGCTTCAGCGGGTGAAGGAACTGGTGGCCGAAAATGCCCGTCTCAAGCGCATTGTGGCGGACCAGCAGATTTCCATCGATATTTTAAAGGAGGTCAACTCAAAAAAGTGTAACATCTTATCAAAGGGAGCGTTATTGCTTAAACCGCTTATCGCGACTTTATTAAAAAAAATATCCAGATCGTCATTTCACAACCCTGCACTTAGTTTCACTACGTTTGGGATTGCTGATTCCTTTGCTGTATATTTATTACATTAGCAAAACATTACAAAACTGAATCTTATGTGCTATTACGTTGATACCAGCCTTACCAAAGAAGCAATCAAAGAAGTTTATGGAGTGGGATTTGAGGGTAAGGAATATAAACCCACAAAATTTTTAAACGGTTTTTCTCATGCCTTGGTTCCGGTTATATTAGATGAAAATCCTGATGTATGCACGACAGCAAACTGGGGACTGATTCCGTTTTGGTCAAAAGACAGGAAAATTCAAAAGCAAACGCTTAATGCCAAAATAGAAACCATTAAAGAAAAACCCTCCTTCAGAAATAATTATAATAAGCGCTGTTTGGTCTTGGTAAACGGCTTCTATGAATGGAAATGGCTGGATGACAGAGGAAAGGAGAAACATAAGCACTTTCTTTCTGTGAAAGATCAGGAGATATTTTCTCTAGGCGGGATTTACAGTAATTGGACGGATAAGGAAACCGGCGAAGAATTAAATACCTTCTCGATTGTTACCACACAGGCAAATGAGTTGATGACGGAAATCCATAACACGAAACACCGTATGCCGATCGTCCTCTTCAGATCAATGGAAAAGGAATGGCTGAAAGACAGAGATATAGAAGATTTTGCCTTTCCAAATCACGAATCTGAATTATTGGCGTTGAATTTAGATGCACCTAAGGAACCTACCACACTATTCTAAATAATTTTAAGGGAGAGCACAACCAACAAGTATAGGAGTGCTGACGGCGGAATTGACAGCAAAATGAATAAAAACACCCTCACAACACAATGAATATGGAAAATTGTTTCTTGCTCCATTCGGATAAGATGCTGCTTTTCAGCCTCCATAAAAACTACGGTTTAGATAAAATCATCGTAACGAAAAATTCAGTTTCTACATACCCCTCGGTTCCTCAGCTCTTCGATGAATCGGAAGTATTACCTGATCATGGTAACGACGCGACCTTGTTAAGAAAAATAACGGAGGACATACAGCAAAAACTGTTGCCAGCTCAGCAATGTATGCTGAGTTTCACTACTCACGAAACGGTTTATAACCTGTTAATAAATTCGTAGACGAAAAATCCCGAAGAAAGATCCTCGGGACTTTTTTATCTTCACTTTATCACAAAATTCACATTCATCCAGGCTGTAAGTTCACAAATCAATAACTGTCTTCGTGAACGCTAAGAACGGCTCTTCCGCTCGGATCGTTCATTTTTTTGAAGGCTTCGTCCCATTCCAGGGCAATTGGGGTAGAACAAGCTACTGATGGAACTGAAGGAACGGTCAGTGCCGCTGTTTCACTTGGAAAGTGTTCCTCAAAAATGGTTCTGTAGCGGTATTCTTCCTTGTTTTGTGGTGTATTTACCGGGAATCTGAATTTTGCATTGGCCATCATTTCATCGGTCACCTCTTTTTCTGCAACTTCCTTCAGGCTGTCAATCCAGCTGTAGCCCACGCCATCGCTAAACTGCTCTTTCTGTCTCCACGCCACGCTTTCAGGCAGCAAATCTTCAAAAGCCTTTCTCAAAACCCATTTTTCAATTTTACCTTCGGCTTTGTCCACCATTTTATCTTTCGGGTTAATGGTCATCGCAACATCCATAAACTCTTTGTCCAAAAATGGCACGCGGCCCTCGATACCCCACGACATCAGGGCTTTATTCGCCCGTAAGCAGTCATAAAGGTGAAGTTTGCTCAGTTTCCTCACGGTTTCCTCATGGAATTCCTTTGCATTCGGAGCTTTGTGAAAATAAAGGTATCCGCCGAATAGCTCATCCGAACCTTCGCCGGAAAGCACCATTTTAATCCCCATGGATTTAATGACTCTTGCCAAAAGATACATCGGAGTGGACGCGCGAACCGTCGTCACATCGTAGGTTTCCAGATGATAAATCACATCCCGAACTGCATCCAGGCCTTCCTGAACTGTAAAATGAATTTCGTGGTGAATGGAACCGATATGATCCGCAACTTTTCGTGCAGCAAGCAGATCCGGCGAACCTACTAAACCCACTGCAAAACTGTGCAGCCGCGGATACCAAGCTTCCTGTGTGTCGCCGCTTTCAATTCTGTTTCGGGCGTATTTTGCGGTAACCGCGGATATGATTGAGGAATCCAAACCGCCGGAAAGTAAAACGCCGTACGGTACATCGCTCATCAGCTGCCTGTGAACTGCGTCTTCAAGACCTTTTCTGATTTTCGCAAGATCGGTTTCGTTGTCTTTTACATTTTCAAAGTCTTCCCAATCCCTCTGGTACCACTTTTGGAGTTCGTAGCCGTCTTCACTGTAAAGGAAATGTCCCGGCAGGAACGTTTCAATTTTGTTGCAAACGCCTTCCAAAGCTTTTAATTCTGATGCTGCGTAATAGTTGCCGTGTTTGTCCCAACCGTGATACAGCGGGCAAATTCCCATGTGATCACGTCCAACGAGAAAAACTTCTTTCTCGCTGTCATAAAGCGCAAATGCAAAGATTCCGTTCAGTTTTTCAAGGAAATTTTTTCCGTCCCTTTGGTATAAGGCCAAAATCACTTCACAATCCGATTGCGTCTGGAACCCGTATTCCGGAAATTCTTTTCTGAGTTCCTGGTGGTTGTAGATTTCACCGTTTACCGCTAAAACGATTTTCCCGTCCTGGCTGTAAAGTGGCTGTTTACCGGAAGTTGGATCTACAATTGCCAAACGTTCGTGTGACATTATGGTTTTTTCGTCCTGAAAGATCCCGCTCCAGTCCGGGCCGCGGTGACGGATTTTTTTAGACATTTCCAAAACCTGTGGCCTCAGGCTTTCGGTTTTTTGTTTTGCATCAAACAGGCATACTATTCCGCACATAAATTTTTTTGTTTAAAGTTTCAAGTTCGAGGTTTTTTAAAGCTTCAAACCTGATTTAAATTGTTTTATTCGTTTTGGTTAAAATTCTTTTGCAATAATAAAACCAAAGTTTATAAATAAAAATTAAAAACGCTAATTAATTAAAAATTTACTAAAATTAATTTTTAAAGCGAAAAAATTTAAGTTCAAAACGGAATTTTCAGTGTTTGAGAGGATTTTTTTTAGTAAAAAGAAATTGCCCCGAAATAACAGAACAAAATGAGTGAAATCACGGCTAAAAATTGTTCAGAGAGATTTACTTCAAGATTTATTTCAGTCGCTCGATCAAAGCCATATAAAAACCGTCATAGCCTTCGCTTGGCATTATTTTTTCGTCTTTGAGCAATTTGAAGTCGGGGTTGTTTTTAAGAAATTTTTCTACCTGTTCATTGTTTTCGGAAGGCAAAATGGAGCAGGTTGCATAGACCATTCTGCCACCTTTTTTAAGGATTTTGGAGTAATCCTGCAGGATTTGCTGTTGCTCGTCTTTGATTCTGTCAATGAATTCCTGGTCGATTTTCCATTTGGAATCCGGGTTTCTTTTTAAAACGCCGAGACCGGAACACGGTGCGTCGATCAGAAGCCTGTCGGCTTTTTCTTGAAGCCTTTTAATGACTTTATTATCTGTAATGGTGCGGGTCTCGATGTTGTGGGCACCGGCACGTTTGGCACGGCGTTTCAGTTCGGCAAGTTTCCACTCGTAAATATCCAGTGCGATAATCTGGCCTTTATTTTTCATCAGAGCAGCCAGGTGAAGTGTTTTCCCACCGGCTCCTGCGCAGGCATCCACCACACGCATACCTTCCTGAACATCCAGCATTTCTCCAATTTTCTGGGAACTGGCATCCTGCACTTCAAACAAACCGTCTTTAAAGGCAGAGGTTAGGAAGACGTTCTTCTTTTCTTCCAGCTGTACAGCGTCCGGATATTGTTTTAAGCTAAAACTTTCCACATTTTCCTCTTTCAGTTCATCCATCAGCTCCCGCACTGTGGTTTTCAGCGTGTTTGCACGAAGTACGGTTGGTGCCTGCTCATTTAAAGCAATCATTTCTTTTTCCCAGTTGTCACCAAGTTCTTTTTCTAGTGTCTCGGCCAGCCAGTCTGGAATTGAATGCTGAATGGCTTTAGACGGAACTGTATTTTTCTCGAGTTTTTTCAGGATGTCCGCAATCTTGATGCCCTCAAATTCTTCAAATTTTTTGTATTTGGTTTTGCTCCAGAGCAGGTACGCCAGAATCATTTTGTAGATATTTCCGGGCTTGGCGCCTTCGCCCATATAGTATTCGAGGCGTTTTTTCCAGCGGATGATATTGTAGAAAATCTCCGAAACGGTTTTCCGGTCTTCGCTGCCCCATTTTTTGTGGGATTTCAAAAGCCTTTCAATAACTTTATCGGCATATTTATTTTTTTCAAAAAAAGTTTCCTGCAGAGCATCGTGAATTCCGATGAGGAGATTGCGGTGTATGAGTTCCATATTTAAGCTTTCGGCAGATGCAAATTAGCGTTCTGCGATTTTTTGCAAAAATACGGTTTTTGAAGTAAAGAGATTTTCAATCGTTACAGCTTCGCTCGGAAACATTAAGCCAATATCTTATCTTTGTAAAAAAGAAAATTATGAGCGATACAGTACACTGCCCAGTATGTAATTCTGAATTTACTTATCAACAGGACGATCTGATGGTTTGTTCGCAGTGTTTCCACGAATGGGATCCGGCGGAAGGTGGCAGTGAGAACAGGATTTTCGACAGCAACGGCAATGAGCTGTTTGATGGAGATTCAGTCGTTGTAATCAAAGATTTACCGGTTAAAGGTGCGCCAAAACCAGTGAAGGCAGGAACGAAAGTGAAAAACATCCGTTTGCGGCCAGATTCTGACCATAATATTGACTGCAAAATTGACGGTTTCGGATCAATGGCGCTCAAATCTGAATTTGTACGGAAAGCTTAATTAAAGAATAAAGTAAAGCGGCAGAAGATAAAAGTCGTTTTAAAAACCAAAGTTCACAATCTGGGTTAACTGTGAACTTATTTTTTAATAATAAAAAAAAGGAAAAATTTGGACAGGGTTCAAATTCCAGGACTTCATTGTTCCGATAGAATGAAACTAATTTCAGTCCACAAAGGCAGAAAGAGAATTAACCAAAAATTTCCTTGTGTTGTCGGGAGAGCTAATTTACAATATTATTTCAATTTTCCTGCCAAATCTGTAAAAGATGATCTCATTAGTTATCAACATATTAACATTAACTATTGAAATCTAACTTTCACCGTATCAGAGAGTTGGTTTTCTGAATAGATGACGATGGGGACCTCATTCACCAGAACCCTGTTCCAGTAGTGGCTTCCGGCAAAACGACTTTCTAACACTTTGGCTTCGGTACCGTTTTCTGAAATTTTTATTTGTGTAGGATACCAGAGGTTTTTTGAAAGGTTAAGTTTTGATTTTTCTTCATCTGAAAGTACATTTACTTCACCAAATAGCTTCGCCACATATTCGTTGTAGGGATTTTTATAAGTTTCTTCCGGCGAATCGTTCTGAATAAGGCGGCCTTCCTGCAAAATGATAATTTGGTTCAGCCAGGGCATCACTTCCTGAATTTCGTGGGTTGAAATCATCAGGGAAATGTGGTGCTTCTTCACATAATTAAAAAGCCTTTCCCGAAGCTCAATTTTCCTGGAAAAATCAAGGTTGCTGAAAGGTTCATCCAGCAAAAGGAGTTTTGGCATTACTGAAAGCGCTCTTGCAATCGCAATACGCTGCTGCTGACCGCCACTCAAAAAACGGGGTTTTACATCAGCGTAATCTTCCATTCCAACCACCTCGAGCAGTTGCATCACTTTCTCGCGTTTTTCAGCAAGATTGATGTTTGAAATAAATTTTCCAACGTTGTCATAAGCCGTGGAGTAGGGCATAAGATCGTAATTCTGCGCTACGAACTTCATTTCGCTTTCGCCAGGAACGATATTTCCTTTCGGACCGAGGAGCTTTCTGCCATTAAAAATTATTTCGCCTTCCTGCCAGTCGAGCAGTCCGTAAATAATATTAAGCAGCGTGGATTTCCCACAGCCGCTTTCACCGGCAAGCGCGATAATTTTCCCTTCGTCAACTCTGAGGTTCAGGTTGTTGAAAATTTTCCTGTCGGTGCCGTATGAAAAGTGCAGGTTTTTAACTTCAAGAAGCATAATGCAAAATTAAGGTTTAGTTTCCCTCTATTGAAATTTTTTTAGTATTTTAGCGAAAATTAGATAAAGTATTTAATTGGATGAAAAAAAATCTCGTAAATGCCTTATTACCGGCAATTATTTTAAGTAGTGTTTTGGTTTCCTGCGGAAAGGATAAGCCTTTAACCAGCGAGAGTACAGAAGTGCAAACGGCCAAAAACGGGCAGATGTACGTCCTCGATACGATGAACAGCAAGATTGAATGGAAGGGCTTTAAGGTTTTAAAATCTGATAACACCAGCCATTTCGGAACTATAAAGTTTGAAAGCGGTGATGTAACCGTAAATGGCGACAAGTTAGAAAGCGGAAAGTTCGTAGCAGATATGTCCAGTCTTGCAAATGTGGATTTAGCAGATGATGCTGAGCAAAAAGGAAAACTGGAAAGCCATTTGAAATCCGGTGATTTCTTTGAAGTGGAGAAATTCCCTACTGCATCGTACGAAATTGCAAAGGTAACAGCTGCTGAAAACGGCGATTACAATACGGTTTTGGATGGTAACCTTACAATAAAAGGTATCACCAAACCTGTTCAGTTCAAAGCTAACGTAAAGGTGGATAACGGTGAAGTAAGCATTGCTACTGAGCCTAAAGACATTTTGCGTGAAGATTTTGGAGTGAAGTTCCAGCTGCCGGTACAAAACGGTTTGATTAAAAACGAAATGAACGTTCAGATCCTGGTAAAAGCTTTGGAAAAGAAATAAAATTTTAAGTGTTAATAGTGATGGGACAAAGGTGCGGTTGAAGTCGCACCTTTGCCTTTTTATTTCCCGGGCAAAATCGTAACTTTGCACCTTTAGAAACTTAGACAAATGTTAGAACGTATTGATGAATTACTGGCTGAGGTTGGCAGCTTTTCGTCTGCAGAAAAGGATGTAATTGAGCAGTTCCGCATAAAATACAGCGGAAAAAAGGGAATTTTGAATGACCTCTTCCATAAATTCAAGGAAGTGCCGAATGATCAGAAGAAAGAATTTGGCCAGAAAATCAATACGTTGAAACAGGCGGTCGCGACAAAACTTGAAGATCTAAAAAATGCTGCCACAACCAATATTTCAGTAGAAAAAGATGACCTTACCAAGCCGGCTTTTCCACTGGAATTGGGAACCAGGCATCCGATAAACCTCGTGCGCAACAGAATTGTGGAGATTTTCAAATCCATAGGTTTTGCTGTTGCAGACGGACCGGAAATTGAGGACGACTGGCATAACTTCAGCGCGCTGAATATGCCCGAATACCACCCTGCCCGTGATATGCAGGATACATTCTTCATTGAGCAGAATCCTGATGTGCTGCTGAGGACGCATACTTCTTCCGTCCAAATCCGTTATATGGAACAAAATGATCCTCCGATCAGAATTCTTGCCCCGGGAAGAGTATTCCGTAATGAGGCGATTTCTTCCCGTTCGCACTGTATTTTCCACCAGATCGAAGGACTTTATATTGATAAAAATGTAAGTTTTGCAGATTTAAAACAAACGCTTCAGTTCTTCACAAGCGAACTTTTCGGTAAATCAAAAATCAGATTGAGACCTTCTTATTTTCCCTTCACTGAGCCAAGTGCAGAGGTGGATGTATATTGGGGACTGAATTCTGAGACCGATTACAGAATCACCAAAGGTACAGGCTGGCTGGAAATTATGGGTTGTGGAATGGTAGATCCCGCGGTTCTGAAAAACGTAAACATCGATCCGGATCAGTATTCTGGTTATGCGTTTGGGATGGGAATCGAAAGAATTGTGATGCTGCTTTATCAGATGGGTGATATCAGGATGTTCTTTGAGAATGATAAAAGAATGCTGGAACAATTCAAATCACTGTAAGGAATTTTTAACAATAATAAAATGCGCTTCAATCGGAAGCGCATTTTTTGGTTTTAAAATGAATGTAAAATGTATAATAAGTTTAAAACCAGTTTTTTATTCTGTTATAATCGAGGTAATATGTGACTTTTAGCGATAAATTATTCAGCATCGGCTGCGAGAACATGTAATCGAAATTCTTTTTGAAATTTTGATTGGCTAGCGGCAGATAGCTGTCTGTCGCATTCCTGTAAAGTAGTGTCAACTGGCTGCCCGGCGCAAACCACCAGCTGTAACGCAGGTCGATATTCCAGAAATTGTAGGTGCCGTCATTATTTTTTGCGTAATCGGAATCTGCCAAGCTTCCATCCAGGTTCAGCGAAGAAAATTTACTGTATTTCACGCCGGAGAAATAATGTCTGAAATTGAAGCTTAAAGCCATTTTATCATTAAAAATATACTGCGAGTAAATTGAATTAGTAAACGTGTTGATATCTCTTCTGCCAATAAAAATTTGGTCAGCATTTTTCCCGACAAAACCTTGATCATTTTTCTGAATGTCGTAATCGAATTCGTAACCAACTGAAAGCCGGTCCGAAACCCTGTACCGCGTATTGAGTTCAGAGACGTACCTGATTCTTCCGGGTGCATCGTAAACATAGATTTCAGTGTAGCCGCCGTAGCTGAATTTCTTTCTTTGATCAGAATTGTAGAAGATCCACGGATTTACCATCGCCGGAACGTTAAGGTGCCTTCCGAAGGTTCTCGGTTCGAAAATATCTTTTTGCCCGGACGGCTGTAAAAGTAGCCCCACGCCAAAATTCTGGAATTTCTTATTAGTCAACTGCAAATTCTGATGGATTTCAAAGCTGCTGTACATATAAGGTTCTAATCTGTAAACAGACGTAAGATTTAGGTTGTAATTTAGATTGTTCAGGTTTCCCCGTGGTTTTAAATATCTGTAACTGTAGTTTCCATGATAAGCAACTTTGTTGTTTCCCCCGGTGTAGCCAAGGTCATTGATATTGTAATCTTTGGTTTTCAGATTGAAACTTGCGCCATAACGGTGTACGCCCGAGATTTTATTGGCTCCGGCCGCCGCCTCGGTTCCGTAAATCATTTTGGCATCATTGGCCACACTTTCCTTGAAGTGCCCAAAAATGTTGACCGTATTCTTCTTATTTCTGATGTCGCCCAAAAGCGCGGTCACATTGGCATCACGAAAAGCTCCGTCTCTGGTAACATTGGTATTCACCAGGCTTACGGAAGAATTTTCATTAAATCTTTGATCCAGCACAAAAACATTATAATTGCTCCACGGTTCCACAACTTCATCGCGCATTTCGCCAGTGTTTTTATTTTTAATTGTCGCGTACGTTTTTTCTGTAATTCCATTAAAAAATCCAATACCGAGGCCTTTACTGGTTCTGCCGGAGATTTTAAGAGCATTGAATAATTTTACTTTTTCAGGAAATTGCACAACTTCTTCATTTTGTGTTAAGTTGGGATATTTTGTCGGGCTGCCACCAATTCTTCTCGAATAAAACAAATTTCCTTTGTTGAAAAGCTCCGTTCCCTCCGTAAAAAACGAGCGGTTTTCTTCGTATTGCTGTTCAAAAGGTCCAAGATTCAGCACAGCATTGTCAAAATTGGCCTGCCCAAAATCAGGAATCAGCGTCATATCCAGAGTGAAGGCGTCATTGATGCCGTATTTTAAATCCATCCCTCCGTTTACATTAAAAGTCGTTTTCCCATCATAATGATTGGCGTAGGTCGAGAAATAGGGCAGGAAGGAGAGGCGCGTCGGGGTTTTGATGTTTTCAATTCCGGTAAGGATTCCGTCGTAGGTCATGAAAGTTCCTTTCTTATTGTCCACGAAATTCCAGGTGTATTGCGTCTGTATATTCCGAACTTGGGAAAAGAAATTAATTCCCCATTCCTGCACATCTTTTTTCGGAAAACGCAGTTCAGAATATGGAATTTTTATTTCCGTTGCCCAGCCTTTATCATTCAGTTTTACGGCGCTGTACCAAACGGCATTCCAGGAGAAGTCATCATTATTGTTAATGACAATTTTGGCGTCTGCCTGCACTCCGGAAGCCTGCACGATGAACATAAGACTCTGTTGCTTGTCATTATAGCCATTGATTGTAATTCCCAAAAGATCGTCATTTGCAATATTATCGCGTTCTGTCATTTCGCGAGCAATTTTTGAAGGTTCCGGAGAGTTGATCTGCGCACCAAAATAAATCCCGGTATCATCGTAAAGGACTTTTACAGTGGTTTTGTACTGCTCAGGCTGTGGTTTCCCGTTGTTCGGATTTCTTTCAATAAAATCACTTGCAATCGGTGCGTTCTGCCAAACTTCATCATCCAGGATACCGTCAATTTTTGGAGAAGAACTGATTCGGATGGAATTTATAGATTTCCGGGTTATTTCATCTTTACCTTCGCTGCTCTGGGCGAAAATCAGTGAGTGGAAGATGATAATTGGCAGGAATAACCATCGATTTTTCATAGTTGTTTTAGTTCGTACAATGATAAGACAACGCAAGACATCCGTTTGTTACATCCAGGCATAAAAAAACCGGCAAATTGCCGGTCTAATACTCTTTTACTGAAATTACTTTTTGAAATTCAAGTCGTACATGACATTGGAATACCGCTCCAAATCAGCGCGCAGGGATCCCACTGCGAGCTCAGCTTTTATCGCTATAGGAACTTTGTTTTCGTCATTGCTAACCCACATGGTTACGCTTTCTTTGGCTTTGAAAACCCTTCCGCTCATTACCATGGGAGTAATTTTCAGGCAGTTTATTGTTCCGAATTTCGTTTTTACATTTTCGGTGCCGTTTACCTTAAGCTGAAAAGGGAACATTTCATCATCGATCCACACATTCATCCGTATAGTTTTTCCAACCGTCAAGTCGCTTCTTCCTCTTAAATGATAGAACGCTGAAAGCATATCCTGAATTCCACGAACACTTTTGAGGGTTTTCGACCCGTTAGCCGGATTTTTTTTGTCCGTCAAAATTAAAGTTTGGTTACTGTGATTAAATGCCGTCTGCAAATGCTGCGAATAGCCGCCTTCTTTCACATTTCTTACATAAAAGCTTGGTAAGCCGGTGTTTATATTGATGAAACTTTCATAACGGTCATCTACCGGGAAAAATGCTCGCACTGCACCGGTAGATCTGCCTTCACCTTTCACGTAAAAATGAGGAACGCCCTGATAGTTGGTTTTCAGCGTGGTAAGGGTGGCTGTTCCTGCGTTGAGCGGACCGTAATGAATGCGGTAATGCAGCCTTTCACCGGATTTGATATTGCCGAGCTGTGCGAAAGTAAATACGAAACTGAATATGGTAAGGATATTTAAAATCTTATTCATACACGTTTTTTTGCAAATAGTTTGCCACAAAGATAATGTGTTTTTCCTGATCAATATCAGCCGGTTTATGAACTTTTTGTATCGTATGTCAGGCATCGCTTCATTATATTTTTAGTATTTTTGCAACGTTTTTTATTCAGAAAAATTTAAAATTTCTTTAAATGATTATCACGGATTTACTCATTATCGGAGCAGGGCCTACAGGGCTTTTTGCAGTTTTTGAAGCGGGGCTTTTAAAAATAAAATGCCATATCATCGATGCTTTGCCACAACCGGGCGGGCAGCTTGCGGAGCTGTATCCTAAGAAACCGATTTTTGATATTCCGGGATATCCAACCATAAATGCCGGTGAACTTGTAGATAACCTGATGGAGCAGATTAAGCAGTTTCAGCCGGGATTTACACTTGCGGAAACCGCGGTTACACTGACTAAAGTTGATGACGACTGGTTCGAAGTGGTAACAAACAAAGGAACCGTGCACAGAGCCAGAGCCGTTGCGATCGCCGGAGGTTTGGGAACATTTGAGCCGAGAAAGCCTGACCATCTTGAAAATTTGGCCCAGTACGAAGAAAAAGGTGTGGAATATTTTGTAAAGGATCCTGAACAGTTCAGAGATAAAAAAGTGGTGATTGCCGGTGGCGGCGACTCTGCCCTGGACTGGAGTATATTTTTGGCCAATGTGGCGAGCGAGGTGACACTAATCCACCGCAGAAACGAATTCCGTGGTGCTTTGGATTCGGTTGAAAAAGTACAGGAACTCAAAAACCAGGGGAAAATCAACCTCATTACACCTGCCGAAGTTGTTGCACTAAAAGGCGAAGGGCATATTCAAGCCATCACCGTTGACCAGGAAGGCGTTCAGCAGGATATTGCAACGGACTTCTTCATTCCATTGTTCGGATTGACGCCGAAGCTGGGCGAAATAGGAAACTGGGGCCTTGAAATTGAAAAAAATGCCATTAAAGTAAATAATGCTTTGGATTACCAGACCAATATTGAAGGTGTTTATGCAATAGGTGATATCAACACTTATCCTGGCAAACTGAAGCTGATTCTCTGCGGTTTTCACGAAGCAACTTTGATGTGCCAAAGCGTTTACAGCAGGATCAATCCTGGTAAAAAATATGTTTTAAAATATACAACCGTAAGCGGTGTGGACGGTTTCGACGGCAGCCGGAAAGAAGCCGAAAAAGCGGTGGTTAAAAAAATAGATTAATATGTCAGACATCAGTATAAAAATTACCGACAGGGAAGGCGTAACCCACGAAGTTCTTGCGCCAACCGACATGTCGATGAACCTTATGGAAGTCCTCCGTTCCTATGAACTGGCTGAGGAAGGTACGATTGGCGTCTGCGGCGGGATGGCGATGTGCGCGTCATGCCAGTGTTACATCGTGGAAGGGGCGGAAAAGCTTGCAGAGAAAAGTGATGAAGAGGATGCGATGCTCGCAGAAGCCTGGCACGTGAAAGACAACTCAAGATTGGGATGTCAAATTCACATCACTGAAGAACTGGAAGGACTTGAGGTGGAAATCGCACCTTATCCATAAAAGTTTTTAAGGATAAATTAAATAAAGAAAATGTCTCAAAACAATATGACGTTGACTGACATTGTCCGCACTAAAAACCTATCTTCGTAAGGTCGGTAAAAAACGCAGAAAAAGCCGTTTTCACTAGTCGTGAGACGGCTTCTTTATTTTTTTTGAAATACCAGTGTACTACCTTAGAATTTTCTCCCTCTTTTAACCTTTTGCCAGCACCTCAGCAATCTTATCCACATATCTGGCAGGATTTTCAATTTATTCAGTATGGTAAGCGCAGATAACCCCGGTCATCAGGTCGGCTTTTGGATTTAGGCTCGCTTGTTCGAGGAACTGTTTATTTCGCTGGGATATTTGCCAGAATATCCTTTAAAAAACCCCAAAATTTTTGGGTTGAAGGAATATTCGCCCGTTCATCCGGCGAGTGTGCCCCACGGATGGTGGGTCCGAAGCTTACCATTTCCATTTCAGGATAGTTGGCTCCGATGATTCCGCACTCCAATCCTGCGTGGCAGGCTACAACGTGCGGTTTGCTGCCGAAATTTTTCTCGTAAATCCCTTCCATGGTCTTTACGATTTCCGAGCCTGGCTTAGGTTTCCATCCGGGATACGAACCGCTGAATTCCACTTCCATCCCAGCCAGTTCAAATACAGATTTTAGCTGTTCGGCAACCGCCATTTTCGTAGATTCAACCGAGGAGCGGGAAAGGTTTAAGATTTTCAGTTCGCCGTTTTTCAGTTCTACTCTGGCTATGTTGTTGGATGCTTCTACCAAATCTGCAACATCAGGGCTCATCCTGTACACACCGTTGTGGGCTGCTTTAAGGGCTGAAATTATTTTTATTGAATCTGCCGCTGAAACTGCCAGATCAGGTGAAGTATAGTTTTCGATACGGATTTCAATACTCTTTTCTATGTCTGCAAATTCTTCCAAGATATCTGCTTTTAGCGCAACACAGTTCTCTATGAATTCCGCTGCGTGTCTCACAGCAAATACAGCGTAGGCCTCTCGTGGAATGGCATTTCGCAATCCACCGCCGTCGATCGAGATCAGCTCGATATTCTGGTTGGAAATTCCTGTGTAGAGCAGCCTTCCCAAAATTACATTAGCGTTTCCGAATCCTTTATGAATGTCCATTCCGGAGTGCCCGCCCTGCAGTCCTTTAACGTAAACTCTTACAACCTGGCCTTGGGGTTTCACGGTTTCGTACTTTTGGGTCGCTGTTACGTCAATTCCGCCGGCACAGCCTATGTCGATTTCATCATCTTCTTCAGTATCCAGATTCAGTAAAATGTCACCGGTTAACTGGCCGGGTTTCAAACCGGTAGCGCCTGTCATTCCCGTTTCTTCATCAATGGTGAAAAGCGCTTCTAGAGCCGGATGCGGGATGTCAGAACTTTCCAGAACCGACATGATCGCTGCCACGCCCAGACCGTTATCTGCACCGAGTGTGGTTCCTTTGGCTTTTACCCAGTCGCCGTCGATCTCCATTTGGATGCCCTGGGTTTCAAAATCGAAATTAATATCGTTGTTTTTCTGGCAAACCATATCCAGGTGCGACTGAAGCACGACAGATTTACGGTTTTCCATGCCCGCGGTTGCCGGTTTCTTAATGATTACGTTGCCTACTTCGTCAACAGAAGTTTCCAGGCCAAGGTTTTCACCGAAATTTTTTATGAATGCAATAACTTTCTCTTCTTTTTTGGAAGGTCTTGGAACTGAATTCAGTGCAGTAAAATTTTTCCAGATTATTTGTGGTTCAAGTTGTGTGATGTCCATAACTGTTATTTTTACCAAATTTAAGAATAAAAAAACGCTTTCAACACCTTTCGGAAGCGCACTTTTATAATTTAATTAATTTTTAACAGCCGCATTCGCCGTACACTTCAACCACGGTTTTCTTTCTGGCTTTATTTTCTACCGTGAGCGTTCCTTTGTACAGATGGGTTTCTATTTCCCCTTCTTCTACGGCTTTTCCTTTCAGGTTGACTTTGAATTGATCATTATGCAGGTTAATGTTGAGCATTTTATCAGGTAACACTTCATTTTTCCGGTCGAATTCCAGTTTTATCCGCTCGCCATTGATTTTTATAAAACCATTTTGCTGATAATCATCCACATAAATGTAATTTTGCTTTACAAACTCTTCACGGTCGGTAGCGAAATAGCACGAACAGCCCTGAACTTCCTGTGGAAAACCAAAAACTTCCAGCTTAATCGCTTTTGTGGTTAAGGTGTCTTTTTTGTTTTCCGCTGGGGTCTCAATCTTCGGGACAACTTTTTCCCCGGCCGTTTTTTCCTCTTTTTTGCATGATACAAATAGTAAGAGAAGTATGAATGCAGTAAAATATTTCATTGATTTATTTAAGATTAAACCTGTTGTGCATTTAGCACAAATTAACTTTTAGTTTATTTAAACTTCTTTTAAACACGAAGAAATTCAGGTATTGAATCATTGTGAAAGAAGTTATTTTTGACACTATTCTTGTCGCAAGACCTTGAAAGGTTTTTGCAAAGTTCGTGTTTATGGTGAACTGTCCGCACAGTTGCGAGATATTGGTTTCAATTCTCTTTCTTATTTTTGATTTCGTCCTTGAAAACTCCACAAAACCATGTTGATTCCTGCGCATAGGAACCGAAAGGTTAATCTTGGAGAAATTGAATAAATCCACTTGCAATTCTTTGCTGATATATCCTCTGTCTCCGATTAATAAACAATTTTGAAAATTTTCTTTAATATCGAAAAGATAATTTACATCGTGGACATTTGCGGGCGAAAAATCAAAAGAGTGAAAGATTCCATTCTTATCACAAACTGCATGTAGTTTATAGCCAAAATATCTTGACTTCTGCGCCGCACAATATCCAAATGCAGGTTTGATTTCATCCGTAGAGCAAATTGCGGAACGATTTGCCCTGCTTATTTTACATATTTCAATGGGTGTTGAATCCACAATGAAGACGTCGGTAAAGTCTGCAAACTTTCCGCTCAGAGTTTCCCGAATTTTCTCAATGTAAGGGAAAAGTTTTCTTTTCCTTCTGTTATATACGCTTCTTTCTATCTTTTCGTCCAAACCAGTTCCCGAAATACACCTAAACAACTGTAGTTCAGAGTTAATCGACATGTATTCTGCGGTAATATTAAGTGCCACAAGTTCCAAGTCGGACATTTTTGGAAGTCTGATTTGCTTCTTAGTGGTGATATGGTTGCAGGTTTTTGTCAATTCTTTTAAAATAATTTCGTAGTTTTGAATGAGATTGTTCATGTATTTAATGGCTTGGTAACCAATTAAATATACGATTTTTTAATCAAATGAACAATCTTTTTTCTTTTTAATTTCTAAATGCACAACAGGTAAGATTAAAAATTTATTAACCTCTTTCCCTTTCTAGCAGAACCATCATCAGAAGTGACAGAACCACTAATGTTTCATGTTCATCAGCGATATCCACTTTTCTTTCCAGCTGAAACCTTCTTCCGAAAAATGAAGGCATTTTTTTAAGTTCAAAAATCAGCCTGCCTGTGGTGTCTTTTACATCATAAACCGGATTAAGAAAATAGCCGGTGAACATGCCAATTATAGGGATTTCGCCAACCAAACCGTCTAAAAATTTGGTCCACGCATTTCTTTCCGTAATTTGAAAAAGCGGCCTTTTGTTAAGGTCGAGGACATCATAAGTGGATTTCCAGAATGAGCGCATTCCTTTTCTTGCGAGCGTTCCCACAGGATTTCCGCTGGCTTCCCGCATTGTGTATGATGCATTGAAATCAATCCATTGATTAGCTTTAACGGTGTAAAGTTCGTTTGTACGGCTTTCATCTGAAAAAATAACCACATTTTCTTTCAGCTTGAAAAGCTTCTGCCGCACGTAGCAAACATAATTTCCGTGCACATCGGTGATGTTGAAATCGCTTGAAAGTGTGGTAATCTTAAATTTAAAATCGAGCGGGTAATTCAGATTTTTAAGAATCATCGTAATATTATTTTAGGTAAATATAAATGTTTTTGAGGAATGAATTCGCGGCTTTCTGTCAAGATTATAAAACATTTAGTATGCTTCGCGATAAGTTTTAAGTTTTCGTAAGATGTTTCAATAAATTATATTTGCGGAATGGATTATCCGAGTAAAATTTTGGCAAAAGCAGTGGATGAAATTTCAGGTTTGCCCGGAATTGGGAAAAAATCTGCCCTGCGGTTGGCACTCCACCTCCTGAAGCAGCCGGAAAGTCAGGCCATAGCGCTGGGAGATGCACTGAAAAAACTGGTAACAGATATTCAGTACTGTAAAGAATGCCACAATTTCTCAGATTTCGAGGTATGTAAAATATGCGCAAGTGCCAAACGAAATACTGAACAACTCTGTATTGTAGAAGACATTAGGGATGTAATGGCACTTGAAAATACTGGCAAGTACACGGGAAAATATCTGGTTTTAGGCGGAAAAATTTCGCCGATGGAAGGCATTGGCCCCAATCAGCTCAATATCTCAGCAATCGAAAAAAAACTTGGCAATACCGAAATCAAAGAACTGATTTTTGCTTTAAGCGCTACTATGGAAGGCGATACCACCGCTTATTATATCTACAAGAAATTCAAAAATTCCGGTGTGAAATTTTCAACCATCGCAAGAGGAATTTCGGTTGGCGACGAACTGGAATATGCGGATGAAATTTCATTGGGCCGTTCAATCCAGAACCGTGTGCCGTATAACGAAAGGGAGTAAGTCTTTATGAAACTTTCGATTATCATCGTCAATTATAATGTCACGGAGCTTTTGCGGAAATGCCTTTCTTCAATAGAAAAGTTCTGTGATGTAAACTATGAGGTGATCGTGATTGATAATGCTTCACCAGACCGTTCGTGGAAAGAACTGATTAAAGAATTTCCTGCTGTGAAGTTCTTAGAATCCGCAGTGAACAGCGGGTTTGCGGTGGCCAACAATTTAGCCGCAGCTGCAGCAAACGGTGAATACATTCTTCTTCTGAATCCCGATACGGAACTGGAAGGTTTTTACATGAAGGAAATTCTGGAGTTTGCTGATTCTAAAAAAGATTTTGGATGTCTCGGCGTAAGGATGCATGATGCAAAAGGCAATTTCCTGCCGGAAAGCAAACGGTCTGTCCCGGATATGTTCAATTCGTTTGAGAAACTCTTCATCAGTTTCAAAAAAAATAACTCAAAATCCTATTACCGAAATGACATCGGTGAATATGAAATTGCTGAGGTAGAGGTGATTACCGGTGCATTTTTACTGTGTAGGAAAAAAGTTTACCAAGAAGCCGGTGGCTTGGACGAAGCTTATTTTATGTATGGTGAAGACATCGATTTGTGCTATACTTTTATCAGAAGAGGGCTTGAAATTTGGTATTACGGAAAGGCATCCATCCTGCATCACAAAGGCGAAAGCACGGTTAAGGACATGGTTTATTTGGAACGCTTTTACGGAGCGATGCAGATTTTTGTAGATAAATATTACAGGGACGATAGGCTGCAGCATAATCTGCTGTCTGCCGGACTGAAGCTTCGTCACCGGATAGAGAAAATGAAACTCAAATAAAAAGCGGCTCAGAAGTCTGAACCGCTTAATTTTTAACCAATTTTTTTAAATTAATTGCCTGCAGGTGCCGGTGTCGTTGGCAGTGTAGCAGCAGGTGCACTTTGTGCCGGTGCCTGCTGTGCCGGAGCTGTAGTCTGCTGTTTAGAGGCAGGCTGCACTCTCTGTACAGGTTTACCTGTAAGAATTACGCTTAATATAATTAGGGAAACAATTACAATCCCCAAAGTCCAGGTTGCTTTTTCCATAAAATCATTGGTTCTCTGAACGCCAAACTGAGCTGCTCCCGAACCGCCAAAAGTTCCTGAAAGACCACCTCCCTTCGGGTTTTGTGCCATAATGATGATGATCAGCAGTACGCTTGCGATCACGATAAGAACCATAAATAATGTAAATATTGTGCTCATTATTTCTTTAAAAATTTAGGTTGCAAATATAATGTTTTTGCGGATAAAAGCAAAAATTGTGCATGGTATTATTTGCTGTTCAGCATTTTGCTGGATTGATAAAAAGAAAAAGACGGAAGAAATTTCCCGTCTTTAAGTTATGCTCTATTAATCTGAATGTACATTAAATTCTGACAACATCAAAATTAAAACCCGATCTGAAGATGAGCTGGCAATTCGACTGCAGCCTGAATTTGAGTTTCCTGCTGATTTCCTCAAGATAGGTTATCTGCCCCGATTCTTCAATGTGAAGACCGGAGTTATTCAGCGTGATGCCGTTTTCATCAAATCTTAAAGTTTCAATCGCATGCTTTGAGTAAAGCTGCTCCAGGAATTTTAAATCTTCTAAAGAAAGTATATTTTCAGACATTGCTGCGTTTTTAAGATTACGTTTTTAAATTTACAAGTTTTGTGCCGCGTACTTTATTCATTTGCAATTTTTTTATTATATAATTTCCAGTGTTGCTAAGAGTTCGGTATTTAAATTATATAAATTCTTTATTAAAGGATGAAAAAACCTTTACTTTGCATTTCCTTAAATTTGATTTACTGTACCCGATAAAATGGATGAATTCATCAACGCTAAAATTAGTCCAGATTCTTTAATTACACTTTTCTCACAAGCTCCTGTCGCCTTATCTCTCCTTATGGGCGAAAATTTTGTGATTGAGTCCGCAAACCAGCATATTCTACAGCTTTGGGGTAAACCTTCAAGTGTTATTGGGATGCCGCTGATAGAGGGTTTGCCCGAAATCAGGGATCAGGAATTCCTCAGTATTCTAAAGGAAGTGTATACTACCGGCGTTCCTTTTCGCGGTAATAAAGTGTTGTGTTATCTGGAGCGTCATTCCCGGATGGAGGCCTGCTATTTCGATTTCATTTATTCTCCTGTTTATGATGACAAAGGGAAAGTAAACGGTGTCAGCGTGGTAGCAACCGAAGTGACCTCGCAGGTTTTGTCCGAAATGAAACTGGCTGAAAGCGAACTTCGTTTCAAAGAGCTTTTACTCAATGCAGATTTTTCCACAGCCATTTACCGCGGTGAAGACCTCGTGATCGAGCTGGCGAACGACAGGATGATCGAGACCTGGGGCAAAGATAAATCCGTAATCGGAATGCCACTGGAGAAAGCTCTTCCGGAACTTGAAGGGCAGCCTTTTATCCAGCTGCTGCAAAACGTATATAAAGATGGGAAAACCTATGCGGCAACGGAAGACCGGGTTGATCTGGTGGTTGACGGTAAACTGCAGACATTTTACTACAACTTCACTTATAAACCCATAAGAAATCTCTCGGGGGAAATCTACGCCATACTGAATATGGCGGTTGATGTGACCGACATGGTGGAATCCAAGGAAAGGATGAGAAAGAATGCGGAAGAGCTTTCTCTTTCCGAAGCCAAGTATAAAAATCTTTCTGAAGCGATGCCGCAGATTGTGTGGACAGCCTCCCCCGAAGGCGAATTTACCTATTTTAATGAAAGGATGGAAGAATATCTGGGCCTCAACCAGCACGAACTGCAGCCCCGCGACGTCAGTTCATTTATTCATTCTGATGATTTACCAAAAATACTTTCGGTTTGGAGAAAAGCAAGTCAGCACAAAACTGATTTTGAGGTAGAACACCGCGCTTTCGATAAAAAAACAGGCGATTATTTCTGGCTGCTGTCGCGTGGGGTTCCCGATTTGGGCTTAAATGGTGAAATTTTGCAGTGGGTTGGCAGCAGTACCGATATTAACGAATTTAAAATCCTTCAGAAACAAAAAGACACATTTCTTGCAATTGCCAGCCATGAACTGAAAACACCGCTGACCAGCATGAAAATCTATGCTCAGGTGCTGGAAAAAGCGTTAAAAAAATCTGGAGATGAAAAAAATGCGGCATTTGCCAGGAAAATGGATGAGCAGATTGTGAAACTTACCGCATTGATTGGTGATTTGCTTGATGTGACCAAAATAAACAGTGGTAAACTCGGCCTGAATCTAAGTCATTTTGATTTTAAAAATTTGGTAGATGAAATTGTAGAGGAGCAGCAACTTTCTTCCAGACACAAAATCCTCAATTATTCCAAGCCCGTTGGAACGGTCTTTGCGGACAGGAGCAGAATAGGACAGGTGATTACCAACTTAATCGGCAATGCCATAAAATATTCGCCGGAGGCAGATGAAATTATCATTGAAACTGAAATATGCGATAACGATATCCAGTTTTCTGTCAAAGATTTTGGAATTGGTATGCCCAGCGATAAAGCCGACAAGGTTTTTGAGCAGTACTACCGGGTGAGCGGAGATGAACAGCATACTTTTCCGGGGCTTGGCTTAGGTCTTTATATCGCATCGCAAATCGTTGAAAGGTCCAGCGGAAAAATTTGGGTAAACAGTGTTTTGGGTAAAGGATCAACGTTTTGCTTTTCGCTCCCGAAAAGTGACGCTTAACAGCTTATAAATGAACGCAAAGAAGATTTTAATAATAGATGATGATGTGGCAATCCTCGATTCTCTTGGGTTGTTGCTAAATTTTGAAGGGTTTGATGTAAAGTCTTTCGAGCGCGGCTCAGAAATTTTTAGTTGCATAAAAAGTACCTGCAAACCCGATGCAATTCTTATAGATATGTGGCTCTCTGAAGAGGACGGAAGAGAAATCTGCAAACAGCTGAAAAGCAATGAAACCACGAAAAACATCCCGGTAATCATCATGTCAGCAAGCCACGGCCTCGAAAATACAGCTTTGGAATCCGGGGCAAATGCCTTTATTTCAAAACCTTTCGATATAGAAGATGTCGTCAAAAAACTGAATTACTTCACCGCATAAAAAAAATCCCGGTTCTGCGGGATTTTATTTTACATATTATCGAGGACTTCGATCAGTTTTCTTGCAGTAGGTCCGGCGGAGACTGGATTCTGGCCGGTGATAATGGTGCCGTCCTGTTCCACGTGAGTAGTGAAGGGAACTAACGCACTTTTAATCTCAGCGCCTTTCTCCTTCAGTGCATCTTCCAACAGATAAGGAACTTTTCCTCTTTTCAGTACTAAAGTTTCTTCGGTGTTGGTAAAGCAGGAAATCCGTCTTCCGTTCAGAAAGTTTTTATCAATATTTTCTGTACTTAGAAATGCTGCGGAACCGTGGCACACCGCGCTGATTGGCTTGCCGTCATTAAAGAATGATACAATAATTTTACCACATTCCGGATCTTTTGCCAGATCAAACATGGGACCGTGTCCGCCCGCAAAAAATACAGCATCGTAATCTTTGGGATCAATCTCACTAAGCTTTTTTGTCGACGAAAAAGCCGTTTTCAACTCTTCGTCGTCCTGAAATCTTTTGTTGGAAGCTGTTATGTTTTCAGTCATTTTGCTCATTTCATCCACCGGCGGTTGTCCACCGTGCGGGCTTGCCAAAGTAATGCTGTAGCCGGCATCTTTAAATTCATAATAGGGATCTGTAAATTCACCCAGCCAAACGCCGGTTTTCGTGTCGGTGTTTTCAAGCTTACTGTGGGAAGTTAGGATCATCAGTATATTTTTCATAATTTATTTTTTTAGATTTTGAATAATAAAACCGCCTACGATTGTAAACGGTTTTGTTTTTTTATGCAAAGATTATCTATTAATATTCTCTGCTGTCAGAATGCCATCTGTCATAAGTATAACGGGCATCTTCTTCGTTTCTTGGCTTGTATCCCATGTAGATTCCGCCTTCTTTGATATCGTTTGAATATCTGTTTGCTTCATCTTCTGGAACACCTGCGCCAGTTAAAGCACCAATCAGTCCTCCGGTCGCGGCTCCTGCACCTGCTCCGGCCAGTCCGGCTGCGAGAGGTCCTGCTACCACCAGTCCTAGTCCTGGTAGAAGAATGTTGCTTCCTATCGCTGCCAACGCACCGACAGTTGCACCAATACCACCACCGATTAAGGATCCCTTACCTGCATTTTCGGCAACTTTATCGCCCAGATCTGTATCTACATCACTGTTTGTGAAGTAACGGTCTCTGGTATCATCGGACATCAGTACGTTTACATCATCTTTTGTATAGCCTCTTTCAGCTAATTCATTGTATGCGCGGTCCGCACTTTCTCTGTCTCTGAAAACTCTCGAAACATAATCGCTTCTGAACTCTGGTCTGTAATCATTTTGATTTTCCATAATAATATTCTGTTAATTTGGTTATGCTCTTTTACAAACAATTAGCATTCCATCGCACTTAAGATTTTTAGGATTTAAGGTTTCTTTAACGTTTTTGATCGTTATTTAAAAGTATTTTATTTTCACCCAAAATCAGCTTGATACAAAAATATTTCGTCAGTTTTTGTTATAGGTTAAAATATTTTATTAAAAAATTTTAATTATTGCATTGAATCTTTCATTAGAAAAAATGGTTTTTAGAATTTAACTTTATGAAAGCTTAACTTTTAACTAAATGGATGTTTAGTTATCAGGCTTAAAAATTCAAGTTAAAAACCTTAAATTTGCTTTCTTACTTTTTAAAATAATAATGGATTATCTGAAAGGACTCAATGATGCACAACACGAAGCAGTAACCACGATCGAAGGACCGCTGATGGTTCTGGCAGGCGCTGGTTCCGGCAAGACGCGCGTGCTCACCATGAGGATTGCCCACCTTATTACCAACGGGGTGAGCCCTTTCAATATTCTGGCTTTGACCTTTACCAACAAAGCTGCCCGTGAAATGAAAGACCGTATCGCGAAAGTCGTCGGCGACAGTGATGCGAAAAGCATTTGGATGGGAACGTTCCACTCCGTTTTTGCCAGAATTTTGAGGAGTGAAGCGCATTATCTGGGTTTTCCTTCGAATTTCACGATTTATGATACACAGGATGCACTGAATGTGATGAAAAAAGTGCTGAAGGAACTCAATATAGATGCAGATTTGTACAAGCCTAAAAAGGTCCTGGCAAGGATTTCTGCCTACAAAAACAATCTCATCACCGTAAAGGCATACATGAACAATCCCGAACTTCTGGAAGCGGATGAACGGGCAAACATGAAACATCTGGGAGTCATTTATGCCAAATATGTTGATGCCTGTTTCCGGAATGGCGCAATGGATTTTGACGATTTGTTATTGAGAACCAATGAACTCTTGACAAGGTTCCCAGAGGTACTGGCGAAATATCAGGACAGGTTCCGCTATATTTTGGTGGATGAGTATCAAGATACGAATCATTCTCAGTACCTGATAGTAAAGGCATTAGCGTCAAAATTTGAAAATATTTGTGTGGTGGGTGACGACGCCCAGTCGATCTACTCCTTCCGTGGCGCCAACATTTATAATATTTTAAATTTCAAAAAAGATTATCCCGACGCTGTGACGGTTTCCCTGGAGCAGAATTACCGCTCTACCCAAAACATCGTGGATGCTGCCAATGCCGTGATTTCCAGAAACGTGCAGCAGTTCAAGAAGAACGTTTTCAGTGATAACGAAATCGGGGAGAAAATAAAGGTTTACCGCGCGCTTTCTGATGCCGACGAAGCCGGATTCGTAGCCGGAAATATCTGGGAGCAGCACAATTCTCAACAGAGAAAATTCAGCGATTTTGCCATTCTTTACAGAACCAATGCGCAGACCAGAGCCTTTGAAGACGCTTTAAGAAAGAAAAATATTCCCTACCGTGTTTACGGGGGCTTATCCTTTTACCAAAGGAAAGAGGTGAAAGATTTGGTTGCTTACCTGCGGCTTTTGGTAAACGAAAACGATAATGAAGCGCTCACCCGAATCATCAATTATCCAACACGCGGAATTGGTGAGACAACACAGAACAAACTTATCGTTTTTGCGGACAGTCAGGGAATTTCGGTGTCAAAAGTTCTTGATAATCTGGGATTTTATGCGCCGCAGTTGGGTTTAAATAATGGAGTTTTAACCAAACTGGCTGATTTCTGGGCGATGATTAAAGCCTTTGAAGTGATGCTGAAAACCGATGACGCCTATACCGTTGCGATGGAAGTTGCCAAACGTTCGGGACTGATCAAATTTCTGAAAGACGACCAGACACCGGAAGGCATTTCCCGAGTAGAAAACGTGCAGGAACTCCTGAACTCAATGCGCGGATTCATCGATGAGCAGCAGCAACTGGAAGACGGTGACCCAAGCCTGAGCAATTTCCTCGGAAACATTGCACTTTCCACGGATCAGGACAACAATAAGGATGATGATCAGGAGAAAGTTTCGCTGATGACCATTCACCTTTCCAAAGGCCTGGAATTCCCTGTAGTGCATCTGGTGGGGCTTGAGGAGAACCTGTTCCCAAGTTTCATGAGTTCGTCGACCCGTGAAGAACTGGAAGAAGAGCGGCGTTTGTTCTACGTAGCGCTTACCAGAACCGAAAAACAGGCGTTTTTTACTTACGCGGTTTCCCGTTTCCAATGGGGGAAAATTACCGATGCAGAACCTTCAAGATTCCTGAGCGAAGTCAACAGTGAATATATAGAATTGATCAATCCGGCAACAGAAAGCCGTTTCGTAAATCATTCAGGTTTAAAATCGAATATTTTTGATGATGAACCTTCAGTACCGAAATCTTTCCGCAAACTTGATCCGAAAAAGAAAATTTCCAAAGCTTCTGATGCTTTGTCTCTGCCTCAGTCTAAAAATTTAAAACCGGTTTCCACAGCTAAAATCATTAATCCAAGCGGCGCAAGTTCACAGGATATTGAAGTCGGCGACAAAGTGAGACACGACCGGTTCGGAATTGGAGAAGTAGTTTTTCTGGACGGCACCGATCCTCAAAACATTAAAGCAAAAGTCATCTTCCAGAACGAAGGGGAGAAAAATCTGATTCTTAAGTTTGCGAAGCTGGTGAAGATTTGATTTTCGCATGGTTTTTTCTCAAGAACTACACAGATTTTCACGTGTTGTCGTTGCGGGAGTAAGGAACGAACGACGCAGCCACCTCAGGTCTTTTTAATTTTTCCCATTAATTACACAGTGTTTGCAAATTTATAGGTGTTAAAATGCCCTTTAAAATTTCCATATTCACCTCACCAACTCCTCAAACAACCTCGCAAACGTAGCATCTAAATCCTTTGTTTTTCCAGGATGTGGCCGGGATGTCTGAACCACAGAACTTCTCACCGCTGTTAGCCAGCGGAATCGTTCGGGAATGTCGAGTTGGGCAATTGGTCCGCCGTCTTTGTCGCCACTGGCAATTTTCTGAAAGTTTTCAAGAGAATTTTGCACTTCTTCGTAATCAACTTTACTGTGCATCAGTTTGAATTTATCGGGACAGATGTGAAACGCCACCCGGATAAATTTTTCCTTTTTCGAAAACATCACCAGTCCGATATTGAAAAATTCTTCTCTTTCAACCTTTGGAACCAGGCGGATTACGGCATATTCGTATAACTTATCCTCTTGCATTTTTCGCTTCATTTAAAAAGATTTCAGAATGTTCCAGCCTTGTTTTCAGGAAATTAAAATACACTTCGCGGATTTCGTCCGGTGTTTCTTCCGCATCATTCCACTGAAGCCAGTCCACAGGAATTAAATTCACAATTTCACGGAAAATTTCTTCATTTAAAACTAATTTTGCAAAACTGTCAGCCTCATCCAGTTGGCTCGCCTGCGGAAGCAGAACATGGTCTTTTACATATTTGAAAGGGGTTTTTGCGGCGGCATCAAAATTCTGCCAGGAATGATGAAAGTAAAATGAAGCGCCGTTGTCAATCACCCAAAGTTCGCGGTGCCACATCAGAAGATTCGTATTCTTGAAGGTTCGGTCGATATTGGTGATGAATGCGTCCAGCCACACGATTTTTGAGGCCAGCAGCGGATCGATTTTCATACTCGGTTCATATGACAAAGCTCCGGACAGGTAATGCAGTCCGAGATTTAGACCTTCGGAAAATTTCAGCAAATCCTGAATTTCTTCATCGGCTTCGGTTCTTCCAAAATCTATATCAAGATTTATAAAAACCATTTCCGGAATTTTTAACCCTAAAACTTCAGCGATTTTTCCGCCCAAAAGTTCAGAAATCAACATTTTAACGCCGTGTCCGGCTCCGCGGAATTTTACTACGTATTTAAAGTCGTCGTCGGCTTCAGCCAACGCCGGCAGACTTCCGCCTTCACGCAGCGGAAGAATGTAGCGCATCACCGTTACCGATCGAAGTGACAAGTCTTTCACCATAGTTCAAAAATACATAAAAGATAGGAGTGGGAGGATGGTAATGATAATTAAAAATGAAAAATCTCCTTCTTCACATTTTCCTGCTCAAAATCTACATTTTTCCAGCGCCCATCTTCCGGCCAAAAAAACTATATTTGTCCTTATGTCACACAACAACGATAAACGCCTCTTTCTCATCGATGCTTATGCGATGATCTTCCGTGGTTATTATGCTCTGATACGCAATCCGCGTCTTACTTCAAAAGGGTTGGATACCTCCGCCATTTTTGGTTTTACCAACTCTTTGATTGAACTCATCCGCCGTGAAAGGCCGTCACATTTGGCCGTGGTTTTCGATGTGGGAAGAACGAACGTCCGCACCAATGATTTTGCAGATTATAAAGCGAATCGAGGTGAAACTCCGGAAGCAATTCAGGCTGCGATACCATATATTCACCGTATTTTGGAGGCGATGCATATTCCAATTTTGGGCGTGGAAGGTTATGAAGCTGATGACGTGATTGCAACCATTGCCTGTAAAGCAGAACCTGTTGGCTATAAGATTTTTATGGTGACGCCTGATAAAGATTTCGGGCAGTTGGTGACAGAAAATATCAAGATTTACAAACCCGGACTGAAAGGCGGCGACGTAGAAATTCTGGGAGTAGATGAAATAAAGGCCAAATACCAGATTGAAGATCCAAAACAGGTCATAGATTTCCTTGCAATGATGGGCGATTCTATCGATAATATTCCCGGATTGGACGGTGTGGGCGAAAAAACGGCCATGAAATTTCTGAATGAATATGGCTCCATTGAAAATCTTTTGGCAAACACTCATCAACTCAAAGGTAAGCTCAAAGAAAAAGTGGAAGCCAGCGCTGAACGCGGATTACTTTCCAAGAAACTGGCGACCATTATCTGCGATGTTCCGATTGAATTTGAGGAAGAATATTACAACCTGGATGAGCCCGATTTTGAAAAAGTACGCGAAGTATTTGATGAAATCGAATTCCGGAGGCTTTATGAAAATCTGTACCGGGCTTTCAAACCTGAAGGTATGGAACATGCCGTAACGGATCCAGGCAAGATCTCCCGGTATGATAAAGTGAACCTTTCAAAGGACGCTTCAGAAACGGTACAGCTGGATTTATTCGCCAATTTTGAAGAACTGGAACAGGGCACTTCCAGCAAAAATACCATTGCGGAAAATGACCATCTGTATCAGCTCATCGATAATCCCATGGCACAGCGAATGCTTGTGAACAACCTGATGAAGCAGCGTGCCGTATGTTTTGATACGGAAACCACTTCTTTAAACGAAATGGAAGCTGAATTGGTCGGGATGAGTTTCTCTTACAAAAAAGGACTCGCTTACTACGTTCCTTTGAGTGAAAAACGGGATGAAGCACGTCAAACTTTGGAAATTTTCAAACCTTTTTTTGAAAAAGAAGACGTGCTGAAAATTGCCCATAATCTTAAGTTCGATTATAAAATTCTGAAACTGTACGGTGTTGGCATCAAAGGGAATCTTTTCGACACCATGATTGCGCATTACCTCCTGAATCCCGACGGTAGACACGGAATGGATTATCTTTCAGAGATTTACCTGAATTATAAACCGGTTTCCATCGAAACGATTATCGGAAAAAAAGGCAAAAACCAACTGACTTTCCGTGAGGCAGACCTCGAAACACAGACCAATTATGCTGCCGAAGATGCAGATGTGACGTTCCAACTTTACGAAATTTTCGCGCCCCAACTCCAAAAAGAAAACCTCGAAGATTTATTTTACAAAGTCGAAATGCCTCTGATGAAAGTTTTGGCTAAAATGGAACTTGAAGGGATTTCCCTCGACGAAAATTGGCTGAAACAGGAAAGCCGGGATTTGGAAAACGACCTGAAACAACTCGAAACCAAGATTTTCGAACTTTCCGGTGAAGAATTTAACATGAATTCGCCGCGGCAACTCGGTGAAATTCTTTTCGAGAAAATGCAACTCGACCCAAAGGCCAAAAAAACCAAAACCGGACAGTACCAAACTTCCGAAGATGTCCTGCAGAAGCTGGCTCCCAAACACGAAATCATTCCGCATATTCTGGAATACCGGACTTACCAAAAACTTAAATCAACTTATGTGGACGCGCTTCCAACGCAGATTGACAAGGATGATAACCGCGTTCATACCAATTTTTCGCAAACCACGGCTGCAACCGGCCGTCTCGCTTCGGTGAATCCGAATTTGCAGAATATTCCGATCCGGACTTTACGCGGCCAGCAAATTCGCGGCGCTTTCGTTGCGGGAGAAGGCAAAAAACTGATTTCCGCGGATTATTCCCAGATCGAGCTGCGCCTCATTGCTGAAATTGCGGGCGAAGAAAACATGATCGATGCCTTCAAAAAAGGGGAGGATATTCACGCTTCCACCGCTTCAAAATTATTTAAAATTCCACTGGAGGAAGTTTCCAAAACCCAGCGTTCGCAGGCAAAAACGGTGAATTTCGGAATTGTGTACGGACAGGGTGCCTTTGCGCTGGCAGAACAGACCGGGCTTTCACGCACCGAAGCAAAACAGATGATTGATGCCTACTACGAAAATTATCCGAAACTGAAAGAATGGATGGCGGAACAGGTTCACAAGGCTCGTCAATTGGGTTATGTGGAAACCATTTTGGGCAGGAAACGCCATTTGAAAGATATTAATTCAAACAATTTTGTAGTGAAAGGCCACGCGGAAAGAAACGCGGTAAACGCCCCCATTCAGGGTTCTGCAGCAGATATTATCAAGATTGCGATGATCAATATTCAGAAAAAACTGGAGGAAGAAAACCTCGAAACCAAAATGCTGCTTCAGGTGCATGACGAACTGGTCTTTGAATCGCCTGATAATGAAGTGGAAACCGCATCAAAACTCATAAAAACCGAAATGGAAAGTGCTTTTGAGACCCAGGTTCCGCTGCTCGTGGCAGTGGGCGTGGGGAAAAACTGGCTTGAAGCGCATTAATGTACATTTGTTGAGTTTGTTAAGTCAAAAAGTTTTTGAGTGGTTTAGTTGTAGAGTAGGGAATGGGTGATTCGTGATCAAGATAAATTTAAACGCGGAAATCCGGTACTTGGGAGCGCAAAGTAGAGGTGAGAATTTCCAAGGTTACGAAAGTGCTAAAAATTTTCGAAAGAATACCGGTTTATTTTGGAAGTTTTTTGTGAGCGTTAACTGTCCAAAATGTTGCACACGCTTTGGGGTAAATTTCATTATTTGGATCGACGATTTTTAATCAGTGTTGGATTGATTTCAGCGCTGATTTTTTTTAGTATTTTTGCGGCTTCGTCCATATAAAAATTAAGGGCGGAAGAGTATGAGAAAGGCGTATGGTTTTGATGAGTTTGTGAATTAATTTTACTGTCTAATTTACAGAATAAAAATTAAACACCATTTGCATAAATTAAATTCGGACTGGAATAATTGTGAAAGTACCATTAATAAAAACGATTGGAAATCTTTATTTAGATCTAAATATCTATTTTATTCTTAAAAATTTATTTAGAACGAACTTAATGTATATATAAATTAAATTTTATAATTAATTAAAAATCAGATACTATAGAAAAATAAAGTTAAAAATCACTTTAACTAGAAATTTTAACAATTTTATTCGGTATTTTTACTCATAAACAGAATGCAAAACATCTGCGCAAAAATAATTTTATAATAAAAAAATTAAACACTTTTGGAAAAATATATCATTCAACATCATTCAGATAAAAACGGTTATCCATACGAAACAGTAACCAACGATGAAAACAATGTACGGGTTTACACCCTTAAAAACGGACTGAAAGTTTACCTTGCCCAGAACTTTGATGCACCAAAAATCCAGACTTATATTCCGGTGAGAACGGGGAGCAATAATGACCCCGAGGACAATACCGGGCTTGCGCATTATTTGGAGCACATGATGTTTAAAGGCACTTCAAAAATAGGAACCTCGAACTGGGAAAAGGAGAAAGAATTACTGGATGAAATTTCAGAATTATTTGAACTTCACAAAGCCGAAAACAACCCTGAAAAAAAGAAAGAAATCTACAAGAGAATTGATGAGGTTTCTCAAAAGGCGAGCAAATTCGCCATCGCAAACGAGTATGACAAAGCCATTTCTTCGTTAGGAGCAACCGGAACCAATGCGCACACCTGGTTCGACGAAACGGTTTACAAAAATAACATTCCCAGCAACGAACTCAAAAAATGGCTCAAAATCGAAAAAGAGCGTTTCTCCGAACTGGTTTTAAGGCTTTTTCATACTGAACTTGAAAGTGTTTACGAGGAATTTAACCGTGCACAGGACAACGACGCTCGCCTGGTTCAATACGCTTTGATGGAGCTGCTTTTTCCCACGCATCCGAACGGTCAGCAAACGACTTTGGGAAAAGCGGAGCATCTGAAAAACCCTTCCATGAAGGCAATTCACAAATATTTCGATGAGTATTACGTTCCCAATAACTATGCAATTGTCCTGGTCGGCGATCTTGAATTTGATGAAACGATCAAACTGGTGGATGAATATTTTGGGAAATTTGAATATAGAGAACTGCCTGCAAGAACACCGGTGAACGAAGAACCGATTACCGAAATTAGAAAGCGCACCGTAAAAAGTCCCACGATTCCGCGCATCCAGATTGCCTGGAGAACCGGCAGTTACGGAACTCAGGAAAACCTTATGGCAGATGTGGTTGCCAATATTCTGAGCAATCAGGGGGAGGCCGGACTTTTGGATCTGAATATCAACAACGCCCAAAAAGCGCTTTATGCGACAGCCTTTTCGATGGGATTAAACGAATACGGTTATTTTTCGGCGGTGATTGTACCAAAGGAGAACCAGACGCTGGATGAAGCCAAAGACCTTATTCTTGCAGAGATTGAAAAGGTGAAAAAAGGTGATTTTCCCGACTGGTTGCTGCCGGCAATCATGAACGATTTTAAACTTCAACGGTTGAAAGGACTTGAAACTGCGGACGGTTTGGCGACCAATCTTTACCAGACTTTTATCCGCAAACAAACCTGGCGCGAAGAACTGCAAGAACTTGAACGTTATCAGCAGATTACGAAGGAAGAAGTGGTAAGTTTTGCCAATGATTTTTTCAGAGAAAACTATGTAGCGGTGTATAAAGAAAAGGGTGAAAATGAAAATTTAATCCGCGTTGAAAATCCCGGAATTACGCCGGTTCAGATCAATCGTGACGAAAAATCCAATTTTTTAAAAGAAATTCTGAATATTCCTTCAAAAGAAATTAAGCCCCAATTTATTGATTACCAGAAAGAAATCGCCGAAGACAAACTTGACGGCAAAAAAGTAAGTTTTGTAAAAAATAAATACAATGACATTGCGCAGGTTCATTATATTTTTCCGTTTGGCAGCGACCACGACCGGGAACTTTCACTGGCGACGATGGTGCTGCAATACCTTGGAACTGACCGTTTTACCACCGAAGAACTGAAACAGGAGTTCTATAAAATCGGTATCAGTAACGATTTTAAAACTTCGCCAGACCAGCTCACCATTTCTTTAACCGGACTTGAAGAAAATCTCGAAAAAGGCATCGAACTGCTGCATCACTGGATGAATAACTGCGTTCCGGATCAACAGGTTTACGATGAATGTATAAAAACCATTTTGGAAAGCCGCGAAGCCGCTAAAAAAGACAAAAACAAAATCATGCAGGGGCTGCAGCATTACGCAAAATTTGGTCATAACTCGCGTTTCAGGGATGTGGTTTCCAGGGAAAGATTAGAGGAGATAAGATGTGAGGAAATGACGGACAAAATGAAATCACTCCTCAGTTTCCCATACGAAATGTTCTTCTATGGAATTGATTTTGAGTCATTTAAACTCTATTCAAAACCGTATGTAAAACCCGAAACCTTAAAAATTCCTGAAAGGAAAATATATCCCGAACCGGAAACCAAAGGCAAGGTGTATTTCGTAAACTACGACATGGTGCAGATGGAAATGGCGAAAGTGGGCCGCGGAAATTTGGTGAACACGAAGAATTTTGGGAAAATCAATGTGTTTAATGAATATTTTGGCAGCGGATTGTCGTCTATCGTTTTTCAGGAGATCCGTGAGAGCAAAAGTTTGGCGTATTCGGCCTACGTTTCATATCAGGCGAATCCCGAACTTCAGCACCCGGATTATATCACGACCTACATCGGGACGCAGCCCGACAAACTGGCTATTGCCGTGGAAACCATGTCTGACCTCATGAACGAATTTCCGCAGGTGGAAATTCAGTTTAATAATTCAAAAAATGCGGCGCTGAAACAGTTGGCAGCCGGACGAATTACCAGAACCAACATTTTCTTTAACCATTTAAGGCTCAAAAAATTAGGAATTGATTACGACTTACGTATAGATTTGTTTAAAGAAATCGAAAAACTTTCGCTCCATGATCTAACCCAATTTTATAATTCAAATATAAAACCAATTGATTTCAATGTTGCGATTATTGGGAAAAGGGAAAATCTGGATATGGAATCTGTCGGGAAGATGGGTACGTTTCAAGAACTTAGTGTAGAAGAAATCTTTAATTTTTAACAAAAAAAGAGTGAATTTTTTTCACTCTTTTTTATTGATTAGAAGCTTCCATGCTTCCTCTATTTTATTTTCAAGGAGCAACTTTTGGGCGTCGAGATGTGCCTGTTCATCAGCACTGAATTCGCCACAGGGAAGTTTTTCAATATTTGCCAGCATTCCCAAATCGTTACCTGTAAACACTTTGCTGTACCTGACCGCAGCTGGAAGTTGATCGAAACCAATTCCTTTTGTCACAAGCGGTTTTGGCACTTCAAAAAGATTGGCTTCGTTGTTTCTCGAATACCAGTTTCCGCCGAGTCTTGCGACTAGATCCAGTTTTTTCTGGTCAAGTTTTCCGTCTTCATTTAAATATTCCTCTTGGATATGAATTTTCTGAACTTCACAGATAACTAAATTTCCGGCGCCGCCTTCTGTGCCCAAATGTTTTACTTCCAGAACTTTACATTCCAGATTTACAGGGCATTCTTCAATCAGTTTTGGCTTTACCAAATCGGCATCATTCATTGTCAGTCCAGATTTTAGAAACTCATTTTCAGCTTTACCATATTCGGTTGATGCCAAAGAAATCTGCTGCACAATCGGGAAATTCACGATTCCGATAACGACTTCCGGAACTTCCAAAACGTTTTCCAGTGTATGTTTAGTCGTATTGTCCCGCACTCTTCTCGACGGCGAAAAAATCACAACCGGCGGCGCCGTGCTGAACATATTGAAAAAACTGAAGGGCGAAAGATTGATATTTCCCTCGCTGTCAATTGTGGACGCCAACGCGATCGGCCGCGGTGCTATGGCGGTTTGCAGTATGGTTTGCAGTTCCATCGAGGAAACTTCGGATGGTATAATGGTTTTCATTTATTGTAAAAGAAGTTTTGAAAAATTAGTAGCTGCAAAAGATTTGTACCCATCGTTATAGATCTCTAAAGTGACTTAAGGGTTTAAAAAAAAAATCATTTCGCCGGCAATATTTTCCCACTCACTTCACCAAAACCTACACGTACCCCGTCTTTTTCCGCAAAACCACGCATAATCACCGTGTCATTATCATCAATAAATTTTCTTTCGCTTCCGTCGGAAAGTTTTAGTGGATTTTGTCCGCGCCATGTAAGTTCGAGCATCGAACCGAATGAGTCTTTTTCTTCACCTGAAATTGTTCCCGAAGCATACATATCGCCAACTTCCACGTTACAGCCGTTTACAGTATGATGAGCGAGTTGTTGGCACATGTTCCAATACATGAATTTGTAGTTGCTTCGGCAAATAACCGTTTCAGTACCCTGTTCAGGCGCGATTGAAACTTCAAGGTTGATGTCGTAATTTTTGTCGCCGCTGAATTTCAGATAATCCAAAACCTCAGGTTCCTGTTTAGGAGATGCAGTTCTGAAAGGTTCCAATGCCTCCAGTGTTATGATCCAGGGTGACACTGAACTTCCGAAATTTTTTGCTAAAAACGGTCCCAGAGGTACATATTCCCAGCTTTGGATGTCGCGTGCAGACCAGTCATTAAATAATACCATCCCGAAAATTGAATCTTCAGCCTGAGCAGTACTGATGCTTTCCCCCATTTCCGTATTTCTGTTCACGATGAATGCCATTTCCAATTCGAAATCGAGCTGTTTCGACGGTCCGAAAACAGGTTGGTCTGCATCGGCCGGTTTAGTTTGCCCTTTTGGCCTGTGCATGTCTGTTCCGGAAACCACTATCGACGAAGCCCGTCCGTGATAACCGACTGGCAGGTGTTTCCAGTTTGGCAAAAGGGCATTGGCAGGATCGCGGAACATCTTCCCAACATTGGTGGCGTGTTCTATACTGCTGTAGAAATCGGTGTAATTCGGGACGTGGACCGGCATCAGCATCTTTACTTCATCAATCTGGAAAAAGCATTCTTCAATTGTCTTTTCGTCATTCGAAAGGGAAGAGCCTTCAAGCAAAAGTTCCTGTATTTTCAGGCGAACGGCATTAGTAACCGGCTTTCCAAGTTCGATAAATTCATTTAAAGTATAAGCTTCGAAAACATTGTCATTTAATCCTTCTACGTCATCCAGAAAACCAAAATCGTAAAGTGTGGCAAGGTCTATAACCACATCGCCAATCCTCGTGGCACACGCAATATACTCTTTATTGAAAACCGCTACGCCAAATGGAATATTATGAATTGAAAAGTCCGAATTTTCAGGGTAGTTTACAAAAGATTTCATATTTCTCTTCTTAAGATTTTAATTTTTTAAATTTAATAAAAAAAGTCCAGAGGTTTAAATTCTGAACTTTGTGATATTGGGTTTGCTCTGATTTATTTTTTGTTAATGGCGGATTCGTCAATCCAACGTTCTCCTGTGTTGACATCCACCAGATAAAGAACCTTTTTTTGTTTCGTTGCCAATAAATTTTTAGCCACGGGAAGCGCAACTTTTTTTCCTTCAAGCATATCGAAACGGAAAGAAAGCACGCTGTTTTCTGTTTTTACAACATCTCCGGAGAAAATGTTCGAAGCGGTTTCGCCGGTAGCCTTGTCATCAAAAACTTCCACAAAAGTGGCCTGTTCCCCGTTCACGGTGATGAACATTCTTTCCGTATGGTCATCAAAATCCTTGATCAGGACAAATTTCTTATTGCTGATATCCAGATCTGTGAGTTCGACGGTTTTTTTATTGGCTTCGAGGCGTTCAAGTCTTGCGTTAACCACGTTGTACTGCGCGTGTGCGCTGACGCTGAAAATGGCAAGTAATACAAAAAGCAGGTTTTTCATTAGATATTTTATTTTGATTTTTTCTATCAGTTGCAAATATCAATCCAAAAATATTTAAAGGTTTCCGCGTCTTGCCTGTTCTCTTTCGAGTGCTTCAAACAGGGCCTTGAAGTTGCCGGCACCGAAGCTCTGTGCACCGTGTCTCTCGATGATTTCAAAGAAAAGGGTAGGCCTGTCTTCAACCGGTTTTGTGAAGATCTGCAGGAGGTAACCTTCTTCATCATGATCAATAAGAATTCCCAGTTCCTGAAGTTTTTTTAGATCTTCATCAATATGTCCAACCCTCTCAGGAACCATTTCGTAGTAAGCTTCTGGCGGAGCAGAAAGAAACTCAACGCCTCTGGCTTTCAGATCGGTGACGGTTTTGATGATGTCTTTTGTTGCTACGGCGATGTGCTGTACACCTTCGTCTTCATAAAAATCCAGATACTCTTCAACCTGAGATTTTTTCTTTCCTTCTGCCGGTTCGTTGATTGGGAATTTTGCAAAACCGTTGCCGTTACTCATTACTTTCGACATTAGTGCAGAATATTCAGTGTTGATCTGTTTATCATCAAAACTCAGGATATTTACAAAGCCCATGACATCTTCGTACCATTTTACAACCGGGAGCATTCTGTCCCAACCTACATTTCCAACACAATGGTCTACGTAAAGCAATCCGCAGTCGGTTGGATTGTAGTCGGATTCCCACTTCTCGTAACCAGGCATGAACGCACCGCTGTAATTTTTTCTTTCTACAAACATATGCACCGTCTCACCATAGGTGAAGATGCCGGACATACGGACCTCACCGTGCTCATCAGTGAGTGTGGTTGGTTCCAAATATGGTTTTGCACCACGTTTAGTGGTTTCTTCAAAAGCTGAATAAGCATCATCCACCCACAGTGCCAGAACTTTCACACCATCGCCGTGTTTTTTAACGTGTTCATTGATAGGTGAATCAGATTTAAGTCCAGTTGTAAGCACCAGCCTGATTTTTCCTTGCTGCAAAACGTAAGATGCGCGGTCTCTCACGCCAGTTTCAGGGCCTGCATAGGCTACGCTCTGGAAGCCGAAAGCGGTTTTGTAGAAATGCGCGGCCTGCTTAGCATTGCCCACGTAAAATTCAATATAGTCTGTACCGTTGATTGGTAAAAAGTTTTCTGCCTGTGCTATTTTCTCGGCAAATGTAAGTGTTGACATTTATTTTTACTTTTTGATTTTGTTATCTGCTAATTTAATAAAAAGCTTCAAATCAGTAAAAAACTATTTATTACATTATTTTCATGATGAATTAAGGGTTTTGGAACTGTTACTGTCTTTGCGGTACAGAATGCTTATTTTCTCAGTTTAAACAAGCTTTTTTTTGTCGCCTGATTTTCATCAGGATACATATTATTTTAAAAAAATGGCCTCAAATTTGTAAAAATGCTGCAAGAATTTAAAAGGATTCTAAAGACACGAATGAAAACAGGCCGCTCAATTAAGACGGCCTGTTTTTTTTGTTTGTAATTGATCAATGATGCTGATCTAAATTTTCAGTTATTTTCCAAAAGGTCGGGCATTTAATATATGGTTTTCTTCAGTCTTTCAAAGGCGCCTCTTTCCAGCATTTCTCTGTCATCCGGATGTGAAATTTCAATGAGTGCTTTTGCCCTTTGGCGAAGATTTTTACCATAAAGGTTCACTGCGCCATACTCAGTCACTATCCAGTGGATGTGTCCTCTGGTAGTCACAACGCCGGCTCCCTGTTTCAGGTAAGGGACAATTCTCGGAATACCTTTCTTGGTTCTGGAACTTATAGCGATAATTGGTTTGCCGCCTTCACTGAGCGCTGCGCCTCTCATGAAATCCATTTGTCCTCCAATTCCGCTGAACTGGAAAGTTCCGATGGAGTCTGCACATACCTGTCCGGTTAAATCCACTTCAATTGCAGAGTTAATCGCCGTCATCTTCCTGTTCTTCATGATATTGATCGGGAAATTCACGTGCTGTACATCCATAAACGCAATCGAAGGATTATCATTCACAAAATCGTAAAGGCGCTTGGTACCGAAGCAGAAACTTGTAATCGTCCGGTTGTTGTGCGTTCCTTTGTATTTATTGTTTACCACATCATTCAGAATCAAATCAATAACCCCGTCGCTCAGCATTTCTGTGTGGATTCCCAGGTCTTTGTGATTGTGAAGGCATTTTAGAACCGCATCAGGAATGGTACCGATTCCCATTTGCAGGGTAGATTTATCATCAATCAGTTCAGCGACATTTTTACCGATCTTCAGTTCCTCTTCGCCCACTTTTGATCCGTAATCTACGGTCAGAAGTTCCTCTTCGTGCCAAACCATTTTATCGATTTTCTGGATATGCAGCATCCCATCGCCGTGGGTTCTCGGCATTTTGGGATTTACCACTGCGATGATTTTTTTTGAAGTATCTACCGCCGAACGCGCTACGTCGACTGAAGTTCCTAGAGTACAGTAACCATGGTTATCCGGTGGTGAAACCGTTACGATTGCCACATCAATAGGCAGCAGCCCGTTTTTAAAAAGTGTCGGAATTTCGCTCAGGAAAACAGGTATAAAATCGCCGTGCTCTGAGTTTACAGCCTCACGAACCGGTGTTGAAGTAAACAGGGAATTAATATAAAAACTTCCCTGATATTGCGGTTTTGCGATTTCTACGTTGCCCTGCTGCGTGATTGAAACAAATTCAATATTCTTCAGCCTGGCCGACTGCCTGGCCAATTCATCCAAAATAACATTGGGCGTGCAGGCGGAGCCGTGTGAAAAAACTCTGTCGCCACTTTTGATCAATGATACCGCTTCTTCAGCGCTAACGTAGGTATACATACTGAATTTTATGTTTAAATTACACTTTGATTTCCTTTCAAATTTAAGAATTTTCGTGGGGAAAGTAAAGATGACATTTATCAAAGAAAAAAGACCCGGATGGCGGATCTTTTCAACATGCATATTTTTCTTAAATTATTCCTGGCTTCGGTCTCCGATGTGGTTTGAAGGATCATCTTCCAGCCACGAAGTCATATAACTTACATCTTCTACTTTCAGCGCTTCTTCCGTAAGTTTCAGCGGACGGAAAGGATCCACCATTACAGCGTATTCTTCGGTAAATTTTTGCCCGATGCTTCTCTCCATAGCTCCCGGATGCGGACCGTGAACCACACCGCCGGGATGCAGGGTGAAATCCATCAGATCGATATGGTTCCGGCTCATGAAATCGCCTTCTGTGTAGAACAAAACTTCATCAGAATCGATATTTGAGTGGTTGTATGGAGCCGGAACAGCAAGAGGATGGTAATCGTACATTCTTGCCACGAAAGAGCAGACCACAAAGTTGTGCGCCTCAAAATTCTGGTGAACCGGCGGCGGTAAATGCACTCTGCCCGTAATCGGTTCAAAGTTCTTGATATTGAATTTATACGGGTAAAAATATCCGTCCCATCCCACAACATCAAACGGATGCGTGGCGTAGATGAAATCCCAGATCAGATTTTCTTTTTTTACTTTGATGAGAAATTCTCCTTTTTCATCGACTGGTTCTACAAAAGATGGCGCAATAATGTCCCGTTCACAAAAGGGCGAATGTTCCAAAAGCTGCCCAAATTCGTTTCTGTAGCGCTTTGGGGTGTAAATAGGCGAGTGGCTTTCAAGGACGAAAAATACATTGTCTTCACCGGAAAAATCAATTTTATAGATCGTTCCTCTTGGAATGATGAGGTAATCGCCGCGTTCGAAATCAAGATTTCCTACAAAAGTTTTAAGTGTTCCTGTGCCTTGGTGAACGTAAAGCAACTCATCACATTCCGAATTTTTATAGAAATAGTCTGTAGATTTTCTCGGTTTTGCCAATCCCATTTTAAGATCGTTGTTGAGCATCAGGATTTTGCGGCTATCCAGGAAGTCGTCTTCCGGAGTTATATTCATTCCCTTGAACATTCTCGGTGTCACATTTTTCTCCACTGCAATTTTTGGATTAACATCCTGTGGTACGCCAATACTTTTAATCTGCGTTGGGCGGTGAATGTGATAGAGAAGCGAGGAAATACCGTGAAAACCTTCAGTTCCGAAGAGCTGTTCGTAATAATAATTATCGTCCTCAGATTTAAAAACGGTGTGCCTTTTTTGCGGAATATTTCCCGATTTTATGTATCTCATCCTGCTTTTTTTGATTTTTGTAAATTTAATTAAAAATAATAAGTAAATAAAACGCCTCATTTATACATAAAAAATGAAAGATTCCGAAACCATATGACGTAGGGAGATCCCATCAGGAGGAAAAAACTCAGAAAAGCCGTTTTCACCAGTTGTGAAACGGCTTTAATTTTTAAATTATTTGAACTGGGGTCTTAAAGGCTGGCCAATCCTTCATAAAAATCTTCTTCCATAATGCCGAATTGTTGGCAAAAGAGCCTTGCACCGTCGATATGCGCCATGATTTTTGGGTCGAAATTAACAGGGATATCACCAATTTCTGTTTTCAGATAATTGCCGTTGGTTTCCGGTTTTGCATAGGGAAGTTTCCGGAAATAATTTTCTGACAAATCCACAGCATTTGCAACGTTTCCATCATTTTCATTATAAATTAAAATACCACCTGCGACGATATTTCTTAAAACCCCAGAAAAATCATCATTCGAGTTTTCTGTAGCGATAAACACGACTGTCGGTCTAAAATTTCCGGCGGTGGAAGCATCATTTAGCTCTAAAATAAGAAAGTCGCTGCCTACGCTTCTCGAATGACCATCCGCAAAAATGTAATCAAGATCTTTGCCGCAAAAATCAATGATTTTAGTGAGAAGCTCAGAGATTCCGGGGGTATTGCCGGTGACCAGAACCCGTGTTTTATCAGTGTTTTGTTCGAAAATTAAGGCTGGATCAGGAGACTGCAAAATTTAAATTATTTTCTGAAGTTTTTAGAGTTGATGAAGTTTTCAAATTCAGTTGTGATATTGTCCCATCTCTGCTGGTGCTCCGGAACGATGAAACTGCCGTCGTCCTTAAAGGTGTTTTCTGTGGCAGACTTCACCTTCACAGTCGTGGTGATGTTATCATAAACCTTTTTTACGTCTTCGCGGATCGTTTTCAGGTCGTTGGCTTTTATCACGTCATAAAGTTTCTGCTTTTCAGCGTTGGTAATCGTACTTTTTTTGCTGTATTTTTTACCCTGGCCTTCAAAAAAGTAATTTACGGTATTTCCTTTTATGAGCATATTTTCATAGATCGGAGCGAAGCCGCCGCTTTTGCTGTAGCTTAATTCGTAATTGTCAAAAACTTTATGGCTGTTGCACGCTGCCAGTATTGTGATCAGAAATAATGCGATTAATTTTTTCATGCTTTAATTGTTTACTTCAGATTGTTGTTCTTCTTTTTTAGCTTTCAGCTCTTCTTCGTATTCATACAGAACGTTGAAATCCTGAGTTTGTTCTATGGCGATCATGATTTTATCCAGGATTTCCTGAGCATTTTCTTTATCGTAATCTATATCCAACGGCGGTTTGAACTCCATAGTAGGTTTTACGCCGGTAACTTTTATTTTTAATCCTTTTTTATCGAATGCCCTGCGGAATCCGTTGATTTTAATTGGAACTACGATTGGCCTCTGTTGTTTCACCAGTTTGGCTGTACCTTTTCTGCCCTGTGCAAATGCTGAAGTTGTGCCCTGAGGGAAGGTGATGACCCAACCGTTGTCGAGCGCTTTCATGATATTATCAACCTCCTTCAAATCAACCATACGGTTCACGTTTTGTCCCTGTGCTCTCCAGGTTCTCTTCACGGTTACTGCTCCGGCGAGTTTGAAAAATTTTGACAAAAGGCCTTTATTCATCGTCTCTTCGGCCGCCACGTAATAGAAATCAACTTTCGGGTTAAGGAGATACACAGGGTTTTTAATGGTGTTCATATATCCATTGTTCACCGCAAAAAAAACGTGGTACATCGCAGCCACATCCGCAAAGTAAGTTTGGTGGTTTGATACGAACAGCACATTGGAATCCGGAAGGTCCTTAATGTGCTCGGTGCCCGAAATCTTCAGTTTATTGAAGCCGTTGAATCTTCTGTAAGATACTATTCCCAGGATAAAGATCACAAATCTTTTAAGGAAATACGGGGTGCCGAATGCATCTGCAAATATGTTTTTCTTCGCCATTATTCAATTAACACAATATGCGAAATTACAAATTTTTGAGTAATTGGCTGAATTCGCTCAGTATCATTGAAGTTGCGCCCCAAATAATGTAACCGTTAAAGTTGATCACAGGAACTTCTGTTCCTCTGGATGAAGGCAGCACCATCATTTCAGGCTTTTCATTAAGCTGCAGGATCGAGCTTACAGGAAACTCAATCAGCTCCATAGCTTCAGACTCCTGAAGTTTAAAAACCGGATTCTTCTTCGTATAGGAAATATAGGGATGCACATAGAAATTGCTCGGCGGAATATAAATAGGCGAAATTTCTCTGATAATGCGTACGTAATGTTCTTCAATTCCCATCTCTTCAGAAGTTTCGCGCTGTGCGGTATGTGCAAAATCACGGTCATCTTCTTCACGGCTGCCACCCGGCAGGGAGATCTGTCCGCTGTGTCGGTCGTTTTCGTTTTCGGTACGGACCATTAATGGAAAATACCACTCATCATTTTTCAGATAAAGCAAGATGTTTACAGCTGCAAAACGCGGATTCCGCTGTAAAATTTCTTCGTAGGTAAATAGCGGACGATAAGGCGGCGAGTACACCGAGTGCGCATGTTCACCGTGCAGGTCGGCCTCTTTGATCTTTCGCAGTAAATCCTTTCCAAAAATTTTCATAGAGTAAAAATAAGCAATTTTGGAAGGGTAAAGTTTTAAAGAAAGGTTAAATTTTGGATGAAGAAAATCCGGAAGAGCATCTTTTCAAAAAGTTGACGATAAATAAAAAACTCCCGGACCGCTCCGGAAGTTTTCAGCACTTTGGCTTGAATTATTTTTAGTTCGAGTAACTTACTAATTCTTCTTTTTTTGCGTTGTACAGACGGTATTCCAGATACTTGAAACTGTCCCGAGGGATGATTGTTACCCATTTTTTGTATTTGAGGTACCATTTGGTCTGGATGCTCATTATTCCTTTGGTAAGATAAGCCTCTACAAAAGGGTGTACGTGCAGGTACACTTTACCTTTTTCCTTCTGGATCAGGTTTCTGATCATTTCTTCCATACGTTCTACAACCACGATCGGTGCCAGAATTTCGCCGTCAGCATTTGGATTTTCTTCTTTCGTATGAATTTGTTTTTCAGGCCTCACACGCTGCCTTGTCATTTGGATCAGGCCAAATTTACTTGGCGGAAGGATTTTGTGGCGGGCTTTGTCGCGCTTCATTTCCTCCTTGAAATGTTCATACAGCTGCTTGCGGTGTTCAGGATTCGTCATGTCGATAAAATCTACAACGATGATTCCGCCCATATCGCGTAGGCGAAGCTGTCTTGCAATTTCTGTCGCAGCCATTTTGTTCACAGTCAGCGCGTGGTCTTTATTGTTTGCTGCTGAAGCGATATTTGGCCCGGAATTCACATCCACCACGTGAAGTGCCTCAGTATGTTCAATCACCAGATAGGCGCCTTTGGAACTCGGTATATTCACGTGTTTCCCGAAGCTTTGCTTCATCTGTTTTTCTACGTTGTAATATTCCAAAAGCGGAATGTGCGAATCGTAGAACTGCACAATCTTCTGTCTCTCAGGAGCGATCACATCCAGGTAATTCCTGATATCGCTCACCATCTGTTCATCATCGCAGATAATCCCGGTGAAATCCTGATTGAAATTGTCTCTCAAAATCGCTGAAGCTCTGTCTTCTTCGCTTAAAACTTTAGACGGGACTTTCTGCTTCTGAATATTTTTGAAGGCAGTTTCCCATTTTTGAATGAGCTGATTCATGTCGTTATGTAGTTCAGCTACTTTTTTACCTTCCGCTACGGTTCTGATGATAACCCCAAAGCCTTCCGGTTTAATGCTGTCAATTAAAGTTTTAAGTCTTTCGCGGTCTTCAGCGCTTTTGATCTTTTTTGATATGGATACCTTGTTGTCGAAAGGAATCAGGACCAGGAAACGTCCCGTGAGCGAGATTTGTGTAGAAATTCTCGGCCCTTTCGTAGAAATAGGTTCCTTGGTGATCTGTATTAGCACCACATCGTCTTTTGCCAGCACTTTATCTACGGTACCGTGTTTATCGATATCTTTCTGAACCTGAAAGTTCTTCAGGCTCGATTTTTGCTGACGTTTTGCAAAAGTGTCTTTCAGAAATTTCTGATAGCTTAAGAAGTCCGGCCCCAAATCTTGATAATGCAGAAATGCATCTTTCTCGTAGCCAATGTTCACAAAGGCTGCGTTGAGGTTTGGCGCCAGTTTTTTTACCCGACCTAAAAATAAATCGCCGACGTTAAAATCATTGTTATCTTCCTCCTCGTGGAGTTCAAAGAGCCTTCCGTCTTCAAGCAGTGCAATCTTCGTGCTTTCATTCTCATAGGAGATGATCAGTTCTTTCTTCATTGCTCTGATTTATTTTTAGAATTTTATTAATTTTTAAACATGCGTTTAGCATTGCTGCGAATCAACAGTTCAGTGCTGCGAACGTCCTTAAACAAAAATATAGTTAATGAAATAGAGTTCATCAACTATATTATGTATGTTTTAAAGAAAAGTTATTTTTTCTTCTTATGTCTGTTCGCTCTTCTTCTTTTCTTTCTTTTGTGCGTCGCTACCTTATGTCTTTTTCTTTTCTTTCCGCTTGGCATTTTTTTAATGATTAAAGTTAATATTCAGTTTATTATTTTACAGCTACTTTAGCTTTTACTTTCTCAGTAAAACTTTTGGATGGCTTGAATGCCGGAATATTGTGTGCAGGAATCTCGATCGCTGTGTTTTTAGAAATATTTCTTCCTGTTTTTGCCGCTCTTGTTTTGATGATGAAAGAACCGAAACCTCTCAAATACACATTGTCTCCATTATACATTGAAGTTCTTATTTCCTGCATAAATGCCTCTATAACCTTCTGTGTCTCGTTTTTTTCCGTACCCAACTTATTGGAGATGGTGTTTACCAATTCTGCCTTTGTCATTTCCTTTTTTGTTTTTAATTTTGGTGTGCAAATATAAAACTTATTTTTGAAACGAAACAAACAAAACCCTGATTTTGTTCACATTGGTAGAAAACTTCTGAAGTGGTACGATTCGAATGCAAGAGCGTTGCCATGGCGAAATACTAAACAACCGTATAATATTTGGATTTCCGAGATTATACTGCAGCAAACACAGGTAAAACAGGGGCTTAATCACTATTTAAACTTTGTTGAAAGATTTCCGGATGTGCAGGCGCTTGCCGCAGCAGAAACGGATGAAGTTTTATTATATTGGAAAGGGATGGGCTATTATTCCCGCGCATTGAATCTTCATAAAGCAGCGAAGCAGGTTGTAGAAGATTTTAACGGAAATTTTCCTGAAAAATATGAAGACATTCTTAAACTGAAAGGAATAGGAAAATATACTGCCGCAGCAATTTCAAGCATTTGTTTTGATGAAAAAATCCCAGCGGTTGACGGCAATTTCTACCGTGTGGTTTCCAGGTTATTTGCCGATGATTTTGATATTTCCCAAAGTTCCGCATTTAAATATTTTTCGGAATTGTCGATGATGATGATGCCTGAAAATAAACCGGGCGATTTCAATCAGGCTGTGATGGATCTGGGATCAGAAATTTGCAGGCCCAAAAAGCCCGATTGTGGCAGTTGCCCTTTAAACGAAAACTGCATCGCATTCCAGTCAGGAACCGTACATAAGTTTCCAGTGAAACTGAAACGTACCAAAACCACGGATTTATTCCTTAAATATTACTTCGTTCATCACAAAAACCAGTTTTTATTAAAGCAGCGTGCCGATGATTTTATCTGGAAAAAACTTTATGAATTTCCGGATGAGGTTCCTGTGGAGTTCGAACAATTTGTGGAGAATTCAACTGTTGTCAAACATAAACTTACCCATAAAAACCTTACCATACAGATTGAAACTGTGAATCTTACTGATGAAGTAGATTTTATTTCACTTGCAAAAAGAAATCATTTTAACGTTGTCGATTTTTCTGAATCTAAAAAGAAATCATTCCCCAAACCTTTGGAGAATTTCATAGATAAGTGGATTCAGAGACCGACTGAAATTAAATGATTAAATAATTGATATGCAAAATCAAAACGAGGTCTCTGAATCTTTTTATTTCCTTAAAAAGCCTATTTTTGCAGAATGTTAAAAAATGCAGTTTTTGCAATTATTTGCCTCTTACTTTTTTCCTGCGGTAAAGATGCTGCTCCCAAACCGATGGGCGACCTTCGTCTCGAGTATCCAAACTCCGGATATAAGGAGTTTTCATCTGCCTGTCCTTATTCTTTTGAGTATTCTGGTTTTGCAAAAGTGGAGGAGGGAAAACAGCCTTGCTGGTATTATATTACCTATCCAAAAATGAAGGCAAAGGTCTTTCTCACCTATTTTCCTATAAAAAACGATTTTGATCTTCATGTGAAAGAAGCCGAAAAAATGGTTTACGAACACACGATCAAAGCTTCTTCGATTAAAACCAAGTCATTCAGTTATCCGGTAAATAAAGTGTACGGAAATTTATATGAACTGAAAGGGCAGAGCGCTTCGAACATCCAGTTTTATGCGACCGACAGCGCGAAGCATTTCGTTACGGCAAACCTTTATTTTAACACAAGACCGAAACCCGATTCTCTTGCTCCGGCCGTAGATTATATTAAAAAGGATATTTTGCATATGCTGGATACTTTTAAATGGAAAAATTAAGCAGAAAGAAATTGGAAGCTTGAAACTAGAAACAAAAAAAAGATTATAAATGAAATTATTAGTAGTAGGGTCCGTAGCGTTTGATGCAATCGAAACGCCTTTCGGAAAAACAGATAAAATTTTGGGCGGTGCAGCCACTTTTATTGGTTTGGCGGCTTCTGTCCTTAAAACAGATGTGAGCCTCGTTTCTGTGGTTGGTGGCGACTTTCCGCAGGAATATCTCGATATGCTGGAATCCCGAAACATCAGCACTGAAGGTGTTGAAGTCGTGAAAGACGGTAAAACATTCTTCTGGAGCGGCAGATACCATAACGACCTTAATTCCAGGGATACTTTGGTAACAGAAGTAAACGTTCTGGAAAATTTTGACCCTAAAATTCCTGAAAGCGGCAAAGATGCCGAAGTTTTACTTCTCGGAAACCTTCATCCGGGCGTGCAGCTTTCTGTTTTGGAAAAGATGGAAAAGCGTCCCAAGCTGGTGATCCTCGATACAATGAATTTCTGGATGGATACTGCATGGGATATCTTGATGGAGATGATTGCAAAAACGGATGTGATCACGATCAATGACGAAGAAGCAAGACAGCTATCCGGTGAATATTCACTGGTAAAAGCAGCACAGAAAATTCACAGTATGGGTCCTGATTATGTGATTATTAAGAAAGGGGAACACGGTGCGCTTCTTTTTCACGAAGGTAAAGTTTTCGCAATTCCGGCGCTTCCTTTGGAGGTGGTTTTCGATCCTACGGGAGCCGGCGATACGTTTGCCGGCGGTTTCGCAGCACATTTGGCAAAAACAGGCGATTTCAGTTTCGATAATATGAAATCTGCCATTATCGTTGGTTCAGCCATGGCATCTTACACCGTAGAAAAATTCGGAACCGAAAGGCTTCAGGAAGTTACCCAGCAGGATTTACTCGACAGGATAGCGCTTTTCAAGCAGCTTACCACTTTCGAAGTTGATTTATATTTTGATTAAATGGCTTTAAATAATGGAAAAAAAATAACAGCCTTTATTATTGAGGCGGTTTCAGCTGGGTTTTTGCAGCAAACTGTTGCTCAGCAGCGGACGAAATCCAAAATCGTTGTGGAACCTGCTTTTATAAAAGATTTCGAGACAAATTTTAAGAAATAATTATAAAAATAAATTGAGTAAAATTGATTTAGAATTTTAATTTTGCAAATTATAAAAATTCAGAATGGTAAAAAACTTAAAGTTACTGTCACTTTTTATGGCAGTTTTTACTTTATTCACGGTAAAAGTTAATGCGCAGTTGCAGAAAGGTTCACTGGTTGACGGAATTACAGCGGTTATCGGCAATGAAATTGTGCTGGAGAGCGATATAGAAGAGCAGATGAATTATGCCCGTCAGCAGGGCGCCAATGTAACCGACCGTTGCGAGTTCCTTGAAAACATCATCAACAACAAACTCCTGATTTACGAGGCCAAAAGAGATACGCTGATCGCAAACCAGTCTGCGATGATCAAGGAAAGGGCAGACCAGAAATACAACCAAATCCTGAGAAATTTCCCGGATGAGCGCACGATGCTGAATGCTTACAAATTCAGGTCAGCTTATGAAATGAAAAATGCGATCGAGAAAATTGATACAGATCAGTATTACGGCCAGCAAAAATATGCGAGAATTACCGAAAAAGTGGACGTAACACCAAATGAGGTTACCGACTTTTACAATACTTACAAACACCAGCTTCCGATGGTGAAAGATGAAGTTTCCGTGTCGCAAATTATGATGTTTCCAAAACTTACGGAGGCACACAAAAATGAGCTCAAAGCAAAACTTCTGAAAATAAAGCAGGACATCCAAAACGGAGAAACATTTGAGCAGATGGCAAGAATTTATTCTGAAGATACCTCTGCTTCCAACGGTGGCTTATTTACCAATGTAGCGAAAGGAACAATGGTAAAGCCGTTCGAAGCCGCAGCTTTGAACCTTCAGGAAGGTGAAATTTCTGATCCTGTAGAAACGGAATTCGGCTACCACCTGATTCAATTGGTGAAAAAAACCGGGAAAGTGTACGATGTAAGACATATTCTGTTAAAATCAACACCAAACGAAGAGGAAATTGCTGCGGCGAGAGAGGAGCTGAACAACATCAGAACTCAGATCGAGCAGAAAAAAATAACCTTCAAAGAAGCTGCCTATAAGTATTCAGACGATAAACAGACGAAATTTAACGGTGGTGTGCTTTCTTCACAGGACGGCAGCAGCAAAATAGAAAAGATCAACCTTTCGCCGACTTTGGCATATCAAATTGCAGGTTTAAATCCAGGTGACATCACCGATGTATTTTCAGACCAAAACGAAAGAGAGCAGAAAACTGTAAATATCGTAATGGTGAATGAGGTAATTCCATCCCATCAGCTCGATATCGCTACCGATTATGAACGAATCAAGAACCTCGCTCTGGAAAGGAAAAAGGGCGAAACGGTAGAACGCTGGATCAAATCCAGGCTTCCGGACGTATTTATTTCTATCAACGAGAGATATAACAACTGCGCATTCAAGAGCAGCTGGGACAAAAAATAAACTTCCATAAATCCTTCAGAAATTCTGAGGGATTTTTTATTTTTGGGATATGAGCAGTTTTTTAGATTTTGGCGTAGCCAAAAAAATGCACGATTCACAAAACAGAAACAGAATTTGCGATCTTTTTGAGATAAAATATCCGGTCATTCAGGGTGGGATGATCTGGCATTCCGGATGGCGTTTGGCCTCTGCGGTATCAAATAACGGCGGTTTAGGACTTATTGGCGCGGGAAGTATGTATCCGGACATTCTGCGAGAAAATCTCCGGAAGTGCAAAGCCGCTACCGATAAACCTTTCGGAGTCAATGTGCCGATGCTGTACCCGAATTTGGAAGAAATCATTAATATCATTTTGGAGGAAGGGGTGAAAATTGTCTTTACTTCCGCCGGAAATCCTAAAACCTATACTGAAACTCTACAGAAAGAAGGGCTTAAAGTTGCCCACGTCGTTTCCTCAACCAAATTTGCTGTAAAATGTGAGGATGCCGGTGTAGATGCCATTGTGGCCGAAGGTTTTGAAGCCGGTGGGCACAACGGACGAGACGAAACGACGACTTTGGTTTTAATTCCGAACGTGAAAAAACATATAACCAAACCACTGATTGCTGCCGGAGGAATTGCGCTAGGCTCACAAATGAAAGCCGCAATGATATTGGGCGCGGACGGCGTGCAGATCGGTTCGCGTTTCGCCGCAACTGTGGAAGCAAGTGCTCATGATAACTGGAAAGATTTGATTAAAAACCTCAATGAAGGTGACACGCATCTTACCTTGAAGGAACTGGCGCCGGTACGTATGGTAAAGAACAAATTCTTCCGCGATCTGGAAAAACTCTACGAAGAAGGCAGGAATATTGAAGCTTTGAAGGAAACGCTCGGTCGCGCCCGTGCAAAACGCGGCATGTTTGAAGGCGATTTGGAAGAAGGCGAACTGGAAATAGGCCAGGTTTCCGCTTTGATTGATGAGATTTTACCTGTGGAAAAAGTTTTTGAAAATCTTTTAAAAGAGTTTGAAGAAGCTGGATACAGTGGTTTTTAATGAATCTTTTTTAAAAAATAAAACCTCTTTCAAATGGCTTAAAAGAGGTTTTATTCTGTCTTTGAATTTTTTCTAGATATTCTCCAAAGTTTCCTTCAGCTGCTCCCAGCCACCGCCGTTGTAACCGTTTTGCAAGCCTTGAGAATTCAGATATTCTAGTGCTTTTCCGCTTCTGTTTCCGCTGCGGCAGAACAGGACTACCGGCTTTTCAAGGTTAAGGATTTCATCTTTTCTTTCTTCTATTTCACCCAAAGGGATGTTTTTTGCACCGTTGATTTCACCGTCCATTTCAAGTTCCATAGGTTCACGAACATCGATTAATTCAAAGTTTCCTGCTTTCAGGATGTCTTGTAGATTTTCCATTTTTTTTAATTTTATTTATGCTAAAATACTGACTTTTCAAACAACGGCAATTTTTTAATTTAATACTGGTTTGAAAAAATATCGGATTCTTTTTTTAATAAATTGTACATTAAGACTCTCCGGCTGATAGGTGGAAATCATTTTTCATTGAATTGAAATTCCATAAAATTCACTGCAAAAATATGAATTGCCTTATCTTCGCACTGTCACTTATGCTACCGAATCGAGAAAAATATTCTGCACTTATAAAATCCAGGGCTAAAAAGTTTGGGTTTCAAAGCTGTGGAATTTCTAAATCCGGCTTTTTGGAAGAAGATGCTCAGCCGCTCGAAGACTATTTGGGCCAAGGCTATCACGGCGAGATGCAGTACATGGAGAATTATTTCGATAAACGTTTGGATACCACAAAACTGGTCGAAGGTTCAAAATCGGTCATTTCCTTATCATACAATTACTTTCCGGAAGAAGAGATTTCTACTTTGGATAACTATAAAATTTCAAAGTATGCCTACGCCGAGGATTACCACGAAATTATAAGGGAAATCCTGCGAGAGATGGTCGCTGAACTTCAGGAAGAGATTGGAGATTTTCATTTCAGGATTTTCGTAGATTCCGCACCGGTTCTGGAACGGAGTTGGGCCAGAAAATCAGGAATTGGCTGGGTTGGAAAAAACGCAAATCTGATTACAAAACAGAAAGGCTCCTTCTTTTTTTTGGCGGAAATCATCTGTGATCTCGAGCTTGAACCGGATTCACCGGTTACGGATCACTGCGGAAGATGTACGAGCTGCATCGATGCCTGCCCAACCAATGCGATTGTTGGCGATAGAATTATTGACGGCAGTAAATGCATTTCCTACGCAACGATCGAGCTGAAAAATGAAATTCCCGAAAGTTTTAAAAATAAAATGGAAGACTGGATGTTCGGCTGCGATATTTGCCAGGACGTTTGCCCATGGAACCGGTTTTCTGTAGCCCATAACCAGCCTAAATTTTTGCCTAATCATATATTGAGAACTTACCGCAAGGCTGACTGGAAAGAGCTTACACAGGAACTTTTTTCAGAGATATTCAGGAAAAGCCCGGTGAAGCGAACCAAGTTTGCAGGGCTGAAACGGAATATAGAATTTTTGGGTGATCGTCCTGATCCGGAAGTGTGATTGCCGGATTATTTTGGGGAGAATATCCTGATCCTGAAATTTTCTGTTCAGGATTTTAAAGATTATTCACGAAGTTTTGATTGCTGTAAAAGAAAATGATTTTCAGCGGATTGTATTACCGGTGAAAATCAATGTCTTTTCTGTACTCTTTTTGGGGCAACTTTTACTCTGAATTTGAATCTTTTTTGCGACTTGGTGTTCTTTTGCATATTTGGTTAAATATTTCGCTATTAAATTTACTATTTTATTTTAAATGACCAAATATTTTGCTATAACTCTGATATTAATTATTTGTAAACTCTTTGAACCAGTTACTTCAAAATAATATTATGAATAATTCAGCGGCAGCAGGAAGTTTTAAAGGTCTTGCGGTGCCATCATCCCCACTTTTTAAATACAATTTTATTGTGTCTAAAGTTATTTAGTAAAACTTTGAAATTTGAAACAAAAAAATCCGAAAACTTTTAGTTTTCGGATCCTTAGTACCCAGAGCCGGGATCGAACCGGCACGCCTTGCGGCATTGGTGTTTGAGACCAACGCGTCTACCAATTCCGCCATCTGGGCTTTTCCAAATTGGTGTGCAAATATAGCACAAAAAATAAATTCTGAAAAAATTATTTAAGATTATTTCTAAAAATCTATTTCCAGCCCGTCGAAAGCCAGATGTATATTCTCCGGCAGCTTGTTTTCTTCAGTAGAATAAGTCCCGAAATGATGGCTGAGGTGTGTGAGATAAAGCTTTTTCGGCTTTAGTTCATTAAAAAGTTCAATGACTTCTGGTAAAATAAAATGCGCCGGATGCGGTTCCGTCTTCCTGATACAGTTCAGGATCAGGCAATCAAGGTTTTTCAGCTTTTCTTTTTCTGCTTTACTGATGTAGCTCGCATCGGTAATATACACCAGGTTTTTAAATTTATATCCGAAGATCTTTATCTTGTAATGAGAAACTTCTACGGGCGTAATTTCGGTATTTCCTATTGTGAAAGGCTTATTTTCAATTTCAAAAAGTTCAAATGACGGTGCACCCGGATACTTCACTTCAGCAAATGCATACGGAAACCGCGCCGTAATTTCATCACCAACTCTTTTGCTGCAATAAATAGGAATGTCCCTTCCGTATCTGAAGATAAGCGGGCGCATATCATCTAAACCGATAACGTGATCATTGTGCTCATGAGTGATCAATACTGCATCCACCTTTTCTTCTTCATTAATGAGCATTTGCTGCCTGAAATCCGGACCGCAGTCGACCAGGATTTTCTGATCATTATTTGTAATCATTACAGATGCCCGGAATCTGCTGTCTTTGGGATTTTCAGAAGTACAGACCCTACACTGGCAGCCAATCACCGGCACGCCCTGTGAAGTTCCGGTTCCTAGAAATTTCAACTTCATTTTTTGAGGTTGGGGTTTATTTTTAGTAAATTTACAAAAATTACCAAAGACTTTCGGGACTTCCCTAAAATTGAGCTTTTACCTGCATCCTTACTTTCCTTAGTGCAACATACGTACAACAAATTAAAGATCGCTTGTAAATGCATAAATTCCTTTCTTTTGCATTTTAGCAAAGGTATCAATTTGCTGAAAGTAAGGCAAATGAAAGCAAAAGTAATCGCTGGATGGTTTCGCATATCCATTCCTCAAAATCAGCTCATTCAGACATTCGCCGCCAGGCAGAATGACATAGGCCAGATCACAATGAAGTAAAAAATAAGTAAGTAAAGTAAGTAAGTTTTGAAACAAAACTTTTTTAAAATTTTTTGTTGAGAAAAAACTATATAAACCTGTTGTGCATTTAGCACAAATTAACTTTTAGTTTATTTAAACTTCTTTTAAACACGAAGAAATTCAGGTATTGAATCATTGTGAAAGAAGTTATTTTTGACACTATTCTTGTCGCAAGACCTTGAAAGGTTTTTGCAAAGTTCGTGTTTATGGTGAACTGTCCGCACAGTTGCGAGATATTGGTTTCAATTCTCTTTCTTATTTTTGATTTCGTCCTTGAAAACTCCACAAAACCATGTTGATTCCTGCGCATAGGAACCGAAAGATTAATCTTGGAGAAATTGAATAAATCCACTTGCAATTCTTTGCTGATATATCCTCTGTCTCCGATTAATAAACAATTTTGAAAATTTTCTTTAATATCGAAAAGATAATTTACATCGTGGACATTTGCGGGCGAAAAATCAAAAGAGTGAAAGATTCCATTCTTATCACAAACTGCATGTAGTTTATAGCCAAAATATCTTGACTTCTGCGCCGCACAATATCCAAATGCAGGTTTGATTTCATCCGTAGAGCAAATTGCGGAACGATTTGCCCTGCTTATTTTACATATTTCAATGGGTGTTGAATCCACAATGAAGACGTCGGTAAAGTCTGCAAACTTTCCGCTCAGAGTTTCCCGAATTTTCTCAATGTAAGGGAAAAGTTTTCTTTTCCTTCTGTTATATACGCTTCTTTCTATCTTTTCGTCCAAACCAGTTCCCGAAATACACCTAAACAACTGTAGTTCAGAGTTAATCGACATGTATTCTGCGGTAATATTAAGTGCCACAAGTTCCAAGTCGGACATTTTTGGAAGTCTGATTTGCTTCTTAGTGGTAATATGGTTGCAGGTTTTTGTCAATTCTTTTAAAATAATTTCGTAGTTTTGAATGAGATTGTTCATGTATTTAATGGCTTGGTAACCAATTAAATATACGATTTTTTAATCAAATGAACAATCTTTTTTCTTTTTAATTTCTAAATGCACAACAGGTTATATAATACAATGAAGAAAAATGAAAAACAATGAAGTGTGAAGAGCGCTTTGCGTTGAAAATATTTATTTCAGCATTTTTTTTCTGAAAGAAAAAATAAAAATTTTCTTTTGGTGAAATTTGGTTACTTTACTTACTTTGAGAAAGTAAGGAGTTTCAGTGGAAATCAATGAATATGTTCCAAGTATACTTGAGTGAACGGTCTAATCACTATTGTTCTCTCAACACTCTTTTAGAAAATCTTCCGATGGTAATCCCCTGAATGAGAATGCTGAACACCACTGCAATGTACGTAACTACCAAAAGAATATCGCGGGTTTCATTATCGGGAAGTGACAGCACCAAGGCCAACGACAAACCTCCACGCAAACCGCCCCAAATGATGATTTTTGCTTCGTCTTTACGAATGTCCAAAAGCCTTGGAAACAGTCTTCTCGGCACACTCACCGCCAAAAAGCGTGAAAATATGAGGATAAGGACGGATAAAACACCCAAAATCAAATATTTAATATCGAAATCAATGACTACCAAAACCAAAGCGATTAGAATAAATAAAAGCGCATTCAGTATTACATCCACCAATTCCCAAAATTTAGCGACATACTCTTCGGTTCTGTCGCTCATAGCCTGTCCTTTCCGAAAATTACCGACCATCAAACCCATAATTACCATCGCCAAAGCCCCGGAAATATGCAATGTCGAAGAAATAAAATAGCCCAACATCACAAACGCGAGGGTTAATAAAACTTCGGTTTCATAATGGTCTATCGTGGAAAGTAAATAATGTAAAGTGTAACCGATAACCAGTCCGAAAATAACTCCGCCCACGGCTTCCTGAAGGAAGAGCCACGCAAAATGACGGGCATCAAAGCCCACCGCATTTACGCCAATCATTTCGGTAAGCGCAATGAACAAAACCACGCCAATACCATCATTAAATAGCGATTCGCCCACAATCGTAATTTCCACTTTTTCAGGAACCTTGGCTTCTTTCAGAATGCTCAAAACTGCAATTGGATCCGTTGGCGAAATGAGCGCCCCGAAAATAAAACAGTAAAGCATCGGAATATCCAATCCTAAAAGCAATGCGACATAATGAAAGACAAACGCAATGAAAATCGTGGAAAACAGAACTCCGCCAACTGCCAAAACGCTGATGTTTTTCAGGTGGTTTTTCAGTGCAAACCAATTAGTGTGAAGCGCGCCGGCAAAGAGCAGAAAACCCAAAAAGATATTTAATACCGAACTACTGATGTCGGATTGTACCACCAAATCACGAATCTGAAGAAAAGGTTCCGCATAAAAATTTTTCGTGATTATTACCACAAGCGACAAAACGACAGAGAGAAAAAACAAACCAATAACGAAAGGCAGTTTGATAAACCGCTGATTGACATACGCCAAACCCGCAGACAACGAAATAAGAAGTATTAAATAGTAATAAGGTATCATTATTTTTTTCTGTTGTAAAGTTCGAGTGTATCTACCTTCAGCCTAACCTGTAACCATTTTCTGAGTTTTTGTTTTTCGGCTTCCGGGAGTTCTTTTTCAGATTCGTATATCGCTACAGGAATTACAGCCGCAGAATCAGCATCAGAAAGGATTTCCTGCTTTGCAGCAGAAAGTGACTTCAACTCGGGGAATATTGCTTTGGCTTCGGAATAAAGATTTTCTGTATTAAAAGTATAGCGGTCTATTTTGGCGTTCAATTCGGCAGCGATCTTTGCAGCGTCATTGCCGGCTTCATTATTTTGAATTTTATTGGCATTGGCGAGGAAAGCACTGTCCTGACGAATAATCAGCTTGGTATTTTCCAAACCGAAGTCTGCCATCTTCTTGTTTTCTTCGGCAATCTGATCTGCAGTAAAACGCCTTGTCAGAAATGCCAGTTCTACTCGACGCGGATCACTGGAATAAAATGTTTTCCGGTAAACGATGGTATTTCCCTTATCTTCAAATTCTTTGGTGATATACTGCGAAACTTTGTCATAAAACCTCTGCTGCTGAATGAAACGATAGGCGAAATATACACTCGGAATAATCATCAGCAAGGTGATTCCCGTAATCCAGTTTCTTACTGAACTTGCTTTTTTGTTATCCACCAACCCTGCTGCCGGATAATTGAGGTATTTCACAATAATGAAAGTGGCAATACAGATAAAAACGCAATTGATGGTATAGAGAAACATCGCACCGGCGAAGTAGCCGAAGTTTCCTGTAGCCAAACCATAGCCTGCGGTGCAGAGCGGTGGCATCAAGGCCGTTGCAATGGCCACGCCCGGAATTGGATTTCCTTTTTCAACTCTCGTGACTGCAATTACGCCTACCAAACCACCGAAAAAAGCTATTAAAACATCGTAAATATTAGGTGCTGTTCTTGCTAAAATCTCAGACTGCGCTTCCTTGAAAGGCGAAAGTAAAAAGTATAAAAATGATACTATTAAACCCACTAAAGTAGAAATCAGCAAATTTTTAAGCGATTTTCTTAAAAGCGTGAAATCGTAAATCCCTAAAGCGAAACCTGCGCCCACAATTGGTCCCATTAAAGGGGAAATTAACATCGCACCGATAACCACCGCCGTGGAATTGACATTGAGACCAACCGAAGCCACCATAATTGCACAGGCCAAAATCCAGAAATTGGAACCCGAAAAAGAAATGCTATTTTTTACATTTTCAAGGACTTTCTCTTTGTTCTCTTCGCCGTTGTGAAGGTTGAAAAGTTTGTTCATTTACAGGGTACTTTAGGCCCTAAAATTACAATTTTATTCCTTATACCATTTCAGTTCCTGAATGTTGGCCGGCATAGAAATTCCGTTGGCAAGCAGATTGATTTTCACCTGATCAATCATTTCGCTGCGAATCATCAGGGCATCGCGCCGGTAATCTTCGGCTGCTACCCAGAAAAAGACCTTGATATTGACGGAATTAACACTCAATTCGTCCGTCATTACGAAAGGTTCGCGGTCTTCATCTTTTAAGGAAAGCGGATGACTGTTCATCGTGTTCAAAATGATTTTTTTGGCTTGGTCGATATCGTTTTCATAAGCAATTCCGACCATAAAATCCATCCGAAAGTAACCGTCTTCGGTAAAGTTGAACACCGGTTTTTTTATCACGTCGCTGTTCGGAATATAGACATCTTTTCCGTCAAAAGTCTTCAGTTTGGTGTAGCGGAACTCCATGGATTTCACCCTGCCGAATATATCGCCAATGCTCACCGTATCATTAATGTTGAAAGGCCTGTTGAAGGACAGAATAATTCCCGAAATAAAATTTTCGCCAATATCTTTAAAGGCAAATCCCAAAATCACTGCGGAAGCACCTGCCGCTGTTAAAACTCCTGTAGCAATTCCGTCCAAACCGGCAACTTTCAGCCCGAACATAATAACGATAATGACAAATACCGTTTTAATGGCTTTGATCAAAAAATTGCTCATCAACGGGTCTGTCGATTTGCCTGCTATAAACTTCCGTGAAAGGTCCGTGAGTTTATTGGCTATAAAAATGCCCAATGCAATTACCAAAATAGCGGCAAGGATACTGGGAATCTGTTCTACAAAACTGTTCCAACTGTCCTGAAATGACTGTATTAATTTTCCGGTTTCCATTTAGATTTTATATTAATTAATAAACCCTCATCATTTTGCCTGGTGAACAACTCTCTGAGGAAAAGGAATTTCAATATCGTGCTCTCTGAACGCTTCAAAATATTTAACTCTCAATTCACTTTTGAGATTTTCTACCCTGAACGGATCACTTGACCAGAAATAGACATTAAAAATAAGGGCAGAATCTGCATAATCATTAAATCTAACGAACGGTTCCGGTGTTTTTGCCACTTTCGGATTAGTGGCAGTTAAAGATTTTAAAAGATCCATAACAGTCTGAACATCGGAACTGTAAGCAACACCCACCTGAATATCAAACCGTGAATTGAGATTGCTGTGCGTCCAATTGAACAGATTGTTTTTGGTGAGAAAAGTGTTCGGCAGAATCACATATTTGTCGTCCCGCGTTAAAACGGTGGTGGTTCTCAAATTAATTTCCTTCACCTGACACACCAGGTTATCCACTTCAATAATATCGCCCACTTTAATGCTCGAATCCAACAGCAACACAATTCCTGAAACAAAGTCGCTGAAAATATTCTGCAAACCCAAACCAATACCCACCAATAAAGCTGCGGAAGCGCCCATCAAAACGGAAACATTTATGCCGATCATATTCATCCCGAGAATGAAACCAACGACATACAGCACATATTTTATCAAACTGAAAACGGTAAATTTCTTGGATTCGTCGAGTTTCTGCGAACGGTAAATCAGTTTTCGGATAAGTTTCACAATGAAATTCAAAGCCAACATGAAAATGACTAAAAATATCAGCGAAGAAACCGAAATATCGGCTTTACCAATGGTAAAAAGTTTGAAGTTCAAGAGTTCTCTGAACGTAAATTCTATATCTTTCATAATTTCTACATAATTAATCTTACACCACCCAAATCTGCCACACGATAACTAAACCGGTCGCTTGGCGAGGCTATGAACATAAAGTTTTTCGGTATATTCCAATGGCGGGAAAGTTCATCAATCAGTTGTGGTGTAAACTCGCCGGGAATTTCTACAAACTCGATATCAATTTCCGGATAGGCACGGTCCAAAACACGAAGGTCCGATTTTAAATCTCCGTTGTCATCCCCCGCTCTGAAAACATTTACCACTTTAAATTTTTTGGTGGTCTCGTTATTCTGCACATACTGCATCACCTTATTCATAATGGCCACATCATCTTTTTTTGTAAAAAACACGAACTCCTGCGAATGAATATTGCGGTTTAAACGCCGTAAATATCTGTTTGACCTGAAGAAAAATTTCCTGAAAGGTCTGGAAAATGCTTCTAAACCCGAAATTAAAGCCGAAATAATGATGGTTCGGTTCAGCATAACGCCCACCACCAATAATGCCGGAATTAAATATTGCAGAAACGTATAAAAAGCCGATTTGTTAAGCAAAATGTTACCAAAAAATGCTAAAACTACAAACGAAACCGCAATCAGAACATTAAAAACCGGTGCTCTTTCGGGACGTGGAAGTTTTCGCCGCTTGATTTTCAGCAGTAAATTCCCTATTCCGAAAAGTGCCATTACCGAAAGAAATGAAAAGGTATAAACCCCTGCAAGCGAAGCCAAATCGCCTTTTGTAGCAAGCAATACTGAAACACACAGAATCAGAAAACCTATTGCAATTCTGTAAAAAGAGCCTTTTTTGTTGGTTTTCAGAAAATAATTGGGCAAGATTCTATCTAAAGTCATACGGTTTACCAAACCCAAAACACCCACGAAAGACGTAAGAACCGCACCACAAAGCACCAAAACCGCATCAATGGAAATAATGGTTGCGAGCCAACTTCCGCCGGTTTTGCTGCCGAGGTAAGCCAATAATGCCGAACTGTGCTCCTGAACGTCGGCCACAGGAATTATAAAAATCACTAAAAGCGCCATCACAGGATTGAAAAAACTAACTACGGCCCACATATTTCTTAATGTTTTCGGAAAGACGCCGTGCTTCTGTTCTTCCACAAAATTGGCTGAACTTTCAAAGCCTGAAATCCCCAGCATTGCTGCAGAAAATCCTAAGAAAAGTGCCGTGAGCAAACTTCCGCCCTTCACCGGCAAACTCCAATTGAGTTCGAAAACATCTAAACCATTTCCCAAAACAAACACAATTCCCGTAATAAGCAATAAACTTAAAGCGGCTAAATGGGTAATAAAAATTACCACCGCAACAATTGCCGATTCGGAAATTCCCATAATGGTTAACAGCGTAAAAATGGCTAAAACCACTACTGTTGCCAACATTACATTCACCGAAACTAAATGGTCAAGATAATGCATGGCTTCGGAAGCGGAGATCACCGCCGTTGCCATATAAGAAAGCACTGTTAAAGCCGCCGCAACTGAAGCCACTTTTTTTGAGGACGTATTGAGCAATACATTGTAAGCCCCACCGTTTAAAGGCAAAGCACCCACGACTTCTACATATATTTTCCTGAATAGAAACAAGACCACAGCAACTACCAAAAGTGAAATCCAAGCAAACTGACCGGCATACATCACGGTAAGCGCTGAAACATACAGACAACTTGAACTAATGTCGTTTCCGCTGATTGCAGTGGACTGTAACTCGTTGAGTTTTTTATGAACGGACTTTTCCATTTCTTACATTTTTTTCTTTAGGTTTTTCCTGCATAATTTCGTTGATGCCAATCATTCCTATAGTTCCGACCGGCATATCTACGCGGTTTCTAAGGCCGGTATAACGCGCCCCCACTTCTACAGGCAGTTTTCGTCCTGAAGCAATCTCTTTCACTTCAAGCACCTTGGTGCAGGACATAATTTTATAAAGATCACTTCTGCGGTCTTTCAGGTTTCTTACGCTGCCATATTCGTGGAGTTCGTCCAATAATTTTAAATCTACATCAGAAATCAAAATCATTTCAGTGTTTGGTGTGGATTCACTTTTCACGGCGTTACTCGGAAAAGCAAAATCACTTGGTGTGAAAACCGCACTTTGAGAATAATGAATATCCAGATTTTCCACCTGCGGAAGATTGCCCACATTTCCTGTAATTGCCACGTAACATTCGTTTTCTATGGCTCTGGCTTCGGCACATTTTCTTACACGCATATAGGCATTCTGCGTATCGGTAAGGTAAGGCACAAACAGAATCTGCATGCCCTGGTCTGCCAAGATTCTGGGAAGTTCCGGAAATTCAACATCATAACAAATTAAAACGCCCACTTTTCCGGCATCGGTATCGAAAGTTTTAATAGTGTCGCCACCTTTCAAGCCCCAATATTTGGTTTCGTCGGGCGTAATGTGAATTTTGTCGTAACGGTCTATTTTCCCGTTTCTGTGGCACAGGAAACCCGTGTTTTTCAGTTCGCCGTTTTCGTAGAAAGGCATACTTCCGGCAATGATATTGACGTTGTAAGCAACAGCCAATTCACTAAATTTATCCCGAATTTCAAGCGTGTATTTGGAAAGCAAACGCATGGCTTCAGCCTCAGAAACATTTTTGAATTCCGCCATCAGCGAGGTGTTGAAATATTCCGGAAACAAGGCAAAATCGGATTTGTAGCCGGAAATGGCGTCGACAAAATACTCTGCCTGTGTAAACAAATCATCCAAGTTTTTATACATCCTCATCTTCCACTGCACCAAGCCGATGCGGACGTTTTTCTTTGGTGTTTTTTTGTCGGAATCTTCATCTTCATAAAAGACATTGTTCCATTCCAAAAGCGTTGCAAACTCCTTGCTCTGCACATCATCCGGAATATAGTTTTTAATAATTTTCCTCACGTGGAAATCGTTGCTCATCTGAAAACTCAGCACCGGGTCATAAATTTCCTTGTGTTTTACTTTTTCAAGATATTGTTTTGGTGAAAGTTCATCGGCGTATTTGTGATAAAAAGGAATTCTGCCACCGAAAATGAAATTCTTAAGGTTCAGTTTTTCGGCAAGTTCTTTTCGTGCGTCATACAATCTTCTGCCTAATCTTAACCCTCTGTAATCCGGGTGGATAAATACTTCTATACCGTAAAGCGTTTTTCCGTTTTCATCAAATGTAGAAAAGGTGTAATTGCCGGTGATTTGCTCGTAGGTGTGCCTGTCGCCAAATTTTTCATAATCCACAATTAGCGAGAGTGCGCATCCGGCAACTTTTCCTTCGATAAGGACAACCAACTGCCCTTCCGGAAAAATTTGTGTTAGTTTTTGAATGGATTTTTCACTCCAATAACCGCCCTGCCAATTGGGATAGGCCATCTTCATGACGTCCAATAATTCTGAATACTGTTCAGGTTTTAAGGGACAAATTTCTATATGTTGTGTTGAGTTCATCATATTAATGATTTTAAATTTTAGATTTTAAATGTTAAATATTGTTTTCCTGAAGTTTAGGAAAACGGTTCGGACTAAAATTTTAATGCTGAAGATTCTTACGGAATGTTTCGGGTGTTTGACCTGTGGAATTTTTAAAATATTTCCCAAAATGAGAATTGTCGCTAAAACCCAATTCCAAAGAAATCTGCCTCACGGAAAGTTTTGTGTGCGAAAGCAGCCGTTTGGCTTCCAATACAATACGGTTTTTAATGACGTTTCCGGCCGGTTTGCCAAGATATTCTTTTACCACTGCATTAAGGTAATTAGGCGTTACGGACAATTGAGCAGCGTATTCCTTAGGCATTTTCTTCTCCCGAAACTGCAGATTGACCAGCTTACGGAACTCGGAAACTAATAAACCCTTGTGGTCTGAGACAGAAGCCTCGAATTTAGAATTCTCTGACGCCGAGGACATCTTCAGAACGCAGGTTTTCAGCAACAAACAGATGACTTCCCGAGAATAGCCTTCCTTTTTTTGGAATTCGAGTTTGATGTTTTCAAAAATGTTCAGCCAAAAATGTTTCTCGTCTTCGGGTATGTCGATATATACCGGCAAACTTTCTACCGCCGTATCGCTTTGCACCAAATCATTACCGGTAAATATAAGATTGTAAAAAGATTTTGAAAAAAGCAGGATATACCCTTCGACATCGGAAGCAATATTCCAAGAATGTACTTGGTCGTAATTGATAAAAAAAAGCCGGTTTGGTGCGATTAGATATTCTTCAAAATCGATGCTGTGCGAGCCATTACCTTTAATAGTATAAATTAAAGCGTAAAAATCGTGGCGGTGTGGTTCCGAAAGATGCGGGGCATCCTTCAAGAAGTGAGCAAACCTGTAAAAAGCAAAATCTACCACGTCCGCATCATGCTCCTTTATGTTCTTAATAGTATATTTTATCAAGGTGTCAAAATCTTCCATAAGCGATGTAAAATATACCACAAAGATAAAATATACCATAAAATAAATTATGGTATATTTCAACACTGCCATGGAACAAATTATAAATTAAAATTATGAAACAGTTAATTAGCAGATGCGTTCCAGGAAACGGTTTTTTCTTTTTTTTATATGACAGTGAACATCTGAAATGACTTTCTTTTGTACGTAGGAAGAGTTCATAAGGCTCAACAACCCCATATAATTCAGTTCAAAAGCAACCATGTCTCCCACTTTATAGTTTTTGTAGGAATTTTGCAGATCCAAGACCAACATATCGCTGCTTTGCCCCACAATTTCGAGGTTTTTATTGACGGGCTTAATATTGTTGGGTGACAAATCCAACAAACCAATGTCCACAATGGCCCTTTTGGTATTTTTTATTTTTTTCAGGTTATTAAAATCTTTTTTTTCTCCGGTGAGGTTCGTCCCTAATTTCCCTTCAGGAATATTGGGTTTTTCTTTAATCTCAATAATTTCGGCGTTCAGTTTAAAGACATCGTGATGCATGCCTTCAATAAGGGAATCGTCATAAACATTGGTTCCAAAGAACAAAGTTTCGCCAATCCGGAAATGGTTGATATACGGTGGCATTTCGCCGTTCAATAGCAACGGTATAGCCACAGATGCACCGCCCGAAATATAGGGAATATGAACGTCGAACGTCTTTTCTATTTCTTGTTTTGATTCGTGAAGCAGTTTCATTTTGTCGTAGTCGGGCAATACGCCATTCATACAGCAAAGATTGGTGCCGATTCCCACCACTTCTATATTAGGAAGTTTCAATATTTTACCGAAAAAATCTAAAAGCCTTTCCCGAACGACACCTTCCCGCAATTCACCCATTTCAATCATTATAACAACTTTATGAAATTTATTCAGCGACACTGCTTTACTGGACAATAAAGACAAGGTTTCTACTTCCGTATTAAAACTAACATCTGCATATCTTACAACATCTTCTACAAAAGTAAGAGGAACAGGTTTTATGTAGACGATTTGAGCATCCGGGTTTAAGGCTTTTATTGTTTTTAAATTTGAAATTCTGGAATCGCAGAACTCATCAATGGGCAACGAAAGCACTTCTTCGAGAAAAGTTTCGTTTGCGCAAAGCACTTTAGTTACTACGCTCCATTCTATATTTTTTTCAGCAAAAAAACGATTAAGATAGTTGAAATTCTCCCTTAGTTTTCGTCTGTTGAGTGTTACTATTGACATTTTTTTCGTTTGGCAGGCGCATTTCGAGATATTTCGAAGTGAAGCCTAATTTTTCGTAAAGGTATTTTGCAGGATTATCAGGTTCGCAATGCAGCGCAATAGCACCATCGCAAACCTTGATTGTTTCCTGCATCAGTTTTTTTCCAATTCCTCTCCCTCTGTACTGGTTGTGCGTGGCAATGTATACTAAAATGTTCTCCGGAATGTATCTTTGCATTCCTGTTTTATTTACCACTACGGCGCCAACCATTACATCATCATCCATCGCGACAAGTAAATAACCCCCTTTTCCTGTTTCTTTATCATCAATATAATTGAGGGAAAGCATAATATCGTCTTTCGGATCGCCAAATTCTTGTAAATGCTCAAAAAGAAAATTAGCAACTTCGTGACGGTACGATAGCGGAATGTGTGTATTGGAAAACTTTATAATTTGCATTTGTGTTCGTTATTTTTAGACCGGCATCATTGGATAAGGCATAGCAACATATTCCTGTGCGGGCGTAGCATCTTCTTCATTGCGGAAGAAAAAAACTGGTCTTTTGGATTTGTAAACTATATTTTCAGTAAAATTATTTTTGAAGAGTTGGGTAAAAGATTTTTTCGTAGAAACATTAACCGCAATCAAATCTGAATTATTCTGGTCTCCAAGTGCCAAAATATCGCTGTGGGGCTCCAAGGAAACTCTTAAATCCTCTTTAATAGCAGCAATTTTAGAATTGCTTAACTTTTCACCAAGAAGTTGTACTTTATCTTCTAACTTTCGGATGTTGCTGTTACGCTCGAAAGCGTCAATAGCCACAAGACGAACATTGGCTTTATTCTTTTTGGCGATCGGTATTACAGACTGCAGTTTATCTTCCACCGCCTTTACATTGCGAATGGGAAAAAGGATTTTTTCAAACTTTTCCTTATTGAAATTTTCAGGAATCGTTATGACTGGTACCGCGCTGTTTGCGATAATCTCATAAGTATTCGAACTGATGAAGCCCGGTCTTCGTTTTGGATATTGCACAGGCATCAAAATGAGGTCTATGTTTTTCTGATTGCTGTATTTCAGAACTTCTGTAGCGACAGATCCAATGGCGTGTTGGGCGATAACATCTTCATTTGTAATTTGACTCATCACCATTTTGAAAGTTGCCAACTGTTTTTCCGCAGATTCAATCATTGCGTTTCCGTGGAAAAAAAATTTTCCGCTTGATGCACTCCCCGTTCCCAACAATGAGTAAGGGACCACATTAAGAACATGCACCTTAGCACCGTGACGGTTAGCCATCGCTGCAGCGATGTTCAGAAATTTTTCATTTTTACGGGTAAAGTCTAGGGGAATCAGTATATTTTTTATCGCATTATTCATCCTCATAAAAGTTTAGTGCAAATGTAAAATATACCATACTTTTAGTGTGGGAAGATTTAAGCGGATGATGGTATAATTTACAGCTGTGAGAAATAAAGACTTCCTATCTACCAGCGTAACCTTAAAACCTCGCGAAATTACATTATTATTTAGGTTATCTATATTTGTGCATAGCAAATTCGCTCCTTAGGAAGCAAAAGATTATTACATGGAAATATTGATTCTATTCTTACTGATATTATTAAACGGCATTTTCTCAATGAGTGAAATTGCGTTGGTATCCGCAAAGAAATTCAAACTTGAAAATTTGGCTAAAAAAGGGAGCGCCAATGCTAGAAAAGCAATAGCACTCGCCGAAAAACCGAACACATTTTTATCCACCGTACAGATTGGCATTACCTTAATCGGCATCTTAACAGGTATTTACAGCGGCGATAAAATTACTGAAGATGTGAAAGTATACGTTTCGAGGTTGGAGCCACTGCAGCAATATTCTGATTCAATATCCGTGGTGTTGGTACTGGTTGTATTAACATTTTCTTCCATTGTTTTGGGCGAACTCATTCCGAAAAGAATAGGCCTGATTTTTCCGGAAAAAATTGCCGTGATGATGGCCAAACCTATGACATTGCTTTCCACCATTGCAAAACCGTTTATTTGGTTGCTTACCAAGACCAATAATTTTGTCCTTGGTATTTTCGGTATAAACGAAAAAAATGACGGACTGGTAACCGAAGAAGAAATAAAAGCCATGCTGCAGCAAAGTGTGGAAGGTGGTGATGTGAAAATAATAGAGCAGAATATTGTTGAGCGTGTATTCGCATTGGGAGACCGACGTGTGCGCGAACTCATGACGCCAAGGAAAGACCTAATTTATTTCGACATTACCGACGGTTTGCAGATGATTAAAGAAAAAAGCAATATAGAATCCCATTCGATTTATCCTGTGGTAGATAAAAACCTGGATAATTTGATAGGATATGTATCTGTAAAAGAGCTTTTTTCAAAAGTTACTGATTATGAAGAATTTCAACTAAAGCCATTTATAAGAGAACCACTATTTGTGCATGAAAACACTGCTGCTTACCGGGTTTTGGAACAGTTTAAAACTAAAAGAATACACTATGCATTTGTTGTTGACGAATATGGCTCCCTGGAAGGATTGATTGCGATGGATGACTTAATGGATGCCTTAATAGGTGATGCAACCGAATATGGACAAAGAGACATGCAGATTTCTGAAAATACGGACGGCAGCTTAATATTGGACGGTCAATTTTCCTACTACGAACTATTGCAAAAATTAGAATTGGAAGATGAGTATGAACCCGGTGACTATAGCACCGTGGGTGGCTTCCTCATCTCCCAACTGCAACATTTCCCAAAAGAGCGAGAAGAAGTTTTTTGGAACGATTATGTCTTCACCGTACTTAAAACTGATAAGAAAAGGATTGAAAAAGTGAGCGTAAAGCCTGCAGCAGACCAGACTTAGTGCAAAACCATCTCAATTTTAATATATTTAAAAATCACGATTTAAAGCGGAACGGAATTTCCTGCTGGACAGCACATACCTTCTTAGCCTCTGAACCCTCTTTATTTTTTGCATCTACTATTTCAGGTTCCAAAAAATTAACTGCGTACACATACGAGTTATTTTTCATCACCCGGTTGTAACCGTGCTTCCGTAACGCTTTTCCCAATTTGTTTACAGAAGCATCCGAAATATTTAGATTTGCCCGGCTTGTTATCATTTGCAGAATTTGTGTGGTGTTTAAAAAGTACTGGGCGGTTTCTTTTTCTGCACTTTCAAACCAAGTCAGCAACAACTCTTCCTCCGGACTTCTCAACTGATATTGTTCATTATTCGCATTGATTTCTTTGATTTCCTCCTGGTTGAACCAGTGGCGGAAGCCTTGTTTTGAGTTTTAAAGCCTGAGAAAAAACTTTGTTGATGTCGATTTCGTGGGTGTATTCGATATGCTCCACCTCGAAGCAAAGAAAACGGCGTGAGCCGGTGGTATCGTTCAGAAACTGGGCAGTGTTTACACTGCCGGCAAAAGATGCCCTTCGGGGCATATTTTCGTTGTTGTGACCGTAGGCTTTTCTCATTCTGATGTGCGTTTTGGTGATAATTTCCTTAAGCGTTCCGATTTCTGTTTTGTTCAGGTTTTCCAGTTCGTCCAGGTTGATGAGCATACATTCTGCCAAATGAATGAGAGTATCTTTATTGCTTGGGTTAATGGTGCCGGAAAAGATGTACTCTTTCAATGGATTAGGCATGAGCTTTTCTATCCAGGTTGTTTTTCCCAATCCCTGTTTTCCGGAAAAAACGATTACGGTCTGGTTTACCTGTTTCTCGTCCAGTACGCAGGCTACCATTGCCACAAACCATTTTTTGAAGCAGGTTCGCCAAAGTTCCTGCTTTGTGGTGATCTTCCAACAACAGTTCATCTGTTCCTACAAATTCTTTGAACTTATTCACCTGCGCCCGATACACAGTATAAGTGTTTTCAGATATGGTTTCGCGGATGTTCTTAAGTGTTTTGTCTGCATACTCAAAAAAATTAACTGAACTGGAACCTACAAGGGCCTGCTTCAATTTTTTGGCAGTTACATTTTTGGTTTTTCTTTCTTCATCCAGAACCTGAATAGAAGCATCGGCAAGTTTGGAAGCCAAAACGGCATTCATCCTGGTACTGTTGGGATAATTCTTTTTTACTTTCTGCTTGTCTTCGTCCCAATGCTGTGCTTCAAGTTTTATTCCGGTAGAAATAAACTTGGCTTTTCTGTCTTTAATTAATCTGATGTAAAGCGGACATTTGCCGCTTTTGTCTTCCTGGTGGGTTTTCAGGATAAATTTCAATGTAGCCATTGTATAAAAATTTAGGGTTAGTGTCTGCATTAAAAAATGCGACAGAAAGGATATTTATACGGCTCAATTTGGTACCAATACCGTGAAATAAAAGTATAATATTTAGTACAACAAATGCTTAATTTGGTTGCTTTTTGCTGCTTTTGTTTAAAAAGTAGAAAATTTTAAAGTGCCTGTTCATCGGCATTTGAAAGAAAAATTGGTATTTTGCCTGAATAATTCATATTTTTACAAAAATTTAAAAATGTCCGAGATTAAGCAGTTCTTAACCCCTAAACAGAAGGCTTTAGCAATAAATCTTGACCATAATATATATGGTACTTTTGCCGAAATTGGAGCCGGACAGGAGACTGTAAGGCATTTCTTCAGGGCGGGCGGCGCATCAAACACCATTGCGAAAGCAATGTCTGCATACGATAAGGATTACAGTAACTCGATTTACGGTAAGGAGGAGAAAAACAGATTTGTAACGCAGAACCGTCTTAAAAAGATGCTGAAGCACGAGATAAAACTTATCGACGAGAGATTGGATAATACAGAAACGCCGAACCGACGTTTCTTTTCGTATGCCAACACAGTAACCACCATCAATTACCATAAAACCTTCAAAGGTCACGGCTGGGTTGGGATTATGTTTCAGCATTCGCCGAATGGGGAATACAGCGAGATTCTCATTCACGTCAGGTTCCGGGAAAATGAAGCCAGTCTGCAGCAGGAAACTCTTGGTAGTCTTGGTGTAAACCTGATTTATGGGGCGTTCAATCTTTATGACAATCCGCGGGAACTGATAAAATCACTTTACGATGATATTTCAGTAGATAAAATTGAGATCGATACCATTCATTTTGAAGGCCCGGCTTTTCCTTATGTTGACAACCGTTTGATGTCGCTTCAGCTTGTAAAAAAAGGAATGACGGATGCCGTGATTTTCAATTCAGAAGGTAAAAATATGCTGCCGGCTGATATTCTTTATAAAAAAGATGTATTTGCGGTGCGTGGAAGTTTCAGGCCGGTCACACTGGTTAATACCGATATGTTCGAGCAAGGCTTGAAGATGTTCCTGAAAGATACGGAGGGCAAGCCCGAAGATACTGTCATTATTTTCGAAATTACGACGTTTAACCTGCGTGCGACCGGTAAGATTGATGAAAGGGATTTCCTCGACAGGGTGGATGTGCTCGCCAAATTGGGCTACACGGTGATGATTTCAAATTTTGCAGAATATTACCGCCTGGCAGAATATTTTACGACTTATAACATCCGTTATTTTGGCGTCGCAATGGGCGTTAATAACCTGCAGATGGTTTTTGATGAAGAGTATTATGAACACCTGTCAGGTGGTATTTTGGAGGCTTTCGGTAAATTTTTCAGGAAAGACATGCGGGTTTACCTCTATCCTTATAAAGATCCTGAGACCCACGAATTGCTGACCTCGAAAAACCTGAAAGTAAACGATAATGTGAAAGAGCTATATAAATATTTTATCGCCAACAGGAGAATTGTGGATATTGTAGATTATAATCCTGATTTTTCTGAAATTTATTCACGTGAAGTCCTTGCAAAAATCGCGAAACACGAAACCGGCTGGGAAAACCAGCTGCCCGAAGGCGTTGCCGAGATGATCAAGGAAAGGGGGCTCTTTGGCTATAAAGAAACTATACAAATCGAAGAATTATGAGCGAGCTGAAAAAAAGACTGCTGTCTATCATAGAAAGTCCAAGTGCAGACACCAATGCCAAACTTGAAAAAATATGCCATCTGTTGGATCAGGAGATTCCTTATTATAACTGGACGGGTTTTTATTTCAAAAATGGCGATAAGGATGAATTGGTTTTGGGGCCATACGTTGGTGCGCCAACTGATCATACAGTCATTCCTTTCGGAAAGGGAATCTGCGGACAGGTGGCTATTTCCAACGAAGCTTTTGTTGTGCCCGATGTTCATGAGCAGGATAATTATCTTTCCTGTTCAGTGGATACAAAAGCTGAGATTGTGGTTCCAATCATCAAAGACGGAGAAAATATCGGACAAATTGATATCGATTCGCACCAGCTCAATCCTTTTACCGATGAAGACAGAGAGCTGCTGGAATGGCTTTGTGAAAAGGTCGCTGGGATTTTATAGGATTAATTAATTTGTGCGAGTTCCGACAGGTAGTTTTTAACTTTGGTTAAATGCGTGCCATACCATGAGAACGCTTCGCCATCAACAATCATAATTTTTGAGTTTGGGAATAAAGTCTCAAACTCTTTTTTATGTTTTTCCTTAAACGGATAAGGTTCCGTAGAAAGCAAAATGTATTCAGCATTTTTCAAATCTTCTGTATTGATTTTGGGATAACGTTTCTGATTGTCGAAAATATTATCGAAGCCGATTTTATTTAAAATATGATGAATGAAAGTGTCTGAACCTATCGTCATATAAGGATTGTTCCATATCAGATAGGCTGCTTTTTTTCTTTTTTCGGTATTTAAATTTCTGAAAATATTTGAAATTTCGCTGTTAAATTTCTCAGCCAGATCCTGTTTATGGAGTTTGCCGCCGAGTTCAGTGAGGAATTTTTCGTTGTCTTCCAATGTTTCAATATCGGTCACCCAAACGTTGAAATCCTGCATCAGTGCTTCAATCTGGTCTTTCTGGTTTTCCTCCTTATTGGCAATGATCAGATCCGGCATCAAGGATTTAATTTTATCAAGATTAAGGTTTTTCGTACCGCCAACAGTTTCAATTTCGAAAACCTTTTCTGTAGGATGTATGCAGAATTTAGTACGACCAACGATTTCAGTTCTATCTAAATCAAAATCGAATAAAGTTTCTGTGATCGAAGGTACCGTCGAAATAATTCTCATAAGCTGAAGCACTGTTTTCAGCCATAAAATTAATAAAATAAAGAGAATTAAGGTGTGGTAATAAGTGCCTTTGGTGTATCGGGCGGTGTTTCGATAGCTGTGATGCGGTTCATAAGTCTTATTTCTCTCAGGATTTCATTCATAGCGCCTTCTGTCCCGATTTTGATGGAGTTGGTGGTACTGCCCAGCATTCTCCTGTTCTTCCTGTAAGTGTCGTAAGATGTTTCAGTGAGGAGTGTACCTTCAGAATTAAACATCTTCATGCTGATCACTACTTGGTTTGAAAATACATATTTTCCCAGGCCAACTTTAAAATATTTAATTTTTGGAACGACAGCCAGATCAGAATTATTGTTATGGCAAATTTCTTTGATCGTCTGCACATCGATCGAATCATAAACCAGGGGAGTGTCTACTCTGGACAGTTTTAAATGTTCAAATTTGCGCAGTTTTTCAGTAACGCCATCAAAAAACGCCTGATAAGAGGGAAACTTTATCTCCTCGACATCCGGGTAAACTTCAGGATTAAAGTAAACAATCCGGTGCTTGTCGTGCTGCAGGTTGTCCAATGAATTTTCAGATAAATTCCTGGGAATGCTGATGCAGCTGGTAAGTACAAGTGTCCCGGCAGCGATAAAAAGGAGAGGGAGTAAAAGTTTTTTCATCTTGTTTTAGTGATGCAAAAATAGCACCATTTTGCTGATTTTAATTATAGATTTTAAGATTTTTTTAACGTTTTTCGTTATAAGCTTTATCAAGAATATCTATAATGTTTGGCTGTTATTCAAAATAGTTGTATTTTTGCACCTCGTTACATAATAATCATTAATTAATATTGGCATGTACTTAACATCAGAGAAAAAAGCAGAAATCTTCGCTAAACACGGCGGAAAGGCAGAAAACACAGGTTCTGCAGAAGGTCAAATCGCATTGTTTACCTTCAGAATCAACCACCTTACAGGTCATTTAAAAGCTAATCACAAAGATTATGCTACTGAAAGAGCCCTTGTAAAATTGGTAGGTAAAAGAAAAAGATTGTTAGATTATCTTAAAAACAAGGATATCGCAAGATACAGAGCGATTATCGCTGAATTAGGATTAAGAAAATAAATCTCTTACGGACAAAAAAAGCAACTCAGCCCGAGTTGCTTTTTTTTAATTTTCTAAACGCGCCTGCCGGAGACGAGATTAATTATTGCTAAAAGCACGATGGAACCCACAGCTCCTGTTAAAATCTGGCCTATGATTTCTGTGCCAAAAGTATTTCCCAAAAGCCAGTAACCGATAAATCCGCCTACGATCCCAACGATGATGTTCCCGATCAATCCAAGGCTGCCGCCTTTAAAGATCTGGGAGCCCAGCCAACCTGCAACGGCTCCGATAATGATAGTCCATAAAATTCCCATAATAATTTTTTTAATGATTTCCATTTGTTAAATTCCAGTTTTATGCCATCAGATTTGTAAATGGGAATTATGAAAATCTGGAATTCAAATTTTTAACGGGTTAAATTTCAAAAAAAATCCCTCATTTTTACGTATCTTTGCCCTCGAAATTTAAAAAGTTTAAATATTTAACGCAGTCAATACGGACTGCAAAAGACAGATCAATTTATGAATGCTCCAGAAGCAATTATTGAAAAATTTCAGTTAAAAGACGGGAGAGAAGTCTCCATCGAAACAGGTCGTCTCGCAAAACAGGCGAACGGTTCTGTGGTTGTAAAATGTGGCGGCACGATGCTTTTGGCAACCGTTGTTGCTAACAAAGATGCTAATCCGGGAGTGGATTTTCTTCCTCTGACGGTAGATTACAGAGAAAAATTCTACGCTGGCGGTAAAATTCCGGGAAATTTCTTTAGAAGAGAAACAAAACCTTCTGATGATGAGGTGCTTACGATGAGACTGGTGGACAGGGTTCTCCGTCCATTATTCCCTCAAGACTTCCACGCGGAAGTGCAGGTGATGATTTCCCTTATTTCTTACGACGAAAAAACAATGCCTGAAGCGCTTGCAGGGCTTGCAGCGTCTGCAGCGATTGCCATTACAGATATTCCGTTCAACGGGCCGATGTCAGAGGTTAGAGTGGTGAGGATCGACGGCGAATATTCCGTAAACCCAAGCATCGAAAATCTTAAAAAAGCTGACCTTGATATTATGGTGGGTGCTACCAAAGACTCCATCGTAATGGTAGAAGGTGAAATGAAGGAAATTTCTGAAGCCGAAATGCTTGAAGCCATTAAATATGCTCACGAAGAAATCAAAGTTCAGATCGAGGCTCAGGAAAGACTGGCTGCAAGAATTCCGTCTTCACAGGTAAAAAGAACCTACGAGCACGAAACGCACAATGAGGAAATCCGCGAAAAAGTGTGGAAAGAAACTTATGATAAAGTTTACGCTGTAGCGAAAACACCTTCTGCAAAAGAAGAAAGACACGAAAATTTCGCGGCTGTTTTAGAGGAATTCCTTTCACAATATTCTGAAGAAGAAAGAGAAGAGGTAGAGCCATTCGCGAAAGTGTATTACCACGATGTGGAAAAAGAAGCGATGCGCCAGATGATCCTTAACGAGGGAATCCGTCTGGATGGCCGTGATTCTAAAACCATCCGCCCAATTTGGTCTGAAATCGACTATTTACCAGGCGCGCACGGTTCCGCAATCTTCACCAGAGGTGAAACCCAGTCTTTGACGGCAGTAACTTTAGGTTCTGTAAAGGATGCGAACATGGTGGACTCCGTAGCGATCAATTACGACGAAAAATTCTTCCTTCATTATAACTTCCCGCCATTTTCTACTGGTGAAGCAAGACCCTTAAGAGGAACTTCAAGAAGGGAAGTTGGTCACGGAAATCTGGCGCAGAGAGCTTTAGCAGGAATGATACCGCCAGAAAATCCTTATACGATCCGTGTAGTATCTGATATTTTGGAATCCAACGGTTCGTCTTCTATGGCAACAGTTTGTGCCGGTACTTTAGCATTGATGGATGCGGGTGTGCAGATTACGAAACCAGTTTCCGGAATTGCAATGGGATTAATCACTGACCCAAAAACAGGAAAATTCACAGTGCTTTCTGATATTTTAGGTGATGAAGACCACCTTGGAGATATGGACTTTAAAGTGACGGGTTCTGCAGACGGAATTACGGCTTGCCAAATGGATATTAAAATCCAGGGCCTAACGATGGATATCATGGAAACAGCACTAAACCAGGCAAGAGAAGGGCGTCTCCATATTCTTGGTGAAATCCTTAAAACGATTGATAAACCAAGAGCCGATGTGAAACCTCACGCACCGAAAATGGAAATTTTGGAAATTCCGAAAGATTTCATTGGGGCGGTAATCGGGCCTGGCGGAAAAATCATTCAGCAGCTTCAGAAAGATACTGATACCGTAATTGCGATTGAAGAAATCGGCGAGATCGGAAGAATTGAAATCGCAGGTACAGATCGCGAAAAAATCAATGCAGCGATTGCGGCCATCAATGAGATTACTTTTGTACCTGTTGTAGGTAATGTTTACACTGGAAAAGTAGTAAAGGTGATGGATTTCGGAGCTTTCGTAGCGTTGGCAAAAGGAACGGAAGGCCTTCTTCACATTTCTGAAATCGACTGGAAGCGTACGGAAAAAGTACCTTATGCCGAAGGCGATGAGGTAGAAGTGAAATTCCTAGGTTATGATGACCGTAAGAAAATGAGGCTTTCAAGAAAAGTTTTATTGCCAAGACCGCCAAAACCGGAAAGCAAACCTAGACAGGATAAACCAAGAAATCATAATCAGGAAGGGCAGCAGCCAACTGAGAATGCATAAAAACGAAGCCTCCTTTTCAGGGGCTTTTTTATTTACAAGATTTCTACGTGCGGCGGTTTTGGCTCACAAATTGCAAAAAGAAAAGTAAATAAAAATTAAATTATGAATCCAACACTTTTAAGAAGAATCCTGATGTGGGTTGCGCCGATCGCTATCGGTTTTATCGTAAAAAAATACGAAGAGAAGCAAAACCGCAAACAGCAGGAAAAGGCCATGGCACAGCGTGTTGCGCCTTAATGTTAAAGACCTCACAGCATTCGTGAGGTTTTTTTATTTTCATCTTAAACTGATAAATTTCAAACCAGTACATTTCTTCTATTGCCCAATTACTGCTAAATTTGTGAGTATTACAATCATATTATGAGTTTTCCTACAGATTTAGAAATTGCGCAGAATGCCGACATCCGGCACATTCGGGAAATAGCAGAAATAATTGGTATCCACCGCGATGATTTAGAATATTACGGTAAATACAAAGCCAAAATCCCACTCACTTACATCGACGAAGAAAAAATAAAAAAATCCAAACTGGTTTTGGTTACCGCTGTTAATCCGACTCCCGCCGGTGAGGGTAAAACGACGGTCTCTGTTGGGCTTTGTGACGGACTGAATAAAATCGGCAAAAAAGCAGTTGCTGTGCTCCGCGAACCGAGTTTGGGTCCGGTTTTCGGGATCAAGGGCGGTGCTGCCGGCGGTGGTTATGCCCAGGTGATTCCTATGGTGGATATTAACCTGCATTTCACAGGAGATTTTGCAGCGATTGAGAAAGCCAATAACTTACTTTCAGCTTTGATTGATAACAATCTTCAGAATAAAAAATTCTCTTTAAATATAGATCCCAGAACCATCGTTTGGAAGAGAGTAATGGATATGAATGACCGTTCGCTCCGCCAGATTGTTATCGGCCTGGGAGGCTCCAACAACGGGATCACACGCGAAGAAGGCTTCAATATCACTCCAGCATCGGAAGTGATGGCAATTCTTTGCCTTTCAAAAAATTTCGAGGATTTAAAAAACAGGCTGGGGAATATTTTCGTGGGGTATACTTTCGATAAAAAACCGGTTTTTGCCAGAGATTTAAAAGCCGAAGGCGCTATGGCAATTCTTTTGAAAGATGCCATTAAACCAAATCTTGTACAGACGTTGGAGGGAAATCCTGCGATTTTGCACGGCGGCCCGTTCGCAAACATCGCGCAGGGTACCAACACAATCATTGCTACAAAAACCGGTCTGTCACTTGCGGATTATGTCGTGACTGAAGCTGGTTTCGGTGCAGACTTAGGCGCAGAAAAATTTCTTCACATCAAATGCCATTACGGTAAAATGAAACCCGATGCGTACGTCATCGTGGCAACGATCAGAGCATTGCGCTATCACGGCGGTGCGACCAAAAAAGGGGAGTACGGCCAACCGAACCTCCAGTTTGTTAAAAATGGAATTGACAATCTTAAAAAACATATTGAAAACGCCTTTAAATTTGGTTTAAAACCGATCATTGCCATCAACCACTTTGCGACAGATGCTGAGGATGAAATTGAATTCGTTAAATCTGAATGTGAAAAATTGGGCGTAAAAGCCATTCTTGCTGATGAATTCGTTCATGGTGGCGAAGGAATGAGGGAGCTTGCCGAAGAAGTGGTTTACTGTGCTGCCAACTGCGGTAATGATTTTCAGCCATTATATAATGTTGAAGATACGGTGGAGCACAAGATTGAAACCATTGCTAAAGAAATTTATGGTGCTGATGCCGTGAATTATTCTCAAAAATCAAAAGCTCAGCTTAAGACGATTTACGATTTGGGATTCGATAAACTTCCGGTGTGCATGGCGAAAACGCAGAAATCTCTAACTGACGATGAAACCAAAATCGGGCGGCCAACTAACTTCAAGGTGACCGTGCGTGAGTTTGAGTTTGCAGCCGGTGCAGGATTCATCATTCCCATCTTAGGTGATATGATGCGGATGCCTGGTCTGCCAAATGTTCCGGCTGCTGAAGGCATGGACATTGACTTAAATGGTGTGATTACCGGATTAAGTTGATTTATAACGAAGTAAATTAAATCAAAACTCTGCATAGGCGGAGTTTTTTTTGTATTAAACAAAAAATTAATGAAAAATTAATGACAAAATATCACTTTTTTACTTATCGAAATTAAATAAATGTTTAACTATTAAATAATTGGTTATCAAGTTGATAGGTCTTTTTCCCGGTATTTATTGACCTGCTGCAATCTCTTTTGGCACAATGTTTTCAATTAAGACATCAGTAAAATTTAAAATTAATTTAAAATTAAAAGAGTAAAATTTAAAATTATGAAAACAATTAAAAAAACAGTTCTTCTTTTAGGATTAGCAACAACAGGAATAGTAAGTGCCCAAAGTGCAGATATGACAAATATGCTTAAAATTGGTGCTAATGCTGGTGTTGCATTGCCCGCTGAAAATGCTTCAGCAGCTGCAGGTGTTGATGTAGCCTATCAAAATCTTGCAACTCCGGGCTTCGGTTTTGGTATTGCCACCGGATATACACATTATTTCGGTAAAGAAAATAATGGGTTGAATAATAATGACTTTGGTGTGGTACCGGTAGCAGCGCTAATTAGAGTTTACCCTAAACAAACAGGTTTTTATTTGGGTACTGATTTAGGTTACGGATTTATCACTGGTGATAAACAGGTTGCTTCAAACTCAGCTGTAGAAAGACCAGACGGTGGATTTTACATCAAGCCGGAAATCGGTTACCACAATAAAGACTGGAACTTTGCCCTACAGTACCAAAAAGTATTTACAGGTGACAAAGGAGAGATAGGAGGCCAAAAATACAGTGCAGGAGCACTGGGTGCCGGAGTATCTTATAATATTCCTCTAGGCAAGTAATTTAACACAGATATCAAACGGACTTCCCAATTTTTTGGGAAGTTTTTTTTTGCAGCCTAAAAAGAATATTTTTTTATCTTTACAAGTAAACATTTTTATATGTGCGCTAAAACCAAATTCCCATTATATTTACCTGGCAGAGACTGTCCTACGAATAAAAATACGGCAGTAATTGCGGCCGATTTACGCAGAAAAAAAAGTAAAATATCTGTATATAACTGTTCCGAAGGGGATATTCAACTAAAAGTAGAGGCTGATTACAATACTGAAGATTTCCCTGATTTTTCTGCGATAGCACAAAAATTCATTTCGGATTACCAAATCAGCGGCATCGAAAGGATTTCAATCGCAGTTCCCGGTCCGGTGATTTCCGGAAGGTGTGAGACTGAAAATCTGCCATGGGTTATTGAAGCGGAAGTGGTGCGGACGGATTTGGGATTCAAAAAAGCTTATTTAATAAATGACCTTGAAGCAACCGCCTACAGCCTGGCCGATGTTTACGACAATAAATTTGAAACAATACACACTTCAAAAAACAGGGTTCGTGGTAATGTGGCTATTTTAGCTCCCGGAAATGGTTTGGGTGAAGCCGGTTTGTTTTATGATGGCGTAAGTTTGAGGCCTTTTGCAACCGAAGGCGGGCACAGCGAATTCTCGCCAAGAACCGATTTTGAAATCCAGTTTTATCAGTTTCTGAATAAAATTTATGGCATTGTAACCTGGGAAAGTGTTTTGAGCAAAAATGGGATTTATAATATCTACAGATTTCTTCGCGATGTCGGCCGTCATAAGGAGGATCAGGGCTTGAATGAAAAAGTGCATAATGAAGATTTCCTCGATGTGATCGCGGGTTACGGGCGGGAGAATTCATCGAGGCTGGTTGATCTTACGGTTGAAATGTTCCTGCAATTTTTGGCAAGAGAAGCCAATAACTTAGTTCTTAAACTGAAAGCTACCGGGGGGCTCATTATTACTGGTGAAATTACCGACAAAATCCACAGTCTGATCGACAGGGAAAAATTCTATAAAGATTTTAAAATCTCTGACCGGATGGAGCATTTGCTTAAAGACATTCCTATATATATTTTACGGAATGAGATGGGCATCATCGAGGGTGCAGCCTACTACGGAACTTTCATAGAAACCGGTAATCAGTAAATAATAATCGAGCCTTACAAACCTAAGGCTCTTTTCTTATCATAGATCAATGTACTTGCCGCTTTTTTAGGTCTAATTTTGCGTAAAATAATTTTAAGCAATGAAAAAGATAATCGTTGGAGCGGTTCTTGTAAGCGGACTTGCATTCGGACAAACAAAAAAAGTATTGGCATCTAATGTAAACTGGTGGGGGTACAAACTTGCTAAGACAGAAGCATCTCAGCACACCGGCACCGTTGGCGTAAAGTCAGGAAATGTTATTTTGAAAGGTAATAATGTTGTTGGCGGAACTTTCGTGCTGGATATGAATTCAATCAATGCGACCGACCTTACCGGTGAGTACAGAACAAAATTGAACAATCACCTTAAAAACGGCGATTTCTTCGAAACCAACAAATACCCTACAGCAGTGTACAGAATTACTTCTGTAAGGAAAATTGCAGGAAATAAATATCAGGTAAACGGTAATCTTACCGCTAAAAACAAGACCAATCCTGTGTCTTTCCCGGCTGTAATTACGGTTAATAACGGTGTGGTACGGCTGGTTTCTGATAAATTTAGCTTCGACAGACAGAAGTTCGACATTGCATACAAATCAACAATGAAGGACGTAGTGGTGAAAGATGATGTGGATATGAAGGTAGATATTACTGCAAAATAAGTTTTTTTATGTGTTAATGGGAACCTCTGCTATTTTTTGGCAGAGGTTTTTTATTTTTTTTATTTTTGAGTCATGAAAATCTATGTTATAAGCGGGCTTGGCGCAGATTTTAAAGTTCTGGAAAAACTGAAATTTCCGGAGGTGCTGGAGGTCGTATTCTTAGATTGGATGATTCCTGATTCTAATGAATCTTTTGAACATTACGTGCAAAAAATGGCAGACAGAATTGATGATTCTGAACCGTTTTACCTTTTGGGCTATTCTTTCGGCGGAATTATGGTGCAGGAAATCCATAAGATAAAACCGGCAGAAAAAGTGGTGATCTTAGCAAGCATCCGTTCAGATAAGGAGAAATCTCGTTTTATAAAAATGGGCGAAATTACGGGCCTTCCGAAATATATACCGCAAAGAATTTTCAACGGTAAATCTTCGCTACTTTATTCATACATCCGTAATTTTTTTGATCCAAAAAATCCAAAGGTCTTAGAATATTTCAGGGTACGCGATCCCTATTATTTGAAATGGAGTATCGAAAAAATTTCAGCATGGAAGTGTGAAGAAATCCCCGATGTAGTACAGATCATGGGCGATAAGGATATCGTTTTCCCACTCAAAAATTCTAAGCCGGATTACGTAATCAAAGGCGGCACACATCTGTTCCCGGCCACAAAACATAAGGAGGTATCGCTTATTCTCGAAAAAATTCTTCAATAATTGTTGTCAGGTTTATTTTTCACGTACGGAAGGCTTTTATCGTGTGTTGCATAATGATTATATTTGTACAATAGCTAACTATTTATGCAATCGATATCAGTTTTTGAAATTATAAAAGTAGGTATTGGCCCTTCCAGCTCACACACTATGGGTCCCTGGAATGCTGCCGAGATGTTTTTGGATTTAATCAGGAGAAACCGTTCCATCCAGGACGTGCAGGAAATTTATCTTGAATTTTTTGGGTCGCTTGCAAAAACCGGAATTGGGCACGGAACTGATATTGCCGGGATGCTGGGACTTTCCGGAGAAAATTTTAAACGGATTGATACCACAAAGATTGATGAAAAAATTGCTGAAATAAAAGTAAGCAACCAGTTAAATCTCGGTGGGGAAAAGATCATTCCGTTCGTATATGGGCATCATTTGGTTTTAAATATGAGAAATTCTCTTGATTTTCATCCCAACGGAATGATTTTCAAAGCTGTTTTTTCGGACGGTACTTCTCTCGAACAGGATTATTACTCTGTTGGTGGAGGATTCGTGGCAACCAAAGAGGAAAACTCTATACAGAGCCATTGTGTGCGAACACTATATCCTTGTCACAGCGGCAGTGCAATTTTAAAAAATATCGAAAAATTAAAATTGAACCGGGTTTCGGACCTGGTTTATCTGAACGAGGAAAGTTGGAGGACAAAAGAGCAGACCGATGCGGAAGCGCTCTACATCTGGCAGCAGATAAAAGAATGTATTTACAAAGGTGTGAATAAAGAAGGCGTTTTGCCAGGTGGTTTGAACGTTTCGCGAAGGGCAGCTGGTTTAAATAAAAAGCTCCTTGGCGGAAAAACCTACACCAATATCGATGAATGGTTCAAGCTGGTGGTCGATGCCGAGGAAACTTTCAATACCATCAATAAATGGGTTTCATGTTTTGCCCTGGCCGTGAATGAAGAAAATGCAAGTTTCGGAAGAATCATCACGGCTCCAACCAACGGTGCCAGCGGCGTAATTCCGGCAGTGCTGATGTATGCACAGGCTTTCACCGATCATGTTTCCGATGACGATATAATACGTTTTATTTTGGTTGCCGGTGAAATTGGAACCTTATTCAAGAAAAATGCAACAATTTCCGCAGCCATGGGTGGATGCCAGGCAGAAGTGGGAGTTTCTGCGGCAATGGCTGCAGCCGGTTTAACAGAAATTATGGGCGGAACGCCAGGCCAGGTTGTCATGGCGGCAGAGATTGCAATGGAACATCATCTCGGAATGACCTGCGACCCGATCGCGGGACTGGTTCAGATCCCTTGTATTGAAAGAAATTCAATGGGGGCAATGAAGGCGATTACGGCCGCAAATATCGCCATAGAAAGTGATCCGAATAAAGCCCGGGTTACCTTGGATGAAGTCATTCAGTCGATGTGGGATACCGCTCAAAGTATGAACGAAAGATTTAAGGAAACTTCGGAGGGTGGCCTTGCGATAGCGGTGAACGTAGCTGAATGTTAAATTTGAGATAAAATAGACAACGGCTTCAAGCCTGTTTTTTAATTAAAGCACGTTGATTCAGGATTTATTCTCGAGAATCGGGCGTATCCGATTGGCATTTAAAATCAGCTGCTCCAGCAAATCATAATTTTCTTTTTCCAGCGCAGATTTAAACTTTCGGAGCTGCGTGATGTGTTCATTCAGAACATCCAGCACATTTTCTTTATTCTGCTTAAATATCGGTACCCACATTTCCGGATGCGATTTTGCCAGGCGAACCGTACTGGAAAAACCGGAACTCGCCAGCTGAAAAATCGTGTCTTCTTCACGTTCCTTTTCCAAAACGGTGTTGGCTAAAGCGTAAGAGGTAATATGCGAAATATGAGAAATGTAAGCGGTGTGAATGTCATGGTCTTCCGCGGTCATGTAAAGCAGATTCATTTCAAGATATTCTGCGATTTTTTCGACAGTTTTTAAGGCATCTGGTGCGGAATCTTCCTTGTCGCAGATCACTGCGGCCCTACCGGAAAAACTGTCTGCTGACGCGGATTTTGGGCCACTGTTCTCGGTTCCCCACATCGGATGAAATGCTACGAAACGGTTCCTCTTTTTGTGTGTTTTTATGGCCTCCGTAATTCCCGATTTGGTAGAGCCTACATCCATTACCGTTTGATTTTCTGAAATTTTGTCAAGGATTTCAGGAAGTAGGACTCGGGTGGAATCAACAGGAATCGCAATGATGATCAGGTCAGCGTTTTCAATCCCTTTCTCAAGATCAGCGGCTTCGTCAATGATATTGAGCTGAAGTGCTTCCTGAAGATGCCTTTCATTTTTATCAATACCAAAAACATAGGAAGCCAAAGCTCTCTGCCGTAGTTTCAGCATCATCGAACCGCCTATTAATCCAACACCCACAACCGCGATTTTCATCACTTAATTTTTTTTATTGTATTGAAGATAGCTTCCTCCCTGCATTTTTCAAAAGTAATTTCGAAACGCGGATTTTTTTTCGGATAAACTAAAGTATAATCTGGGCAGGGAACTTTCTGGGCATGACTTCTGGTAAAATCGATTTCACCTTTGGTAATGATGCTGTCTTTCAGGAATTTTTCATCCATTTTTAAGGCAGAAATCTCATTTTTAAAATTTTCAGAAAATTTAAAATCTTTGCTCAGTGTTTCCGCGATCACGCGGCTGTTTGGCAGATAACCGGAACAGGTTGCCCCCTTTTTATTAAGAATGAAAAACACGAAAAGCAATCCCGGAATCAATCCGATAAAAAAGAATTTAAGTTTGCGCATATATTTTACTTCGTCAGAATTTGATTTTCAGCGAAGTTTTTTTGGTTTAAATTTAAAAAATCAAAAGATTGATGTCGTGGTAGGTGAGATCAAACCTTTCACATATCGCTTTGTTGGTGTGGCGGCCCTTGTACATGTAGAGACTGTCTTTCATTTGTTTTTTGTGGATCAGCATATTAGCGAAGCCTCCTTCCTCATCATAATTTAAAAGATAAGAAAGGAAAAAGTTTGAAATCGCCTTCGTTGTCGTGCGTGGAATTCTGGAAGTGATATTTGGCAAAGCACAGTGAATGACACCATGTTTTATAAAATACGGGTTATCCAGCGTCGTCAGTTCAGAGGTCTCAATCGCCTTTCCGTTGTCGATGGTTACATCGATAATTACGCTGCCTTTCTTCATTTTCAGAACCATATCTTCCGTTACCACAGGACACTGGCACATTCTCGGTAATGCGGCGATCACGACATCAGCACGCCTTAAGCTCTTTGACAGTTCCTTTGGATCTATAATTGAAGTTGGTACCCGGGCATCGATCAGGGTATGAAGTCTTCTTAATTTTGAAAGTGAATTGTCGAAAATCCGCACATTTGCCCCTAAACCGATGGCCGCTTTAGTAGCAAATTCGCCCACAATTCCCGCACCTATAATCACCACTTCTGTGGGGCGTATGCCGGTAATTCCGCCCAGCATCAGCCCGTTTGAAAGTGCCAAAAGTTCAGATGCATAAAGTACCGAAGTCGTCCCGGCAATTTCGCCGATGAGTCTTACCAAAGCCAGTTGCTCGTAATCATCCACAATAAATTCAAAGGCGATGGCATTGACTTTTCTTTCACCAAGCCTTTTAAAATATTCCTTATCTCGCAGATTGATCTGCAGAGCCGAAACCAAGTAAGCATCAGGTTTCAGATATTCAATTTCTTCATCGGTCGGCGGATTGATTTTCAGAACAAGATCCTGTCCGAAAGCTTCCTTTGGGTCGCTGGTAATTCTCGCACCAGCTTCGGAGTATTGCTGGTCGGTAAAAAAAGAGCCTTTTCCGGCTTCAGATTCTATGATGATTTCGTGGCCGTTTAATGCCAAAACCTGCACTGCATCTGGGGTTATGCATGTCCTGCGCTCATTCAGGCAGGTTTCCTTCGGTATTCCGATGGTGAATTTTTTTCCTTTTTTTACGACCTCCAGTTTTTCTTCCTTTGGTAATAAATCTTCTTCCTTAAAAGGGGTGAAAATCGTTCCGCTCATTATAAAAAGTTGAAAGAATTAATGAGCAAAGATACACAACCTGCAAGAATTAAACTTTATAATTTAGCTGAAAAAAACTTCGCGCAGATCACCCGTATTTTCGATGGTCATGGTATGGTGAGGCAGCGCCTGCAGTTCCTCTTCATAAATTTCCGGCCATTCGATGATGCATAGAAAAGCATTGTCGAGATATTCATCCATTCCGATATCATACACTTCACCAACCGACTTCATCCGGTAAAGGTCAAAATGAAAAACATTTCCTTTTGGAGTACGATATTCATTAACAATTGCATAGGTGGGCGAGGACACTTCATCCGTGCTGCCCAGATTTTTGAGTAAAAATTGGGTAAAAGTTGTCTTTCCAGCACCGAGATTACCTTTTAAAAGTAATAAATTATGCTCAAGTTTCGGCAGAATTTGATTTACAACTTCCTGCCAGTCCTCGATTTTATGAATTTTGAAAGTCATTTAAACTCTAAAATTTTATAACTGCTTATCTGTTTTCCAACTGCTGGTTCCAAACTTCAATCTTTCTGCTTATTTATAAATCTCTACCTCAATTTCGCCCTTATCTGTGATCGCACCTCGGTACATTCCGGCCGTGTTCATTTCCATGGCAATGTTTCCGTTATTATCTAATGCTATGAGGCCACCATCACCACCCATTTCCCCTATTTCTGCGATCACTTCCTGGGTTGCTGTTTTCACATCTTTGTGCTGGTATTCCATTTTTGCGGCAACAGTTCTGGCAGCGGTGGAACGTATGAAAAATTCACCCCAACCCGTTCCGGAAATTCCGACCTGAGCGTTCGCATAAGTTCCGGCGCCGATCACCGGGGAGTCGCCGATGCGGTTCCATTTTTTATTGGTCATGCCGCCCGTAGAAGTTCCTGCGGTGATATTGCCTTCTCTATCCAAAGCCACTGCGCCTACCGTTCCAAACTTTTGGTCAATTTCAAGGTAGTCCGGCTTTTTGTTCTGGGTGGTTGCTTTTTTCAGTTTTTCTTTTTCCAAAGCTTTCTGCAGCCCGTTCCACCTGTCCTGGGTCCAAAAATATTTTGGATCTACAATTTCAAGCTTCTGTTCTTTTGCAAATTCTTCAGCGCCTTTACCGGAGAGCATCACGTGTTCAGATTTCTGCATCACGGCAATCGCTGCCTTGATTGGATTTTTAATGGTATGTACCCCTGCGACAGCACCTGCAGATTTGTCTTTACCATACATAATCGATGCGTCCAGTTCATTCCTTCCTTCGTGGGTAAACACAGCGCCTTTTCCGGCGTTGAACAGTGGTGAGTTTTCCATCACGACAATCGCAGACTGCACCGCATCAACTGAAGTTTTTCCTTTTTGAATTTCTGCGTAACCGGCTTTCAGAGCTTCGGTTAACTTGTCTTTGTACGCTTTTTCCTTTTCAAACGTCATATTTTCTTTGGTAATTGTTCCAGCTCCCCCGTGTATCACCAAAACATATTTTTTCTGAGCTGAACACAGTAAGGAAAGTACCAGGAAAAAGGAAGTGAGAATTTTCATTTTTTATAGGAAATTATTATTAAAAATATAAAATTTTTGGCAAACAAAAAGCCCTTCTTTGAAGGACTTTCGTATAATTATTTTAGTGAATCCTAGATGTTTGGGGATTCATTTTCATCGCTTTGCTTTTTACCAAAAATAAATTTGATGATCACCGGCACCGTCGTAATCAAAACAATAATGATGATAATCATTTCAAGATGTTTCTTCAAATCAATATCAAACTGCGTTTTGAAAAGTTCGTTAAGATAGTGTCCGGCAAAAATCAGCGAAAAAGCCCACAGGAAAGCGCCAATTATATTGTCTCTCAGGAATTCTTTTTTATCCATCTTTACAATTCCCGCAACAATTGGCATAAACGTCCTTACAATCGGTAAAAATCTCGCCATAATTACTGCTAATGCGCCGTGTTTTTCAAAAAAATCGTGCGCCTGGAACAGATATTTTTTCTTGAAAAATGTGGAGTCTTCCCGTTTGTATAAAGTGGGGCCCGCCTTCAGACCGAACCAGTAACCAACTTCATTACCTATAATTCCGGCCACCGCTACGCAAGTCGCCAAAATTGTTGTATCCAGAAAGTCGCTGCCGGTACTGCCAAATGTTTCGGCGATAAGCTCCTGGGCATAGATTCCGGAGACAAAGAGCAGCGAGTCGCCGGGAAGAAAAAATCCTACGAAAAGACCGGTCTCTGCGAAAATAATGAATAAAATAAGCCAAAATCCCCCAAGTTTGATGTAGAATTCAGGATTGAGGAGGTCCTTCCAACTTTCAAAATGCTCCATAAATTTTCTTAATTTCGCAAAAATAATGTAATTAAATCCTTAACAAAAATTATTAAGATTTTTTAACAATTAATTATTTATTCTTTATCAGTGCATTAAAATATGCCCATATTTTGCATTGCGATTTCAGAAGAGGTGATTTGTGCAACCATAGCTTTCTCCAACCCTTAAACTCAGTGTACACGTCTCGTAAAAGTAAAGCAGAATAATTAATATAAAATAATAAAAAAAGCCCCGAATTCACCAATAATTTGTGCATTCGTGGCAAATATTCCTTTTTAGTTATATCTACAAATCGAAGTCGTCTTCGGATACTGCTGTTCCATCCGCCATCAAAAAAGCTTTAAGGAAAGGCGTGATTTCTCCGTTCATCACAGAATCCACGTCCGAAGTTTCGTATCCGCTTCTTACATCTTTCACCAGTTTGTAAGGATGCATCACATAATTTCTGATTTGGCTGCCCCATTCAATCTTCATTTTGTTGGCTTCGATCTCGTTTCGGGCTTTCATTCTTTCTTCCAGTTCTATCTCATAAAGTCGGGATTTCAATAACTGCATCGCTTTTTCCTTATTCTGCAGCTGCGAACGGCTTTCTGAGTTTTCAATAATAATCCCGGTGGGTGCGTGGCGGAGGCGAACTGCAGTTTCTACTTTGTTTACATTCTGTCCACCAGCTCCGGAAGCACGCATCGTTTCAAAAGAAATATCCGCCGGGTTGATCTGGATATCAATGGTGTCGTCAACCAAGGGATACACATACACAGAAACGAAACTTGTGTGTCTTTTCGCATTGGAGTCGAAAGGTGAAATTCTCACCAAACGGTGAACCCCGTTTTCGCCTTTAAGATAACCGAACGCATATTCGCCGTCGATTTCGAGAGTTACGGTTTTCACTCCGGCTACGTCACCTTCCTGAAAGTTCAGTTCACGAATTTTGTAGCCTTGCTTCTCCGCCCACATCACATACATTCTCATCAGCATCGAAGCCCAGTCGCAACTTTCCGTTCCACCGGCTCCGGCGGTAATTTGCAGCACAGCCGAAAGTTCATCACCTTCATTGGAAAGCATATTTTTAAACTCCAGGTTTTCGATTTTTTCAACCAGTTGGGGAAACTGAATATCGAGTTCCTGTTCAGAATCCGGATCTTCTTTAGCAAATTCCATCAGCACCTGCAGATCTTCAAATCCAGCGTGAATATTTTCGTAATCTTCCACCCACTTTTTCTTGGAACGGAGCTGCTTCAGGAAAACTTCGGCTTCCTTCGGGTTGTTCCAAAATTCGGGAGCGGCTGTTTTTTCATCGTCATTGGAGATTTCGATTTTCTTTCTGTCTATCTGCAAAAATTTATGTAGATCCTCTATCCTGGACTGTATTTCTTTCAGTTGGTCGCTGTTAATCATTTTGCAAAAATAGTGATTTTGAATATTTGAATTCAGAGTTTGGGTTTAATGCTGTTATTGGATTTAGAAATTTTTGTCTGAAACTTTTCAAAATGAATTTAACAATGATTATAAATTAGGAAACATTTATTATTTTTGTTAGTCTAATCTAACAAATGAAAAATCTTTTACAAAGAGCCTGGCGGCAGGAGCGCAGCTCTGATTCCCTTGCAGAAGTATTTTCCTCGGTAGAAATTCCAAAAAATGCAAACTTTTGGAGAAAGCTTATAGCGTTTTTAGGTCCGGGTTTGATGATTTCAGTGGGTTATATGGATCCCGGAAACTGGGCTACGGATATTGCCGGCGGTGCTCAGTTTGGTTATACGTTGCTTTCGGTCATCCTGATTTCAAATCTTTTTGCGATTGTATTGCAGCATTTGTCATTAAAGCTCGGAATTGTTGCTGAGCGTGATTTGGCGCAAGCCTGCAAAGACCATTTTCATCCCGTTGTAAATTTTATTTTATGGGTTTTCTGTGAAATTGCAATCGCAGCTATGGATCTGGCGGAGGTACTGGGAACCGCGATTGCACTGAATTTGCTTTTCGGAATTCCTTTAACTTGGGGCGTTGCAATAACAATTATCGATGTTTTTGTTATTTTATTGCTGCAGTCAAAAGGTTTTCGCTGGCTTGAAAGCGTGGTGGGCGGTTTGATTTTTATTATCTTAATCTGTTTTGGTTACCAGATCATTATTTCAAAACCAGAGATTTTCCCAATTCTGAGTGGTTTGGTTCCACAAAAGGAAATTGTCTCTAATCCGTCCATGCTTTACATCGCAATTGGAATCTTGGGGGCTACGGTGATGCCGCACAACCTTTACCTGCACAGCAGTATCGTGCAAACCAGAAATTATGAGCGGACCGATGAAGGTAAAAAAGAAGCCATAAAGTTTGCCACTATCGACAGCACGGCGTCTTTGCTGTTGGCGTTTTTCATCAATGCCGCGATTCTGATCGTTGCGGCAGCGACTTTTCACACTTCTGGAAATAAGGATATTGCGGATATATATGATGCACACCGTATGCTCGAACCGCTGCTAGGGACATCGTTCGCAAGTATTGCTTTTGCTGTGGCGCTTTTGGCATCGGGCCAAAACTCAACGTTGACTGGTACACTGGCCGGACAGATTGTGATGGAAGGGTTTTTAAATTTAAAATTAAAACCATGGCTAAGGCGATTGATTACCCGCTTAATTGCAGTGATTCCGGCATTTTTCGTCACATTATTTTATGGTGAAAAAGGAACTTCGGAACTTTTGGTTCTGAGCCAGGTAATTCTTTCGATGCAGCTAAGTTTTGCGGTCATTCCGTTGGTGATGTTTACGAATGATAAACTGAAAATGGGAAGATTCGTCAACAAAAACTGGTTCAGAATTTTGGTTTGGATCATTAGCATGATTATCGTTATTCTCAATCTTTATCTCCTGTTTGAAACTTTTTCCGGAAAATAGCAACGTGACTAATTGTCCACAAATTGTCTTTGGCAATAGTTTTGAAAATCTATCAATATTAAAATTAAAATTATGTCAGAAAATCACGATAAATACGACGAAAATCTGGAGAATCAGGAGGAGACAAATCTGAATACTGAGACTGAAAACGCTGCAAATGTGACAGAGCAGCCTTCCGCTGAAGACCTTTTGGCAGAAGAAAAAGACCGTTATATCCGTCTGTATGCTGAATTTGAAAACTATAAAAAAAGGACTGCCAAAGAGAAAATGGAGTTCTTTCAGTTTGCCAATCAGGACATGATGATTTCGATGCTTGGTGTTCTTGATGATTTTGAAAGAGCCATCAAAAATATTTCTGAAAACGGAGACGAATTCACGTTGCAGGGTGTGGAACTCATCTACCAGAAATTCAAGTCAAAACTTGGTGAAAAAGGCCTGAAAGTAATGGAAGTGAAAGCCGGAGACGATTTCAATGTCGATCTGCACGAAGCAATCACGCAGATTCCCTCACCTTCACCGGAGCTGAAGGGTAAAATCGTAGATGTAATCGAAACAGGCTATACGCTTTATGACAAAGTGATCCGTTTCGCAAAAGTGGTTACAGGAAACTAATCCGTAGTCTATTTGCTGGGCAGTGAATTAAAAGGTGAGGCTTAATTCACAATTCACAGCCAGCGATTCATTCAAAGAAATTCACTATAATTTATGTCGAAAAGAGACTATTACGAAGTGCTTGGCGTGTCCAAAAGTGCTTCCGCAGAAGAGATAAAGAAGGCTTACCGTAAACAGGCTTTAAAATATCATCCCGATAAAAATCCGGGTGACAAGGAGGCTGAAGAAAAATTCAAGGAAGCAGCCGAAGCTTATGAAGTTTTGAGCGATGATAACAAGAAAGCACGCTATGATCAGTTTGGTCACGCAGGAATGGGTGGTTCCGGCGGATTTGGCGGAGGTTTCGGTGGCGGAATGAATATGGAAGATATCTTCTCCCAGTTTGGAGATATTTTCGGTGGACATTTCGGCGGCGGATTTGGCGGTTTCGGCGGCGGCGGGGGCCGACAGCAGTTGCGTGGTTCCAATTTGAGAGTCAGAATCAAGCTCAGTCTTGAAGAGATGGTGAACGGTACGCAGAAAACGATTAAGGTTAAAAAGCTGAAAGGTGCGCCGGGAGCAACTTCTAAAACATGCCCTACCTGTAACGGAAGTGGCGCTCAGATCAAGGTAATGAACACCATGTTTGGGCAAATGCAGACGCAGACGACCTGTGGAACCTGCCAGGGAATTGGGAAGGTTGCCGACAAAATTCCGAGCGGTGCCAATGAACAGGGCCTTGTAAAAGAAGACGAAGAAGTAACCATCAACATTCCGGCGGGAGCGAGAGAAGGAATCCAACTGAACGTCCGGGGAAAAGGTAATGATGCGCCTTTTGGCGGAAACCCGGGAGATTTGCTCGTGGTTGTAGAAGAGGAGGAAGACAGCAAGATCAAGCGTGAAGGTGATAATCTTCACCAGGAATTATTCATTTCTTTTGCAGAAGCAGCTTTGGGAACCTCAAAGGAGATCTCAACCGTTGGCGGAAAAGTGAAAATAAAAATTGATGCAGGAACGCAATCCGGTAAAATTTTACGACTGGCCGGGAAAGGTTTGCCAAGTATAGACAGTTACGGCAAAGGCGATATGTTTGTACACATCAACGTGTGGACGCCACAAAAATTAACTCCAGAGCAAAAAGATTTCTTCGAAAAACAGATGCAGAACGGTGAAATGGACGCTGAACCGTCAGGAAAAGAAAAATCATTCTTTGATAAAGTAAAAGATTTATTCAGTTGATGAGCAATAGAGAGACTTTTAAAGAGTCTCTTTTTTTAGATGTGTAGAATAATTTTTAGTGTGAAAAGATACTTTAATGGTACAGATTTTTAAATAATGAAATATGAAGAAACATATTTTAAATTATCATTTCTGGATTCTTGGAATGATGGGCATGCTCCTTTCATCCTGTATCACAGCGCAAAGGGTTGTTAATGAAGAAGGTTCAAAAAAAAATTACAATTATAAATACGGTGTAGATAAAAGGAATGTAATGGATGTCTTTCTTCCTCAGAATCATTCGGAAGATTCCCCATTGGTAATGATTGTGCACGGCGGAGCCTGGAAATTTGGAAGAAAGGAACATATGAAGATGATTCAGAAAAGACTTTTTAAAGAAAATATTCCGACAGTAAATATCAACTACCGTTTGGTTAGCTCAAAAAAAGGAATTACGTATCAACAGCAGCTGGAAGATATTGAATCGGCTGTTAAAGAAACCAAAAAGCATTCTCAAGAGTGGAAATTTAATCCTGGTAATCTTATACTTCTGGGAGAAAGTGCCGGTGGACATTTGGCGTTGCTGTACGGATATAACAATCCGGATAAAGTGAGCAAATTAATATCAATGAGCGGACCGACCGATTTTTATTCAGAGCGTTTTACGTCAACATTAAATTCCAAATATACTTCGCCCACTATTCAGGATGTGGTAGGAACTAAATTTAAACGCGGCAACATTGCGGAGGAATTTCGGAAAGCGAGCCCACTATGGCAGGTCAGTCATGTACCTACTTTGATTTTTCAGGGAGATTTAGATCATTTGGTAAACAAGAATCAGGGTTTGTCGCTGGCATCAAAACTGGAAGAAAAGCAAATTCCGCATAAGCTTGTTTATATGAAAAATGCGGGTCATATGCCCAGATTGTTCAGCAAAAAGAAACGCGACAGTTTAATCTTTCCAAATATCATCGAATTTATCAGGGAAGATTTCAAATAAAAAAGCGGCCAAAAGCCGCTTTCTTTTTAATCTGTTTTTTAGTTCTCACCTGTAGGTTTTTTTTCCAGAACTTCATCCACCATCCCCATTTCCTTAGCTTCGGATGATGTCATCCAGTAATCTCTGTCAGACGCTTTTTCTACCCATTCATACGGCTGTCCGGAGTGGAGAGAAATGATTTCGTAAAGTTCCTTTTTCAGTTTAAGCATCTCTCTTAGGTTGATTTCCATGTCTGATGCTACGCCCTGCGCACCGCCAGACGGCTGGTGGATCATCACTCTGGAATGCTTCAATGCTGAACGTTTACCTTTTTCACCGGCTACCAGAAGCACAGCACCCATACTTGCAGCCATACCTGTACATATCGTCGCTACATGAGGTTTGATGATCTGCATCGTATCATAAATTCCCAAACCTGCATAAACACTTCCGCCCGGCGAGTTGATGTAGATCTGAATATCTTTCGATGGATCAGCACTTTCCAGGAAAAGAAGCTGAGCCGTGACGATGTTAGCTACCTGATCGTCGATTCCGGTTCCCAGAAAAATAATCCTGTCCATCATCAAACGGGAGAAAACGTCCATCTGAGCTACGTTCAGCCGTCTTTCCTCCATAATGTAAGGTGTAAGGTTAGTGGGGCCGTACATCCCCATATACTGGTCTGTTGCCAAACCGCTGTTTCCTAAATGTTTTACAGAGAAATCTCTGAAATCTTTTTTTATATCCATATATAATCTTTTATCTGTTCGTCTAATAATTGTTTTACTTCCTGTTCCGGCACAGGCCAAAGTTTTTTATAACTCACCACGCCAGTTCATCAGAAACCTGGATTGTTTCAGATGTTTCTTTTCGGGAGTATTTTAACAAACCTTATTCCACAAAATAATTCTGACCTTTTGTCACAAAATCCTGTGCAGCGCTTCGTCGATCTCATTTTTCAGCTGGTTCAGACGCAAGATTTTCATATAAGTTTCTGTGTTGTCGGCTTCGGCTTTCAGTGTATCTTTTAAATCATTGATCATTTTCACCGTAAATTCCCGTTTATGGCGGATGATGACGTCTTCAATGATTTTTGGAACCAGTTCCTGTTCTTTGCTGAAAAAGATATTATGCTTGCTCCAGTCGCTGTTTTCATACGGCTCCAAAAGTGCATCTGCCACACGGTCCGAAACCTCTTCATCCATTAAAGTTAAGAAAAATTTCCCGGCCCGCAGCTCATCCGATTCAATCCCGGATTTTATTTCTGAAATGATTTTTTCATTTACGGGAGACTGAATTTCATAACCGTCTTCGTCAAAATGTGCCAGTATTTCTTCAATCACTGTGATTTGGTAGGGCTGGTTTTCATGGTCGGACCGCGTTAAAACATGGTCGCCGTACTTCAGCATCAGCTCGACGAGTTTTTCCTCCAAAACAATCAATGGATTTACTGCGAAAACGGTCTCCCCAACAACTTCAAGTTTTGGTTGTGGTTTTGGGGCTTCCGATCTTTGGTTTTGCTGAGCGATTTGCTTCTGCACGCCCAGTTCATTAAATAAACTTTGTTCGCTCAACCCAAATTTACTCGAAACTTCTTTTAGATAGACCTCACGTTTCAGGGCATTTGTAACAAAAGCGACCGATTTTACAATGTCGCGGATTGCTTCCGCTTTTTTTATAGGATCGCCTCCTGCTTCTTTAAGTAAAATTTCAGCTTTGAAGTCGATGAAATCCGTTGCTTCGTTTTTAATATAGTTTTCAACAAACTCCTGCGGATGTTTTCTGGAGAAAGAATCCGGGTCGTCACCGTCAGGAAACAGCAGCACGCGGATATTCATTCCTTCCGACAACAGCATGTCAATACTTCTGAAGCTGGCTTTTATTCCCGCAGCATCACCATCAAAAAGGATGGTCACATTTTCTGTAAGCCTTTTGATGAGCTTAATCTGTTCGGTCGTCAAAGAAGTTCCTGAACTTGAAACCACATTCTCGATTCCTGCCTGATGAAGGGCAATCACATCCATATAGCCCTCAACCAAAAGGCAAAGATTATTTCTGGAAATCGACTGTTTGCTTTGGTTTAAGCCATAAAGAACGCTGGACTTGTGATAAATTCCCGTTTCCGGAGAATTGAGATATTTGGCAGTTTTGACATTGTTTTTAAGAATTCTGGCCCCAAAACCCAGCACTCTGCCCGAAAAACTGTGAATCGGAAAAATCACACGTTCCCGGAAACGGTCGATGCCGTTGGATGAATTTTCCGGAAAAATGGAGAGTCCGGATTTTTCTAAAATATCTTTGGAATAGCCTTTTTCCAGAGCGTATGCGGTAAATGCATTTTTCTGTTCGGGTGAATAACCCAACTGAAATTTTCGGATGATGTCTTCACGAAGTTCGCGCTCTCTAAAGTACGCAAGCCCTATGTTCTGGCCTTCCTCAGTGTCATACATCTGTTCCTGAAAGAAATTATTGGCAACCTCGTGAATTTTATAAAGTAAATCTTGCTCCGTTTGTGCAGCTTTTTGCTCTTCGGTTTGTTCAGCCTGCGTTTCTTCGATTTCAATGCCGTATTTTTTCGCGGCGTGGCGAAGCGCCTCAGGATACGTAAAATTTTCAATTTCCATTAAAAAAGAAATTGCCGTTCCTCCTTTCCCGGTCGAAAAATCTTTCCAGATCTGCTTGCTTGGCGATACCACAAAACTCGGCGTTTTCTCATCCTGAAATGGGCTCAGCCCTTTGAAGTTGGAGCCTGCACGTTTCAGCTGCACATATTCGCCGATGATTTCTTCCACGCGGATGACGGAAAAAACCTTGTCGATGGTCTCTTTGGAAATCATTTGGTAAAAATAATGAACATTTTCGGAAAAGTTTTATTTTTGATATATGAAGACGATTGAAATAAAAGCCCAGCAGTTTTTTGAACTTTTAAAGATAAGAGATACTTCCATGTGGGAAATTTTTGCCCAGATGATTGATGGCGAGGAGAAGGAAATTATCTTTTTAGATAACGAGGAAAAAGTGCTTTTCAACTACACGCTTCCGGATGATCTTGAAAAATTGAAGGCTGACCAAAAAGTTTTCGCAAAGGAGTACGCTGAAAAAATTGCGCAGAATAATTAGCATCAGATTTCAGAAAACGAAACCAAATTAAATTCATTTAATATGATCAAAATCAAAACTTTGACATGGTTTTTCCTGGCTTTTGTCGGGTTTGCCAATGCGCAGACTTACAAAAAGCCGTTGGTTTCCGCCATCAAGGAAACCGACCTGCGTACCGACATGTTTCAGTTGGCTGCAGACCAGTTTTGGGGTAGAGAAGCCGGAACTTTGGATGAACTGAAGGTCTCCATGTGGCTGGCTAACAAAGCCGCGGAAGCAGGTATGAAACCTGCTGGAGATAACGGTACTTTTTTCCAGTTCTTTGATATGTACCGGCATCAGGTTGCACCGCAAAGCTCAATAAAGATCAACGGCAGTGAACGCAAAATCTGGAAAGATATTCTGGTAGCGGATGTGGTAAATGCTGCATACAGCGGTGAAATCATACACGCAGGAAAAGCCGAGCCTGCAGACCTGGCAAAACTTAATATAAAGGGCAAAGTTGTGGCTATCAATGTTTCCGATAAAGATGTGGCAAAGGAAATGACGCTTTTTGAGCGCCGATATCCAGGATTCATCCGGACGAAATACTATAAAACTGCGGAAAACCTTGGCGTGAAAGGAATCATCTTCATCACCGACGATATTTCAGAAAAAAGCTGGGTTGAAGTGGTGCCGCAAATGACGCGCGGGCAGTACGGTGTGGAAGGCCTTCGTGAAAAAGTTTCGAATACAGTTCCTGTTTTCTGGATTCAAAGAGCCAACGAAAATTGGGTGAAAAATAATGCAAAAATTGATTTCAAACTAATTACTGAAACATATAAATATCCTTCGGTAAATATTATTGGGAAAATTGAAGGCACAGATCCAAAACTAAAAGATGAATATGTGCTGGTTTCCGGTCACCAGGATCACGACGGTATTCGCCATCCTGTGAAGAATGATACGATCTACAACGGTGCTGATGACAATGCGAGTACCTGTGTGGCAATGCTGGCGATGGCGAGAGCGTACAGAAAACAGCCCGGAAAACGAAGCATTCATTTTGTATTTCACGGTGCCGAAGAGCGCGGATTGCTTGGTTCCAGATGGCATGCCGCACATCCTGTGGTTCCAAGGGAAAATATTGTTGCCGTGCTGAACGGCGATATGATCGGCAGAAATAATTTGGATGAAGCTGCACTTTTAGGGGGTACTTCGCCGCACAAAAATTCCGATGATTTGGTAAGAATGGCCGAAGAAGCCAACAATGAAAGTACAAAATTCAAATATCTGCGAGAATGGGATTTGCCGGAACATCCGGAATATTTCTACTTCAGGATTGATCATGTTCCGTATGCGAAGCTCGGTATCCCGTCGTTATTTTTCACCAGTGTGCTGCATCATCAGTACCACCAGCCGCAGGATGAATCTGAAAACATCAATTACAAAAAATTGTATAAAATGACCGAATGGATGTACCGAACGAGCTGGAAAGTTGCCAATGAACCTGAACGTCCTAAGCTTCTGCCCAACGTGAAATTTGAAAGATAAAATATTAAAGCGGAATGATTTCCGCTTTACTTTTTTATATCAAAACAATGAGGTCACATATAAATCTAAAGTTTTCTTCGCTTCCGCAACATCATGAACACGCAGTATTTTTGCGCCCTGCTGCAGGACTTTCAGGTGTAGTTTCTGGGTTTCTTCGTTGATATCGAGCGGTCCCTTTCCTAAGGGTTTATAAATGAATGATTTCCTTGAAATACCGATTAAAACCGGGAATTTTCCAAGTCCGATGAATTGGGTTTCCTCAATCATTTTGTGCTGGTCTTCAAACGTTTTCCCGAAGCCGAAACCGGGATCAAGGATAATATCCTTTACACCAATTTTTAGAAGTTCCCGGGCTTTTTCGAGCAAAAATTTATTAACGGCAACCGTGACGTCATCATACGCAATCTTCTCATGCATACTTTTGTAGGTGGGGTTTACGTGCATCAGAATGTATGGCAAACCGGTCCCGGCAACCGTTTCAAAAAGTTTCGGATCGTACTGCCCGGCCGAGATGTCATTTACAATATCAATCCCCTCATTGTAAGCATATTTCACGGTTTCGGACCAAAAAGTATCAACGGAAAGTAAACTTTCGGGGAATTCTCTTTTTATGGTTGAAATGATTTTTCCCAAACGGGCGATTTCTTCATCAGAAGATAAAAACTCAGCATTGGGCCGGGTCGACTGTGGCCCGATGTCAATGATTTCAGCACCATCTGCCAGCATTTTCTCAGTTTGAAGAAGCGCATTTTTTTCATCATTGAACTTTCCGCCGTCCGAAAAGGAATCCGGTGTCATATTCAGGATTCCCATAATTTTTGGAACCGATAAATCTATCAGTTTACCGTTGCAGTTCATGGAAAAGAAAGGCAGTTCAAGTCCCGATTCAGTAGGTTTCATGCTGCAAATTTAGCAAAAGAAAACTTCGGGCACTTGCTTCCATCTTCACCGTAAATTCAGTATCTTTGAAACATTAAGAAAAGATATGACAAGAACTTCGATTCAGTTTGATGAGGTTATCGGTGAGTGCCGCGATCTGTTTGAAAAAAAGCAGTCAGATTATGGCGCGTCATTCCGGGTTTTGCGCACCATTTCTGTTGTGGATCAAATTCTTATTAAGGTTAAAAATCTAAGGAATTATCAGCTTACGGGAATCTCTAAAGTTGGTGATTCTGAAAAAGATAATTTAACAGCAATAGTAAATTACTCCGTCATTGGCCTGATTCAGTTAGAGAAAGGATTTGCAGAAGATTTTGAAGGTACAAAAGCGGAAATCATGACGATGTACGATCAGTATACTGCTGAAGCCAAAAGCTTGATGGAAAAGAAAAATCACGATTACGGTGAGGCTTGGCGGGATATGGAGCTTGAGTCGATTACCGATTTGATTTTTCAGAAAATCTTAAGAATGAAATCCATTCACAGAAATAATGGGCTCACACAAGCCTCCGAAGGTTTAGATGCCAACTTTTTCGATATGCTGAATTATGCGGTGTTCTGCTTAATTAAAGTTTCTGAAAATCAGGAATCTTCCAAACCCAAATTTGTATGATGAAAGCAATTCTACGATATATCATCGCGCTGATTTTCATTGCTTCCGGCTTCGTGAAGGCAGTAGATACCGTTGGTTTTTCTTTTAAGCTGGAGGAATATTTTTCACCATCAGTCTTCAATATGCCGTTTATGGAAAAATTTGCGTTAGTAATTGCGGCATTTGTCAGCGGTTTGGAGATTGTTTTAGGTGTCATGCTGCTGATGAAAATTCAGCTTCGCAAAACACTCGCCTTGCTGATTGCACTGTGTGTATTTTTTGCATTTCTTACGTTTTATTCTGCCTATTTTAATGTTGTGACCGACTGCGGTTGCTTTGGCGACGCCCTGAAAATGACACCGTGGCAAAGTTTCTGGAAGGATGTCTTGTTGCTTGCTGGTCTCATTGGTTTATGGTTGGCCTACAAAAATTCCGGTAAATTCGAAAAGCCTGCAGGACGCATTAAGTCACCAATCCTTTGGATGACAGTTTTTTTAACCACTTTCATCATTTGTTGGGGAATTAAAAATGAACCGCTGGTCGATTTCAGGGATTATAAAATTGGTACCGATATAAGGCTTGAAAAACAGAAAATTGAGCAAAATCCGTCGGAGTACAAGACATTCTATATACTTAAAAACAAATCGACGGGCGAGGAAAGAAAGGTAAGTTCAGATGATTTTGTTTCAGATAAAAAACTTTGGGAGCAGGGCACACCTTGGGAAATTCAGAAAGATAAAACCACTTCTGAAATCGTAAAAAAAGGCTACGAATCCGAGATCTCAAAATTCAGGATTGATGATGAAAAGGGCAATGATATCACCAGCCAAATCCTTAATGCCCAGGAAGCGGTTTTGGTGTTTTCCTATAAACCGCAAGCGTTGACCAATGAGGAAATCCAGAACGCAGAAAATGCAGTGAGTGGAAAACCTTTTGTTTACGGTGTTTCTACCAATCCAAATACTTTTACAAGAATTCCGAACGCAACCATGGACGGGACCGCAATCAAGACCATCGCGAGGAGCAATCCTTTTATTTTGGTTTTAAATAAAGGTAAAATTGTCGAGAAAATACCCGCACAAGATTTCAAATAAATAATTTTAAATATAAACACAACAAATATAATTGCTATGCAAAAATCAAATAAATCCATTGCAGGTTACCATCTTCTAATGATTTTGTCATCAGTTGACGGCGAATTTGCGCCTGCAGAAGGCATGAAAATCCAGGAATATCTTGCTGAAGAGTTTCCGTTCCGCGTAAATCTTGACAACGAACTTGATGTAATCGCAACCCTGAAACCAGAGGAATGGAAAGACCATTTCGAGTTCCACGCCAGATGTTTCATGGAGGATTCCGAGGAAAATGAACGCGCAAAATTTTTGGATTTTGCAAAATCTTTGATCAAGGCTGATGATGATGTCAGCGATGATGAGCACCGATTCTACAGGCTTTTGAAAAATATGTGGACTAACCAATAAAAATATTCTAATCAAATGAGAAAAAACATCGTTGCAGGAAACTGGAAAATGAACAAGGATTTCGCTGGTGCGCAGTCTCTTATGGAGGAGCTGGCCGCTTATGCTGCGAACAGTTCTGCCAATTGTGAAATTTACATCGCACCACCTGCACTTTATACCGTAACTGCAAAAAATATTTTTGAATACAGCAAAGTAGAAGTTTTCACCCAGGATATAAGCGAGCACGAAAGCGGCGCATACACCGGTGAAATTTCTGCCGATATGATAAAATCTGTAGGCGCGAAAGGCGCCATCATCGGACATTCTGAGCGCAGACAGTACCACGGCGAAACCGACTCTCACTGCAATAAAAAAGTGAAACTGGCTTTGGATAAAGGTTTAACGCCAATTTACTGCAACGGCGAAACTTTAGAACAAAGAAAAGCCGGGCAACACCTCGATGTAGTGAAAAACCAAACGGAAACCGCACTTTTCACGCTCTCAGCCGATGAAATCAAGAAAGTAGTGATCGCTTACGAACCGGTCTGGGCAATCGGAACCGGCGAAACCGCAACTCCGGAGCAGGCGCAGGAAATTCACGCGCACATCCGTTCGCTCATTGCTGCAAAATACGGCCAGGAGGTCGCTGACGAAGTTTCTATCCTTTACGGCGGTTCTGTAAAACCGGATAACGCCAAAGAAATTTTCTCGCAGCCGGACATCGATGGCGGACTGATCGGCGGTGCAGCTTTGAAGATCGAGGATTTCTCAAAAATCATCGGGGCTTTCAATTAGTTTTTTCAGGAGCCGGGAACCTGCTCTCCGCTATTACTCCTCGCGCCAAGGCGGGCAGGCATAGCCTGCCGAAGCTTGGCTGCGGGGTAGCCGCTGCGATCAGGGCTATGGGTTTCTGCACCATAATAAAATTAGCCGCGAATCATTAAGAAATTAGTGCATTCGTGGCAATTTTATTTCTTCAGTTCCTGAAATCGCAGCAAAGCAAAATCGTATTCCTTATTTTTGCTAAAAATATCACGATGCAGAATTATCTAGAATTCAATTTTAAAATAAATCCCGTTCAGCCCTGGAGCGAAATTTTAATGGCCGAACTTATTGAAGTCGGGTTCGACAGCTTTACGGAAGAGCACTACGGCATTCTGGCCTATGTTCAAAAAGATGCTTTCAATGAAGATGAAATGAAATCTTTGTACATTTTTAATAATCCTGATGTGGAGATTACCTATGATTTTAAGGAAATGCCGAACATCAACTGGAACGAGGAATGGGAGAAGAACTTTGACCCTATTTATGTTGCAGATAAAGTTCTGATCCGTGCAGAATTCCACGCGCCCAATGCAGATCTGCACGAAATCGTAATTCAGCCCAAGATGTCTTTCGGAACCGGCCATCACCCCACAACACACCTGATGATTCAGCAGATGCTGGAAATGGATTTCAGGGATAAGTCTGTCCTGGATATGGGTTGTGGAACTTCGGTTTTAGCCATTTTTGCAAAACAGAAAGGGGCCGGCAGGACGGTAGCGATAGATATTGATGAATGGTCCGTAGAAAATTCCAGGGAAAATGCTGCCAGAAATGGGGTAGAGCTCGATATTTCTCAAGGAACTGCAGACAATCTGGGCAGTGAAAAATTTGATATCATTTTGGCCAACATCAACAGGAATATTTTGATTTCTGACATTCCGGTTTATGTTTCGGTGCTGAATGACGGCGGACAGCTTTTGCTATCTGGGCTCTGCTTCTTCGATGTGGACGATATTCTGGAGGTTTGCTATGAAGAGGGATTAACCCTGAAAAACAGGCAGCAGCGCGAAGAATGGATGTCGCTTTTACTGGAGAAAAATTAATTGCGGTTTTTCTCCTCAATCCATTTTCCGAGATATTTCGAGCTTAGTAAAGTGTGGTGCTGCAGGATCTGCCCAAGGAAGTTCCGTTGTCTGTGCTCATCAGTATTTTCTAGAAGATCTTTGATTTTTTCAGAAAAAGAAGGTAAAAAATTCTCTTTCTTAAACCTTGATTCAATGATTTTATAGCCATTTTGCTGCGCCTTTTTCCATTCATTTTCGTTGCTGTAAAGATCAACGGCTTTTTTTACAAAATCAGAATCGTCATCGGTGATGTGGCCGTTCCAGTCCATGTTTCCGTTCATTCCTTCCGCGCCGATGGTGGATGTCACGCTTGGAAGCCCGTTTACCATACTGTCGAGCAATTTTCCTTTTATACCGGCACCGAATGGAATCGGAGCGAGTAACAGTCTGGCATTTTCAAAGATTTTTTCCACGCTTTCTGCGCGTCCTTTTATCATAAATTTATCCTTTCCGTTATGCAGTTGTCTGGCTTTTTCTGTGACGTAGGCACCGTAGATATGCATTTCAGCTTCCGGCAGTTTCTTCCGGATTTCCGGCCATATTTTTTTGAGTTTCAAAACCGTTTGCCAATTTGGTTCATGCAGAAAATTCCCAATGCTAACGAAATTTTTTCTTTCGTAAAATGATCTTTCAGCCGGTTTTATTTCCGCAAACAGCGGCAGGTAATGCAGTATCGTTTCATTAATTTTAAATTTTTCGGTGAGCAGCTTCATTTCAAATTCAGAAATGATCAACGATAAGTCGCAACGCAGGATTGATGCGGTTTCACGTTTAAAAACATCTGAGATTAAATCTTTGTCCTCCGCAATTTTGTTCTGCTTAAAGGAATTTTCACGTGCTTTCCTCAAAAAATGCAAATCTTCTGTATCAAGAATTCTGACAGCCTCTGGGCACATTTCCGACACTTTCCAGCCGAACTGCTCTTCGGTGGTAAATCGGTCAAAAATGACAACGTTTGGGTTTAAATCTTTTATTAAAATTTCAAAAGAACTGTCATTAAGCAAGATGTTGTGCAAATCAACGCCAATGGAATTTAAATCGAAACTGAACTCGGAAATTGAGGCTGCAGAGAGAAATGTTACTTTGTAATTTTCAGACTGAAAAAAATCAATCAACTGAAGCATTCTTTTCCCGGCGGCGGTAGAGTTGGGCTCTGGAATTACGGTTCCGATGATTACAACGTGCTTCATCAGGCAAAAATAGTTAAAAACCACGGATTGAGCCGTTGCTGCATCTTGTTTTAATTTTTCTAAATTTGTGCTTTAAACAAAGAAATTTAAATGGAAAGCAGTCAAAATGGAATATATCTGGAAGTGGGAAAAAGGCCTTGGGGCGAATATTACGTGCTGCAGGACGAGGAATATTTTAAGCTAAAGAAAATAGTGGTGAACCCTGGACAACGGCTTTCCTACCAATACCATTTTAAAAGACAGGAATTCTGGACGGTCGTTAAGGGCAATGCTGTGGTAACCCTGGAAGGCGAGGAACATCTTTTGGGCTACGGAGAAAGTATTTTCATTCCCCGCGAAGCTAAACACAGAATTGAAAACCGCTCATCGGAAACTTTAGAATTTGTAGAGGTGCAAACGGGCTCTTATTTCGGAGAGGATGATATTGTCCGGATCGAGGACGATTATCAGCGCGATTAAGAAAAAAAGAGGAACAGAAAGGTTTCTCTTTTGTTTTTTACAAAATATAAAATAAAAAAAGAGAAACCATAAAATGATTCCTCTTAAAGTGAGCGCGAAAGGATTCGAACCTTTGACCGTCTGCTTAGAAGGCAGATGCTCTATCCAGCTGAGCTACGCACCCTAAAGTTTTTGATTATCAAAAATTCTGCTGAATTTTTAGAATTTGTCGGGGTGGCAGGATTCGAACCTGCGACCTCCTGGTCCCAAACCAGGCGCGATGACCGGACTACGCTACACCCCGAGTTTTTCTGTTGCGGAGGGTATGAGATTCGAACTCATGCGACACTTGCGCGTCGACAGTTTAGCAAACTGCTCCGTTAACCACTCCGGCAACCCTCCCTGCAATTTTTGTAAGAACTGCTTTTCTTAATTGCGAGTGCAAATATATAAACCTTTTCCATTATTACCAAAAAAATTTGCTTAATTTTTTTTGTATTTTTACCCCAACAAATCACTCAAAACTACTATTTATGCGTAATTCATTACATATCATCGCATTAGGGATGCTTGTAATTTCGTGCGGAACCACGCAGAAACCCGTGCAAAAAGTTGCGGCGAAGCCTGTTCCGAAACCAACCACCACTGCACCGGTAAAAACTCCGGTACAGACTCCTGTAAAACCGCAGATGGATAACCAGGGAAGTAATCATTTTTATAAAGTTAATATTGCAGATGCTTCAAAGGGCGATAACACCATCAGTTACGGATCGGTCGTTTCTGCCAATCCAGGCCGCTACAAAGTGGTTCACAGTTTTTTTCCTTCAGTTGGGCAAAATTTCAGACAGCGCTATATTATTCTGCATTACACAGCTTTGGATCACGATAAATCGGTAAGAGTGCTGACCGAGCAAAGTGTGAGCTCCCATTATTTGGTTAATGACACTGATGACAGGGAAATTTATCAGCTGGTTGATGAGAATAAAAGAGCTTACCACGCAGGTATTAGCGAATGGCGAAAAATTACCAATCTTAACGACACCTCAATCGGAATTGAAATTGTAAACCCCGGTTATACGGCTGATGCGCAGGGCGTGAAAACTTTTTATGACTATCCGGAATGGCAGTTTAAGAAAGTTGGTGAACTCGTAAAAGATCTTGTGAAAAGATATGATATTAAGCCACAAAACGTGATCGCACATTCGGATATCGCGCCAACAAGGAAAGAAGATCCGGGTCCGAAATTTCCATGGAAGCGCCTTTATAACGAATATGGCGTGGGAATGTGGTATGATGACACTGCAAAAATGGCTTTTATGAACCAAATGACGCCGGAAACCTTTGCGTTGGAAAGTGCTAATTCAACCTTTATCTTTAAATATCAAACGTTTCTAAATGATTTTGGTTACGGAATTATGCCAAGCGGAACTTATGATAATGCTACAAAGCGGACTATAGAAGCCTTTCAGTACCATTTCAGGCCAGAAAAATACGACGGCATTATGGATTTGGAGACATGGGCGATTCTGCAGGCACTTTTACAAAAGTATCCTGCAAAATAGCTTCGAAAACAGGTTTAAAAAGCGTATGGTGATCATGCGCTTTTTTTGTTTTGTATTCTAAAAAAATCTTAACTTTTCACTCAAATATTTTTTAATGGTAAGTTTCAGAAAAGAAAGCGATTTATTGGGTGAACTGAATGTTCCCGCAGGTGTTTTTTATGGGGTCCAAACGCAGCGTGCGATTGAAAATTTCAAAATATCAGGTCAAAAGCTGTCATCTTACCCAAAATTCATTAAGGCATTGGCTTTGGTGAAAAAATCGGCTGCAAAAACCAATTACGAGCTGGGATTGCTTGAAGAACATTTATATTTTAAAATTGCCGAAGCCTGCGACGAAGTGGCATCCGGAAAGTACGATGACCAATTTCCGCTCGATATGATACAGGGTGGTGCCGGAACTTCAGTCAATATGAACGCCAATGAAGTGATCGCAAATGTTGTCCTTGAGAAGCTTGGGAAAAATAAAGGCGATTATCAGTTTTGTTCCCCAAACGACCATATCAACCTTTCACAGTCAACCAACGATGCTTATCCTACTTCCCTGAAACTGGCTTTACTTCAGGAAAATGAAGAATTGGTTGAAAAATTGAAAGCGATTGTTGAAGCCTTCCGTGCAAAAGGTAAGGAATTTTCCGATGTTATTAAGATGGGCAGAACCCAGCTGCAGGATGCGGTGCCGATGACATTGGGCCAGGAATTCGAAGCTTTTGCAGCAAACCTGGAAGAAGACATTGAAAAACTTAACAACAACGCTAAGCTCTTTGTAGAAATCAATATGGGCGCAACCGCGATTGGTACCGGTTTGAATGCTCCCATAGGTTATGCAAAATTATGTGCTAAGAACCTTGCTGAAATTTCCGGTTACCCGTTCGTTTCCGCGCCGGACTTGGTTGAAGCCACGCCCGATACCGGTTCGTATGTAATTTATTCATCAGCTATGAAACGCCTGGCGGTAAAGCTTTCCAAAATCTGTAATGATTTGAGGCTGCTTTCATCTGGTCCCAGAGCTGGGCTTTTTGAAATCAATTTGCCACCAATGCAGCCTGGATCATCAATTATGCCGGGGAAAGTAAATCCAGTTGTTCCCGAGGTGGTAAACCAGGTATGCTATAAAGTGTTTGGAAATGACCTTACGGTAACTTTTGCCGCCGAAGCCGGCCAACTGCAGCTGAACGTCATGGAACCTGTGATGGCTCATGCGATTTTGGAAAATATCCATTTCCTTGGGAACGCACTGGAAACACTGCGCGAAAAATGTGTGGTTGGAATTACAGCCAATAAAGAGGTTTGCCTGAATTTGGTGAAGCACAGCATCGGGATCGTAACGGCTCTCAACCCTTACATTGGATATAAAAATTCAACAGAAATTGCCAAGGAAGCTCTGGAAACCGGCAAAAGCGTTTATAATCTGGTGCTGGAAAAAGGACTTCTTTCACAGGCAAAACTGGATGAAATTTTAGATCCTAAAAATATGCTTCAACCGCATAATTAAACGCATTGAAGATCCTGATCATCATTCCCGCGCACAACGAGGAAAAAAATATTTTCTATTGCCTGAAATCACTGGAACAGCAAACGTTTGAGGATTTCAAGGTTGTGGTCGTGAATGATGGTTCGACGGATAAAACTGCTGAAATTGCGAAAGAATTTATTTCAAAAAATCCAAATTTCGAGCTTTTAAATCTTGAGAAATCTGAACATCAGCCGGGTGCGAAAGTCGTCCGTACCTTCAATGCCGGACTGAAATCCCAGAGCCTAACCACTTTTGATATTATATGTAAATTTGATGCTGATATCATTTTTCCACAGAATTATCTGAAAAAAATCAGTGAGGTTTATACCATTAATCCTAAGGCAGGAATGGTTTCGGGAATTGTAAAAATCAAGAAGTCGGTTTTTGAAAAAGACCTCGCCTTTGATTTTCAGGACGAAAAAAGGCAATGGCAGTTTGAGAATTTGTCCTCCAAAGATCATGTTCGCGGTCCGGTAAAATCTTATCGGAAGCAATGTTTTGATGATATGAACGGTCTCCGTACCGTTTTGGGATGGGATAATATCGACGTCATGCTCGCACAGAAACACGGTTGGGAAGTGGTTACCGTTAAATCTCTTTGGGTAAAACATCTTCGGCCAACCGCTTATAAATACAAAAACCAAAAGGCAGAAAAACTTGGTGAATATTTTTATAATATTGGTTTAAATTTGCCTCTGGCAGCTGTTTCTTCATTAAAATCTTCACTGAAGAATAAATCGCTGAAAGAATTTTTCATCACCATGAATGCGTTTCTCAGACAAAAATCGCGACGGGTATTAACTTCGGAAGAAATCTCGTACATCCGCGGTTTAAGATGGAAAAACATGTTCAGCAAATTCAAGATTTAATTATGAAAAATGTACTTTTCTTATTTGCTTTAGCAATAATTTCTGGCTGTGCTTCCACCAATAAAGAAAATGCCGACCAGATCATTCACAATGCGAAAATCTATACTGTGGATAGCAAATTCTCTGTCGTGCAGGCCATGGCGGTGAAAGACGGTAAAATTCTGGCATTGGGGACCGATAAGGAAATTTTAGAGAAATATTCTTCAGATAGAATTTATAACGCGTACGAGAAGCCGGTCTATCCCGGATTTATTGATGCTCACGCCCATTTCTTCGGCTACGGCGGTAATCTTCAAAACGCCAATTTGCGCGATACGAATTCCTGGGATGAAATTCTCACTGTTTTACAAAATTTTGCAAAAACACATCCCGAAGGCTGGCTTCTGGGCAGAGGTTGGGACCAGAATGACTGGGCTGTAAAAGAATTTCCAACGAAGGAAAAACTCGATCAATTATTCCCGGACAGGCCAGTTTACCTCACAAGAATTGATGGCCACGCAGCGATTGTAAATCAAAAAGCGTTGGATGTGGCAGGGATAAACACCACCTCGAAGATTGCAGGTGGCGACTTTATAAAACAGAACGGTAAACTGACAGGTGTTTTGGTGGATAATGCGATGGAACAGGTCTCCCGTAAGATTCCGCCACCCAATAAGAAACAGGTGGAACAAATCCTTTTAGATGCACAGAAAAATTCGTTTTCGTACGGACTTACCACGGTTGTAGATGCGGGGTTAGATTACGATTTGGTGAACGAAATTGATGCTCTGCAAAAAGCCGGAAAACTAAAAATGAGACTGAACGTCATGCTTTCGGACTCCCAGAAAAACATAGACTGGCTCATCAAAAAAGGGAAGATCAATACCGGAAGGCTGCATGTAAACGGTTTTAAATTCTATGGGGACGGAGCGTTAGGTTCGCGCGGCGCGTGTTTGCTGGAAGATTATTCGGATAAGCCCCATCAGCGAGGTTTTTTGCTTTCTGATATTCCACACTTCAAAAAAATGGCTAAAATTATGTACGATAATGGTTTCCAGATGAATACACACGCTATCGGTGACTCTGCAAACCGTGTTCTGCTGAAAATTTATGCCGAAATCTTAAAAGGTAAAAACGACCGTCGCTGGAGGATTGAACACGCCCAGGTGGTGAATAAAAATGATTTCGATTATTTTGGAAGATACTCCATTGTGCCTTCTGTACAGCCCACTCACGCCACTTCAGATATGTATTGGGCAGGAGAGAGGCTGGGAAAAGAACGCTTGAAATATGCCTATGCATTTAAGGATTTAATGAAACAGAACGGCTGGATTCCTTTGGGGACTGATTTTCCGATTGAGGAGGTGAACCCGATTCTCACATTTTACGCCGCAGTTTCCAGGAAAGATGCCAAAGGTTGGCCAGCCAGCGGTTTCCAGAAAGAAAATGCACTCACGAGAGAAGAAACACTGCGCGGAATGACGATCTGGGCTGCAAAAGGAAGTTTCGAGGAGAAAGAAAAAGGAAGCCTCGAAGTAGGCAAATATGCTGATTTTGTGGTGCTGAACCGAGACCTGATGACGATTCCGGAAGATCAGATTTTGGCAACGAGAGTTTTTAAAACCTTCATCAATGGGGAGCTGGTTTTCGATTACGAAACGTTCCTCGAGAACATAAAACTTGGTAAGTAACTGAAAAAAATTGCCTACATAGAGCTCGATACCCACGCGGAAATAGCTTCAAACTTTAAAGAATTGACTAAAAGTTCCGAGGAGTTTGAAGTTGATTTCTATTTCTCGGAGAAAATTCTGAAACAGCTGGGACTTTCACAATCGGATAACGTTTTTCACAGTTCCGCAGCAAACCTGCTTCATCAACTCTCGCGAAAAAAATACGATCTGGTCATTATCGGTACGGTGCACCGTTATTTCAATGTTTTCAATGAGGTTTGCACGAAATACAGAACTTCGGTCATCGTGCATAACCTTAATTTTTCCAGGCTTTCAAAATTTCACCTGTTTGCAAAAATTTTCAAAAAAGATTTTACTTTCCGCTTCAAATTATTGCTGAAGGAAGGTCTTTTGGAGGCACCTGAAATTTATAAAAACGCCAGCCATCTTTTGGTTTTGGATGAAAATTTAGCAACAGAAAATTTGAGATATTTGCCCGTCTTCTATACCAGATCTCAAAATAATGAAAAGCACTCGGTTTTTACGGTTGTGATTCCTGGGGCGGTTTCGCAAAAGCGCCGAGATTACCGGATGATTTTCAGTACAATTCCTGCATTTCCAAAAAATCAAAGGTGGGAATTCGTATTCTTAGGAAAGGCAACAGGAAATGAGCTGAAATCTCTGCAGAACCTGGAGCATACAAAGCCGGAACACGTTGAAATCAGGTATTTCACCGAAAAAGTAAATCAAAAAGATTTTGATGAATGGATGGAAAAGGCGGATATCCTTTGGTGCCCCGTTCAGTCTAAAACGGAATTCTTCAGCAACCCTGAAATTTACGGTAAAACCAAAATGACCGGTAATATTGGTGATGCCATCAAATATTCTAAACTTGCTGTAGTTCCGGAAGATTATTACAGCTCCTTCAAGTTTATAATTCCCCAGGAAAAAGATATTGTCCGGCAGTTTTTAGCTTTGAAAGAAAAGTATTTTGATTTTGAAAAAAAATATTCTTACGAATTCGTTTCCAGGGATTTACATCAGCTTTTGCACTCCATCATCTGATTTTCCATAATTAAAAGATAGATTTTCAAAATTCTCATCTATCATTTTATTGGCACATTTTCTGGCAATTATTCAGCAACCTTTAAAATGAACATTATGAAAAATTATATAGCAGGCTTTTTATTAGCATTTACTTTTACAACCGTTTCAGCGACAGATTTGCCTAAAGATATCATACCGGCCGCAGCAGTTTATCATCCAGAAGTTGAACTGGTTTTTAATTTTAATTCAGATTTCCCGGAATCGAAAGCTCTGAAATGGACGGCCGGTCAAGGCGCAGTTTTCGTGGAATTTTTGAATAAGGAAAAAGTAAAATCTTTTGCGGTTTATAAGAATGGTGAGTTGATTGAAACTTACTACGGAATTGATGTCAACAACCTCCCGACCATTTCTAAATCACATTTGAACACAAAACAGTCCAAACATAAAGTGGAAAAAGCTTATATCATTAAAGAAGCAGACGGGGACGAAAAATTTCTGGTGGAGCTTAACGGAACTTACGATGTGATGTATTCTAAAGACGGTTATCTCCTGAGATATATAAAATGAAAGTAAAGCGGTTTTTTAGCTGCTTTTTTTTGTTTTAAAATTTAATCAGGCTCCTAAAGAAGTTTTTATTGAAGTACTTTTCGAGCGGATAAATTTTCATGAAATAATTTCCTGTTCCAATAATGGCCAGGACCACTGCGGGTTTGTATATCATGTTCACAAAGGCATTTTTGCTTTCGGGCAAAATGATTGAAAGGGTAATTCCCAGGCAGCACAGTATTGTAGTGTAAACCATTTCCATAGAAAGAGGCAAAACTTTGAATTTCCAATAATTAAAGGCAATCTTTACAATATTAAAAAGTGTCAGCGAAACTGCAGTCGCCATAGCCACGCCAACAATTCCGAAATCTGTGTTTTTGATAAAATAGATATTCAGAACTATGGTGGTTACTGCCAGAAAGAGCATCACGACGATATTGAACCTGTAATACTTGGAAAGTGAAATAATATGACCGTTGAAGCCAGTGGCCAAATCAAAGAGCATCGCTGAGCCTAAAATCCAAACTACAGGAGAGGCCAGCCGAAGCTGTTCACCATTCTTTATAAAATGCGTTAAATAAGGAAAGCCGATTAAAATACATGAAAACAGAACTGCGCCCAGGAAGAAAAGTGTTAGCGAAGTTTTTTTATGAAACCGGTCGAGTTCTTCAAAGTTATTTTCATAAATAGACTGATAGATGATTGGTGCAGAAATATTAAAGAGCCCCATTTGTGGAATCATGATGAAGGAAAGAACAGAAAGGAGAATGCCGTAGGCGCCATTCTCCTCAAAAGAAAGGAATTCGCCTATCATAAAATTATCGACACGGAAGGCGATATAATTTCCAATGTTTCCCAAAAATCCGAAGAAACTGTAACTCAAAACCTCACGCCATAAATTATTTTTTTTAATGTAATCAGTAGTAAAATCAGGCTTTATTTTCTCCAGCTTGTTGGCATAAAAAATATATCCGAGAAAAGCTGTAAAAAACATTGCAAAGAAAAAAGCATAGGATGTTTTCTCAGTTGCGCCCATCCAAAAAAACAGGACGAAAGCGCCTAAATTAGCAATCTTGGGGAAGATGTTTTCAAAAATGTTGGGGACAACAATCCGCTTAAAATTGGAAATATATTTATTCAGCACCGCGGAGAGTGCCAAAATCAATATTAAAGGAAGAATCAGGCCTTTCATTTCCCATATCTGCCATGCTTTGAAGGAGGGGAAGAAATAGAAAAAGGCAAAAAACAATCCCAGAAATATGATAAAATTGATGATGACTCCTACCAACGACAGCGAAAGAAAATTCTGGTGTTTGCCGTCTTTCTGGCTTTGCAGAAAAAATTTTACATTGGAAAATGAGAGCCCAAATACCACGATCGGCAAAAGCATTTCCGCAGTTGGGAGCACGTAGCGCAGCTTTCCGTAGAACTCCATATCAAACGGAAAAATAAATACCGAAGAAATGGTTCCCAGTAGAAAACCAAAATAACCAATCAGCGAATACTTAAATCCTTGTCTAGCTACAACACTCATTTTGCGGGCACAAAGATAATATTATTAATATACTCTGTGTACTGCTTCACATTTTCGCTGTTTTGCGCTTCGATTAGGTTTTTGGTAAGTTTTTCAAGGTTAAAAGAATTCCTGTCGAGATAATGCGCCTCAAATCCCCAGTTTTCTACTTCTGAAATAATGTTCCAGCCCGGCTCCTCATGGTGTCTCTGTTCTATCTCAACCATTATTGTCGGCTTAAATTTCTGTAGGGTTTTCTTTGCACCCCGAAGTGTGTGTAATTCATTGCCTTCTACATCAATTTTTATGAAATTTAGCCTTGTAAAATCTTCAAGTTCAGCCCAGTCATCCAACCTGGTGACTTTCACCTTATGGATTTCAGAGGCGGATTCGCCTTCTTCCCTCAGTTTGGTTTGTAAGGTTCCCCTGGAGTGAATTTTTTTTCCGTTCATCACCGGCACTTTAAATTCTGCAAAAGTGTTCTCATCAGACAAAGCCAGCGGTAAGGTGTACACAGCAGGGAAAATACGTTTCAACCTTTTATAAAGTTTTTGATTCGGCTCAAATGCGTAAATATTTTGATGCTGAAGTTTGTTTTCCAGCTGGTAAAGGTAGGCACCAACATTGGCTCCTATGTCCATATACACATCATTTTCGCTGAGGTAATCTTTAATCCAAAGAAGTTCCGGTTCTACTCTTCTTTCAAGGATATTCTCACGGTTCAGGCCTTTCAGTTTTTTGAAAAACCTTTCCTTGTAAAAACTTGGGCTAAAATACTGCAGTTTCTCTGCAATGAGGCTGTATATCGACATACTTTTGAGCTACGGGAAAAACAAATATAGAAAAATTTGTTAAAGAAATGTTAAAATCGCCATCAAAAATGGAATTTATTTGATACTCATATTTAAATTTCAAGTATTTCCGTAACTTTAAAGAACATTTTAAAAATTATGAAAAAGACCTTATTCATTGGTGCTTTCGCATTGTTAACTTCCTGTACTGCGGTGCAGAATTCCGGATCCGATAAGCAGCCATTCGTTTGGGAAGGCGCCAATCTTTATTTTCTTTTAACCGACCGCTTCAACAACGGAAATCCAAATAACGACGTCAACTTCAACCGTACCGAGAAAACTGCGGTTTTACGTGGTTTTGAAGGCGGTGACCTGCGCGGAATCATTCAGAAAATTGATGATAATTATTTTTCAGATTTGGGAATCAATGCGATTTGGATGACGCCGGTTATTGAACAGATTCACGGGGCAACCAATGAAGGAACAGGAAATACCTATGGTTTTCACGGTTACTGGACCAAAGACTGGACTGCCCTTGATCCCAACTTCGGAACCAAAGCCGATTTAAAAGAACTCGTGGATAAAGCCCACAAAAAGGGAATCCGGATTGTTCTGGATGCTGTCATTAATCATACAGGTCCGGTGACGCCGGTCGATCCGGTTTTTCCAAACAGTTGGGTGCGAACTTCCCCACAGTGTAAATATGACAATTACATCAATACCACTGCCTGTACCCTGGTGGCTAACCTGCCGGATATTTTAACGGAAAGCAATGCGCCTGCAGATTTACCGAAACAGTTGGTTGATAAATGGAAATCTGAAGGCCGTTATGAGAAAGAAATGCAGGAACTTGATGCTTTTTTCACCAAAACAGGTTATCCAAGAGCGCCAAAATATTATATCATGAAATGGCTTGCCGATTATATTGCCGAATTTGGAATTGACGGATATCGTGTTGATACTGTGAAACATACCAATGAAGATGTTTGGAAGGAATTCCAGAAAGTCTGTCAGGCCGCTTTTGATGAATACAGGAGAAATAATCCAAATAAAGTGTTGGATAACAGTAAGTTTTTTACCGTGGGTGAAGTATATGGCTACGGAATTTCGCAGAAGCAGATTTACGATTTTGGAGACAGAAAAGTAAATTATTTCGATAATGGTTTTGCCTCTTTGATTAATTTTGATTTTAAAGGTGATGCCACGAAATCTTATGAAGAAATATTCAGCAAATATTCGAAGATTCTCAATTCTGATCTGAAAGGTTTGAGCGTGATGAATTATACCGCCTCTCACGATGATGGCTCACCATTCGATAAAGATCGGAAAAAAACCTATGAAGCCGGTACCAAAATTCTTCTTGCTCCCGGAATTTCGCAGGTTTATTATGGTGATGAAACCGCAAGAACCTTAACCGTTGCGGGTGCAGAAGGTGATGCCAACCTTCGCAGCAATATGAACTGGAATGATGTGAAAAATAACCACGGAACCCAAAAACTCTTGGAACATTATCAGAAATTAGGAAAATTCAGGGCCAATCACCCGGCGGTGGGCGCGGGGATTCATAATATGATTTCACAGTCGCCCTATTGGTTTACAAGAACTTATGGAACAGATAAAGTTTTGGTGGGTCTGGATTTGAGTTTTGGCTTAAAGGAAATTTCCGTAGCAAACATTTTTGCAGACGGAACAAAACTCCGCGATGCATACAGCGGAAAAACCACCACCGTGAAGAACGGAAAAGCCGCTATAGACACCGGTTTTGGAATAGTTTTGTTTGAGAAAATATAATTACAGCATCCTTCAAGGATTTCAAACCGTTGAAGGATCAGATAAATTACCCGAAAGAAGCATTCAGAAAATCTACAAACTTTGACATTTTCCTGAAGTTTTCTGCAACAAATTTTACCGATTCTGTGTTCATTAAATCTTCATCTTTGATGTTTTGTGATACCACCAGATGTTTCATTTTTAGATACTCTGCCATGGGGTTGTCTTTCTCAAAACCCTGTGGCACACGCGAAAGTTTTTCATTATTGAATTCAAAATTCCTGAAGTTCCTATCCTGAATTATTGATTTAAATTCGTCTGCATTGACGGAAATCTCCTTGCGAAGGTCTTTAAATTTTTTCGGATCGCACCTGTAAACTCCAGCTGCAGTAAAACATTCTCCAGGCGATATGTGCAGGTAATAACCCGCACTGCCGTCTTTTTTTCCGAAACTATTGATCGATGCGCCGAAATTGGTTTTGTAAGGTGATTTGTCTTTAGAAAATCTTGTGTCGCGGTAAATTCTGAACAACGTTTTCCTCGGATCCAGTTTCGCGAAGGTTTCGTCAAATTTTGACATTTCTTCCAACAGTTCAGTCACGTATTCCAACACATTCTGTTGTGCTGCAGTGTAAAGTGTTTTGTTTTCGTTAAACCATTCGCGGTTGTTATTCTTTTCAAGTTTTTTCAGAAAACTGAGAGTTTCTTTTGTGATGGTGGCGGACATTTTATTCTTATTTATATCAAAATTAATAAAATTATCTCCTAAAAATTTGATTTACTTTTCTTTAACAAAAATTTAATAAAACACATCAAAATTTATCAAAAATAAAAAACGTATCTTTGCCGCTGAATTATAGACGATCATTTACATGAATTTATTTACGGAGACCAACTTAAGTCCTGAAATCTTGAAGGCAGTTGGCGATTTGGGCTTTGTGAGCCCTACAGAAATCCAAAAACAGACTATTCCTTTTATCTCTTCAGATATTCGCGATCTCATCGCACTTGCGCAGACAGGAACAGGCAAAACAGCAGCATTTTCGCTTCCGATTTTGGATATGATTGACGACGGGAGTCGCAAAATCCAATTATTGGTGCTGTGTCCTACACGAGAACTGTGTCTGCAGATTACCAAAGACATTAAAAATTATTCGAAATACCTTCCAAACATCAAAACCACAGCGGTGTATGGTGGAAGCAGCATTATGGAACAGATCCGTTCCCTTAAGGAAAAACCACAGATTATTGTGGGAACTCCGGGACGTGTCATCGACCTGATTAACAGAAAAGCGCTTGATTTTTCTGAAATTCACTGGCTGGTTTTGGATGAGGCGGATGAAATGCTTTCCATGGGCTTCAAAGACGATTTGGAAACCATTTTAAGCGAAACACCGGAAACGAAACAAACCTTTCTTTTCTCGGCAACGATGAATAAAGAGGTGGAAAGAATCTCAAAAAATTACCTTACCAAACCGCACAGAATTTCTGTGGGTTCTATCAATGAGGTGAAGAAAAATATTTCCCACGAATTTTATGTGGTAGGTTACAGGCAGAAAAAAGAAGCATTGAAAAGATTAATCGATGCCAATCCGAACCAGTATTCCATCATTTTTTGCCGTACCAGAATGGAAACTCAGGAAATTGCAGATTTCCTGATGCAGAACGGGTATGCGGCGGATGCGCTTCACGGCGATTTGTCGCAGGCGCAAAGAGATACGGTAATGAAGAAATTCAGGCTGAAAAATATTGATATTCTGGTAGCGACTGACGTTGCGGCGAGAGGTTTGGATGTCAATTCGCTTACTCACGTCATACATTATTCATTGCCTGATGACCCGGAAGTTTTCGTTCACCGGAGCGGGAGAACCGGTAGAGCAGGGAAAGACGGTATCTCTATGGCTTTGATTAAACCTGAAGAAACCAGGAAACTGAAACAGATCAAGTCCGTCACGAAGATTGATATTACTGAAAAGCAAATCCCGACTGGTGATGAAATCATCAAAGCCCAGGTAGAAGGTGTCTTTGAAAGATTATTTACCGAGCATGAGGACTTCTTTACATTTGATGACGCTTTGATTCCGGATTTATCAGAATTTTCAAAAGAAGAACTGGTTCACAAGTTACTTCAGTTGCAGTTGAGAGATCTTTCAATGTTCTACAAAGACAAAAAAGATTTGGCAGCCCATAAACTTTCAGACGAAAGAGATGTGCCGTCAAGCAGAAGTGAACGCAGGCGAGATGAAAGGGACGGAAGACGTGGCGACCGTGATGGCGGCAGAGACCGCGGCGGAAAACCAAGGCGCAAAAATGATAATATGACGCGTTTCTTCTTCAATCTTGGTAAGAGAGACAACCTGAAAAAAGTTGATATGCTCGACATCATCAACAAAGCAACCAAGAAAGCCAGAAAACGCCCCGATATCGGCGATATAGAAATCCTGGAAAAATTCTCATTCTTCGAAGTTGAAAAAGACTTTACAAATGAAATCCTGAACAATTTGAGTTCCATGAAATTCAAAGGAAAGGAAATGAGAGCTGAAGAAGCTAACTAAATCTTAATACCGGCTTTTTTTAAGGCCGGTTTTTTGTGCTTTTATTCCAATGTTAACAAAAATTAATATCCAAATAAAAAAGTTTGGCGGCATTATACGGATATTTGCAAACCTAAAAAATAACAACAACTTAAGATGGGAATAGGTAATATTTTCAAGGCATTTCAGCCAAAAGACAAAGTTTTTTTTGTATTATTTGAAGAGGTTGCAAGTAACCTTGTAAAGATGTCGAAAGAATTTCACGAAGGCCTTATCGACTTCGATCTGAATGATGATACGCTTCTAAAAAAAATGAGTGATTACGAACACAAGATGGACGATCTTACCCATGAGATTTTTGTTCAGCTTGGTGAAAACTTCATTACTCCGTTCGATAGGGAAGATATCAATTACCTGGCTTCCGGGCTGGATGATATTGCAGACTATATTTTTTCATCAGCCAAATATATTTTCCTCTACAAAACTCCTGAGGTCAAAGAATTTTCAGAATTTTCACTGCTGATTCACAAATCTTGTGTGGAACTGCAGAACGCAATCCACAACCTGAACGGATTCAAAAACCCGGCTGAGGTTAAAGAATCATGTATTAAAATCAACTCATTTGAAAATATTGCAGATGATGTGCTGAGCCAGGCTTTGGTAAAACTTTTCGAATCCAATGACCCTATAAATATCATTAAAGTAAAAGACGTATTGGAGTATCTTGAGATCGTGACCGATAAGGCGGAGGATGTGGCCAACACCATCGAAAATATCGTCATCAAATACGCTTAATTATTTTTAACAAAACATTATAGATGGATTTTCCTCTGTTATTAATCATTATTATTGGGCTTGCGCTTATTTTTGACTTTATCAACGGGTTTCATGATGCGGCGAATTCAATTGCAACCATAGTTTCCACAAAGGTGCTTACACCTTTTCAGGCGGTGGTTTGGGCAGCTTTATGGAATTTTGCGGCATTCTTCGTAGCGATGTATATCATCGGGGAATTTAAAATTGGTAATACCATTGCCAAAACCGTGAATGAAGATTTCATCAACCTCGAAGTGATATTTTCAGGACTTATCGCAGCGATTTTCTGGAACCTTCTTACCTGGTGGTTCGGTATACCTTCATCATCATCACATACATTGATTGGTGGCTTCCTTGGAGCTGCTCTAATGCATGCTTTGATGCTGGATTACAACGCAGTAGCGACTGCTCACCCAGATTATAACGTCTTTCAGAACTTAGGCGAGGCCTTTCAGAAGCTCTTTACCCAAAGTGTCGTAAAATACGAAAAAGTAATTCCGATTTTCCTTTTCATATTTATGGCGCCGATCATCGGGATGATAGTTTCGGTAATTATTACCTTAATTATTGTAAATATTTCTAAAAATACTAACCCTCACAAAGCCGACAGCCAGTTCAAGAAATGGCAGCTGTTTTCATCGGCGCTCTTCAGTTTGGGTCACGGTTTGAATGATGCACAGAAGGTTATGGGTATCATCGGTGCTGCGGTAATCTACTACCACGTAACGATGATTGGTGGCAATGATCCTTACGCGATGATGGAATCATCGGAACGTTTCAAGTATTTCTCCACAGACTATATTTGGGTTCCGTTTGTGTCCTTCCTGGCTATTGGATTGGGGACTATGAGCGGCGGCTGGAAGATTGTAAAGACCATGGGTACCAGGATAACGAAAGTAACACCGCTTGAAGGTGTAAGCGCGGAAACTGCCGGTGCTATTACACTTTTCCTGACCGATCACCTGGGGATCCCGGTTTCTACAACGCACACCATTACCGGTTCCATTATCGGTGTTGGTTTGACTAAAAGGGTTTCCGCAGTTCGCTGGGGAGTTACTGTAAGTTTGCTTTGGGCGTGGATTCTTACCATCCCGGTGAGTGCGATAATCGCTGCGGTTACTTACCTTTTGGTAACAGCTTTCACTTAATAAAAACCATTTAAATCTTATACAAAACCATTTCTCCGGAGGTGGTTTTTTATTTTATTAAATTTTAGAAAACGCCCAATTAATCATATTTTTGCATTTAAACATTTTTTATGGAGTTTTTAGACCACTATCAGGAAACCGTTGCTAAGGCAATAGAAAAATATACCTTTAAAAATAAGCCCGCAGAATTATATGAGCCGATGAATTACATCATCAGCCACGGCGGTAAAAGGCTGCGCCCGATTATGGTTTTAATGGCTAATGATTTATTTGGCGGCAATACTGAAAAAGCGATCAAACCGGCTCTTGCCATCGAATATTTTCACAATTTCACACTCATTCACGATGATATTATGGATGAAGCGCCGCTGCGCAGAAACAAACCAACAATTCATACGATTCACGGAATCAATATTGGAATTCTTTCCGGCGACGCATTGCTGATAAAGGCTTACCAGTTTTTTGAGGATTTGGAGCCTGAACTGTTTAAAAAATGTGTTAAGATTTTCTCCGAAACCGGTGCTGTTCTGTGTGAAGGCCAGCAAATGGACGTCAATTTCGAGACGGATAATAATGTGACTTACGACGATTATATCCAGATGATTACTAATAAAACCGGCGTTTTGAGTGCGGCGTCTTTTAAAATTGGCGCTTTGATTGCGGGAGCATCTGATCAAGATGCTGAAGCCCTTTATAATTTCGGTAAGCACATTGGAATCGCCTTCCAGATCATGGATGACTATCTGGATGTATATGGAGATATGGAACAGTTTGGTAAGAGACAGGCCGGCGATATTTATGAAAATAAGAAAACGGTACTTTATCTTCTCGCATTGGAGCAGGCTACCGAAGAGGAAAGAGCGGAGCTAAAATATTGGTATTCTAAAAAAATAGATAATGTCGATAAAGTTCACAGCGTCATTAATATTTTCAGACGCACGAAAATCGATGAAAAAGTTCTTAGACTGATTCAAAAACACAATGAAATCGGACAGGATTACCTGAACAAAATCAATTTGCCGGAAGAAAAGAAAAGACCGTTTATCGAGCTTGCCAATTACCTTTTACGCAGAGAATCTTAAATGAAGTTCCGGACAGAAGTAAATATTGCTGATTCTGAAGAGAAAATTGAAATTAATGATAAAATTTTCTCAATCGGTTCATGTTTTTCGTCGGAGATTTCTGCGCTTTTGGCAAACGGGCAGCTGCGGTCTCTCAACAATCCGTTTGGAACCATATTCAATCCTTACAGCATCAATGTTGCGGTTAAAAAACTTCACGATTCTGAATTTTATACAGAGAATGATCTGATAACGTACCATGAGCAGGTAATTTCGCTGGATCACCATACCAGTTTCAATTCCGCTTTCACGCACAAAACTTTGGAGAAAATCAATTCGGGGATTGAGGAAGGGAACCTTTTTCTGCAATCGGCGAAATGGGTCATTGTGACTTACGGAACTGCTTTCATCCACGAATTTTTGCCGAAGAATAAACTCGTGGCCAACTGCCATAAGATTCCGGGGAAATTCTTTGAAAAAAGACTTCTCACCAACAAGGAAATTTCAAATTCCATTCGTGATACCATTCTGAATTTAAAGGACATTTGTCCTCAGGATGTTCAGATTCTGTTCACCCTTTCCCCCGTTCGCCACACCAAAGACGGCATGGTGGAAAACACTTTGAGCAAAGCAAAATTGATTTCGGCGATTCACGAAGTCATTCCAGATTTTGAAAACTGCCAGTATTTGCCGGTTTACGAAATCATGATGGACGATCTGCGGGATTACCGTTTTTATAAAGAAGACATGATCCATCCGAGTTCTCAGGCGGTGAATTATATTTTTGAAAAATTCGGAAATGCCTTTTTTTCTGATGAAACCATGGATTTTATTGAGGAAAATTTTAAAATACACCAGGCTTTACAGCATAAGCCTGCTGATGAAACCAATGCAAAATACCAGGAATTTCTTGAAAACCTGAAAGGCAGAATCGCATTGCAGCAAACGAAAGTGAAACACAAAATATTTACTCAATACTGAGTTTATTATGATCGACACCCACACCCACTTATATTCCGAGGAATTCGACGGCGACCGTTCGGAAATGATTCAGCGCGCTTTAGACAAAGGAATTTCTAAATTTTTCCTTCCCGCGATCGATTCCGGATATCACGAAAATATGCTCACTTTGGAAAGTGATTATCCTGGCAAAATCTTCGCAATGATGGGTCTTCACCCAACGTATGTAAAGCCGGAAACCTGGGAAAATGAACTGCAAATTGTCGAAAATTACCTGAAGCAGCGGAAATTTTGCGCAGTTGGCGAGATCGGGATTGATTTATATTGGGATAAAACCACTTTGGACATTCAGACTAAAGCCTTTGAGCAGCAAATAGATTGGGCGATGGCTTACGACCTGCCAATCGTCATTCACACGCGCGAAAGTTTTGATGAGGTTTTCGAAGTTTTGGAAAGAAAAAAACACCCGAAACTGCGCGGTATTTTCCACTGTTTTTCAGGGAGTTTAGATCATGCAAAACACGCCATTGATTTGAATTTTCTTTTGGGAATCGGTGGAGTAGTGACCTTTAAAAACGGAAAAATCGACCAGTTTCTGCACGAAATTCCGTTAGAAAAAATCGTTTTGGAAACCGATTCGCCTTACCTCGCACCGGTTCCGCACCGTGGAAAACGCAACGAAAGTGCTTATCTCGATTTGGTTGTCGGAAAACTCGTGGATATTTATAAAAAAGATTTTGCGGAAATCGACCGCATCACCACCGAAAATGCCGAGAAAATCTTTCAGCAACATTAAATTGCCACAAATGCACAAATGATCCGTGAATTCGTGGCAATGAATTATTTCTTCCTGAAAAATCCTTTATTTTTCGGCTTTTTGAAACTGATGGTTTCTTTGGTTTGCGGTTTCGGTTTCGGCGTGAAAGGCTTATTGTTGCTGTCTCTTTTCTGCACCACCAAATCGTCGGTATGAAATGGATGGTCCTTTACCACCGGGATTTTTTTACCAATCAGTTTTTCGGTATTTTTTAAATTGATTAAATCCAGGCCGTCCACAAAAGAGATGGAACTGCCCTCATTACCGGCTCTGCCGGTTCTTCCGATGCGGTGAACGTAGGTTTCTGAAACGTCGGAAAGTTCAAAATTAATCACGTGTTTCAACTCGTCTATGTCGATGCCGCGTGCTGCAATATCCGTCGCGACCAAAATTCTCGTTTTGCCGGATTTAAAATTGGTTAAAGCGTTCTGCCTTTGGTTTTGGGATTTATTTCCATGGATGGCCTCGGCGGAAATCTTTTCTTTCTGCAGTTTGCGCGCAATTTTGTCTGCACCGTGTTTGGTTCTCGCAAAAACCAGCACAGATTCATCGATGTGGTTTTTCAAAATATGCGTGAGCAAATCCAGTTTATTTTCTTTTTCAACGAAATAAACGGACTGCTGGATGGTGTCCGCAGTAGAGGAAACCGGCGTCACCGAAACTTTCACCGGGTTCGTGAGCATCGAATTGGCAAGTTCCTGAATTTCTTTTGGAAATGTGGCGGAGAAAAATAAAGTCTGTCTTTTTTGCGGCAAAAGTTTCACCACTCGTTTCACATCGTGCACAAAACCCATGTCGAGCATCCGGTCGGCTTCATCGAGTACAAAAATTTCAAGATTTTTTAGTGAAATGATGCCTTGTGAAATAAAATCCAGCAGCCTTCCCGGCGTCGCCACCAAGATATCGACGCCCCTCTTCAGTGCATTTTCCTGGGCGCCCTGTTTCACGCCGCCGAAGATCGCCAAAGTTCGCAGCGGAAGATTGGCGCCGTACGCTTTGAAGCTTTCTTCAATCTGAATTGCCAGTTCTCGGGTTGGCGTTAGGATTAAGGCTTTTATCTGGTTGTTCCTGATGTTTTTCTGATGAAGATTTTGCAGGATGGGGATGGCGAAAGCGGCGGTTTTGCCGGTTCCGGTTTGTGCGGTTCCCAATAAATCTTTTCCTTCTAAAATTGACGGGACAGACTGTTCCTGAATGGGTGTAGGTCTTTCGTAACCTTCCTTTTGAAGCGCATCGAGGATGGGCTTAATAAGTTTTAATTCGGTAAATAACAAATGTATAAGTTTAAAAAATGTGTGCGGGCGAAACCTTCTGTTTCAACATTTTTTCAGCAGTTGGAAGCGTTATTTAGGGTTCCAAGACCTAACAACGCTCACGAATTTGGCCAAAGAATGCCGCGAAATATGGCACAAAGATAATGTTTTATTTTGTTATTGTGCTGAGTTTACGTTGTGTGGCAGTCGCAGAAGATTGGCTCGTGACCTTTTTCCCGAAATATGTTGAAACCTGTTGTAAAAGCTAACCGAATTACTTCACTTTTGTCCAGGTCTGTGTTTTGCGCAGATTTTCAAGGAACATCCACAGTTCGGCGAGCTCATCAGTGCCGTTCTTTCCGTAATCTTCCACTTTTGTCACGGTCCCGTCTTTAAAAGTTACCGTAAGATATGAGGTTGGCAAATCGGTCACATTGCGGTTTCCATATTTTGCATTAAGGGATTTTATATTAATCTTATTAAGCATCTTAATCAAAGTATTATAGTCTTCCTGCCGGATGGTAGAGGTAAAATTTCCTTCTTTTTCTTTTGAAAAATCATCTTTGCTGCGACCTTCTTCAAACGTGAAATGTTCGGCTTCAATGACGGTGGTGCGGTCGGGATTGATGGTCAGTTTAAACATCGGGCAGAATCCGAAACATGCTCCGGCTTCGTACTGTATTTTTGTGTAATTGTTTTTTGCTACAGTACAGGAGGTGAATAGTAATCCTAAAGAAAGGGCTAAAAAAAATTTCATAATTTTAATTTTATGCTTGCAATCCAATAACCATTCCTAAAATAAAACAGACCTGAAATTTCAAGTCTGTAATATGATATTTCTTCTAAAATCACCCGTGCAGTTTCTTCCAGATCACATCCTTCAGTTCCGTCAATCCTTCGCCCGTAACGCCCGAAAAGAACAGCGGCTGCTTATTCTCCGGGAATTCTGCAGCAATTTCTCTTTTCAGTTCATCGTCCAAAAGATCTGATTTTGACACAGAAATAATGAAATCCTTATCCAAAAGCTCGGGATTATACTCCTTCAGTTCATTTTCAAGGATTTTAAACTCCTGGAAATGGTCTTCTGAATCCGCCGGAATCAAAAAAAGTAAAATGGAATTCCTTTCAATATGCCTTAAGAAGCGGTGTCCCAAACCTTTACCTTCAGCTGCACCTTCAATAATTCCTGGAATATCGGCCATCACGAAAGATTTGTAATTGCGGTAATCTACGATACCGAGGTTGGGCGTTAAAGTGGTGAACGCGTAATCCGCAATTTTAGGTTTTGCTGCCGAAACTGAAGCTAAAAGCGTCGATTTTCCGGCATTTGGGAAGCCCACTAAGCCGACATCTGCCAAAATTTTCAGTTCGAAAGTGATGTAGCCTTCTTCACCGGGAAGTCCGGGCTGGGCATAACGCGGCGTCTGGTTGGTGGAAGATTTGAAATGTTCATTTCCGAGGCCGCCTTTTCCACCTTTCATCAGGATAATTTCCTGGCCGTGCTCAAGGATTTCACCGATGATTTCGCCTTCTTCATTTTTTGCAATGGTACCGATTGGAACCTCGATATATACGTCGTCACCGTCAGCGCCGGTCAGCTGGTTTTTTGCACCGTTTTCGCCGCGCTGTGCTTTGACGTGGCGTGTGTAGCGCAAGGGCAGGAGCGTCCATTCGTGGGAATTCCCTTTCATGATGATGTGGCCGCCACGGCCGCCGTCACCACCGTCGGGACCGCCTTTCGGGATATATTTTTCACGGCGGAGGTGTGCAGATCCGGCGCCGCCGTGTCCGCTGGTACAGTGTATTTTTACGTAATCTACGAAGTTGCTCATGCTCTGTTGCTTTCTGTGTCGGCGTTCTGCAGTCAGCCCTTCACGCTGAAAGCGGACTGCCAAAGCCGGGGCCTTTATTTAATTTTCTCTACTTCTGCGAAAAGTTTCTGCGATATTTCATCAATTTCGCCTACGCCGTTGATTTCCACATATTTACCCTGCTGCTTGTACAGTTCGGCGACTTCAGCGGTTTTGGTGTAGTATTCTTTGATGCGGTTGCGGATAATTTCTTCGTTGGAATCGTCGGTTCTGCCGGAAGTTTCGCCTCTTTTCAGCAGTCTTTCAACCAATATTTCATCATCTACAACTAAAGAAAGACAAACAGAAATTTCGGAATTCAGAACTTCTTTTACAATTCGTTCCAGCTCTGCAGTTTGGTTGGCTGTTCGCGGGTAGCCGTCGAAAATAAATCCGGCAGCGTCCGTCGGTTTTTTTACTTCATCAACCAACATATCGGTCGTTACCTGATCGGGAACCAGCTCTCCTTTATCAATGTACGATTTTGCAAGTTTCCCTAAATCGGTATCATTTTTCATATTGTAGCGGAACAAATCTCCGGTTGAAATCTGTTTCAGGTTGAATTTTTCGATTAAATTCTGTGCCTGTGTCCCCTTGCCACTTCCGGGAGGGCCGAATAGTACGATGTTTATCATGATTTGCTGTCGGCAAGCTGCTGTCGGCTCTAGGCTTTGAGCGTTGCCATTTTATGGTTTAACTTTATTAGGATCGTTGTTTTTTCCTTTCTTTTTCTTCTTACTGTCTATATCTTCCTGAATCTTCAGGTGAGTTTGGGATTTTTCATCTTCAGTTCTTCGGCTTATGCGAAAGTATAAATGCCTGATGCCAACTCATGACCTCTCCCCAAGTATTAATGATTGATTCGTCCTTCTGCCAACTGGTACAAATCCGGCAGATTCCTTCCCAATTCGTCATAATCAAGGCCGTATCCTAAAACAAATTTATTGGGAATTTCCTTGGCAACATAATCGATGGTGAAATCTTTTTTGAAAACTTCCGGTTTCAGTAGCAGGGAAGCCACTTTCAGAGATTTTGGCCTTTGGGTATTTTTAAAATATTCAAAAAGGCTCTCGATGGTGTTTCCCGTGTCCACGATGTCCTCCATCAAAATGATGTGGCGGCCTTCCACATCTTTGGTAAGGTCCATTTTCTTGTAAACGATGCCTGTAGACTGCATTCCGCCGAGATATGAACTCATTTGGATAAATGCGATTTCGCACTGGCCGGGGTAATGTTTGAGGAAATCTGAGAAAAACATAATCACGCCGTTCAATACGCCGATGAATACGGGTGTTTCGTCTTTGTAATCTTCGTAAACTTTCAGAGCGAGATTTTTTATGATTTCCTGAATTTCATCGTTTCTCAGGTAGGGAACGAATTCTTTGTCGTGGATTTTGACTGTTTCCATATAGTATTCCAAAAGGCAAATTTAAGAAAAAGTTGGGTAACCGTAGTGAGAAGTCGCGACTGGCCAAAAGGAAGTATGGCGCGAGCGCAGCGAGCGCCAATGAGGTGAGCTTTTGGAGCGCCCGCAATCTTGCGTGAGGGATTGCAGCGGAAAGCCCGGAATTGCCCGGCCTGGAGCGATGGCATGAGGACTTGCAGCGGAAAGCCCGACCCGAGTTGTGCGGGGAAGGTGAGGGACGAGGGGCACGCCCAAATAAATTTTCCACAAAAATTGCCCACGTTTTATATTAAGAGTAAATTTGCGTGAATCTATAAAAAGTAAAATTTTATGTCAACTTACGTGGTTGTTGGTCTTCAGTACGGAGATGAGGGAAAAGGGAAAATTACCGATGTTCTTTCCGCTAAATCAGATTATGTTGTTCGTTTTCAGGGTGGTGACAATGCTGGGCATACAGTGTATGTAGGCGATGAGAAATTTGTGCTGCACCTTTTGCCGTCGGGTGTTTTGCAGTGCAAAGGGAAGTGCATCATTGCAAACGGAGTGGTGGTAAATCCCAAATCTTTTAGCCGCGAGATTGAGCAACTGGAAAGCAAGGGAATGAATACCGACCACGTGTTTATTTCCAGAAGGGCGCACGTCATTATGCCTTACCACATCCTGCTCGATACGTATCGTGAAGAAGAGAAAGGCGGCACAGAAATCGGCACGACCAAAAAAGGAATAGGCCCTTGCTATGAAGATAAAATTGCCAGAGTAGGCATCCGAATGGTTGACCTCCTGAATCCTGAAATCCTGAGGGAAAAAATTGAGAAAAACCTCCGGGTAAAAAATTCCCTTTTCGAGAAATATTTTGAAAAACCTACGCTTGATATCGACGAGATCTACAATGAATTTGTGGAAATCGGCAAAAAACTCCAGGACAGAATCGTGGATACAGAACTGGAACTGAACGAGGCCATCCGCGACAATAAAATTATCCTTTTTGAAGGCGCGCAGGCGTTGATGCTTGACATTGATTTCGGGACGTATCCTTTCGTGACCTCTTCATCGCCGTCCACAGGCGGAGTTTGTGCCGGGGCTGGGGTTCCGCCCACATCGCTGCAAAATTTAATTGGTGTGGCAAAAGCGTACACCACCAGAGTGGGAAACGGACCTTTCCCAACCGAGCTCGGCAATGAACTGGGCGAAAAAATCCGCCAAATAGGTGGTGAGTTTGGCGCAACAACCGGCCGACCGAGAAGAACAGGCTGGCTCGACTTAGTTTCCCTGAAACATGCGACGATGATCAACGGTATCAACAATCTTGTGATTACCAAACTGGATGTGCTTTCGGGAATTTCACCACTGAAAATCGCTACGAAATACAAAACCGAAGACGGAAAAATTATCGATTATTTTACTTCTTCAACCACAAAACTCTACGATTACGAACCGATTTATGAGGAGCTTGAAGGTTGGGATGAAGATATTTCGCACGCCCGGACGTACGACGACCTCCCAGAAAATGCCAAAAAATACATCGAGTTTATCGAAAACTATTTAGGAATTAATGTTTATTTGGTTTCTGTAGGCCCGGAAAGGAGTCAGAATATCATCAGAAAGGAATTGTTTTAAATTTAATTTTAAATAAAATATGGAAATCCGGCAAACAGCCGGATTTTTTTTGTAAGAATATTGGGGTTTAAATATTTTTTTGTATATATATGTAAATCATGTAAAAATTTGGCAAGAAAATTGAATTTAGTTTAAGGTATCTGTGAAAATAATTGCGAAAGGATAATATTCTAATTTTTTTAACCTAAATTTAAACATAAAATAAGTGTAATGATGAAAAATTTATTTAAAAACCAGGAATTTCAGTTGGATGAAATCCTTTTCAGGGGACGTAATAAGGAATATGGAGCCTATGTACTGAGACATGAAGCTGATAAGATCCTTACAAAATCAATGTTTATCGGAATCGGTCTATTTGCGGCGATTACTTTGACGCCGTTTGCCGTCAATTCTTTTAGAACAGCTGATAAAGTGGAGACATCAACACCATCAGGTCCTCATATTCTCGACAACGTGGATACGCCCGAAGTACCGGAAGTTGTACCACCAGTATTAATTCGCCCAAAGCAGGTAGAGACTTTCAATTCCATCGTTCCTACACCGAAAGCGAATGTAAAAAAAGAAACTCCGGCTGCTACCATTGATCAATACGATAAGGCAGTTGCAGGAACTCAGGATATTGCAGGTGAAAAACCAACTGGGTCTTTTCAGTCGCCCAATACAACAGGACCAGTACAAACCGGGCCAGTGACAATACCTGCACCGGAACCCAAAGTTGAAAACCCGGATGCGATTGCAGAAAATGTAGATGTAGAGGCGGTTTTTACAGGAGGGATCAACAGTTTCAGGAACCGAGTGATCAGTAATTTTGAAACTTCAGATTTTGAAGGCAGCGGAGAAACTTTGAAAACGACCGTAACTTTTATTGTTGAAAGAGACGGAACCATTTCCAATATCAAAGCCAACGGACCTGATGCATCCTTCAACCGTGAAGCCGAAAGAACTATAAAAAGCGTAAAGGGAAAATGGGTGCCTGCAAAAGTGAAGGGCCAGCCCGTGAGAAGCTACTTTAAGTTTCCGGTTTCGATGATATTTGAATAATTGATATTGACATTGCCTCTCTATATTTTATCCACAAGGTCGTTGATTTTGTGGATAATTTTTTTGGGGGATAAAATCTTAATTAACAATACTTTAACGCCTTCATATTTATTAAGGACTGTCCTTGCATCAAAAAAATTGTATTTTTGGTGATTAAAATCTTAGTAATGGCTAAAATCATTGGTGTTGCCAATCAGAAAGGGGGCGTCGGTAAAACGACAACAGCAGTAAATCTTGCAGCAGCTTTGGGAGTTCTGGAAAAAAGAATTCTTTTAATTGATGCCGATCCGCAGGCTAATGCAACTTCAGGACTTGGGGTTGAAGAAGTGCAGTTTTCAACTTATAACCTGCTGGAACACAGTGCTGATGTTGAAAAATGTATCCAAAGAACGACTTCGCCCAATCTCGATATTGTGCCGTCTCACATTGATTTGGTTGCAGCTGAAATCGAACTTGTAGATAAGACCAAGCGTGAGTATATGCTGAAGAACGCTTTGGAACCGATAAAAGAGCAGTACGATTATATCATCATCGATTGCGCACCAAGTTTAGGTTTGATTACCGTGAACGCGCTTACTGCCGCAGATTCCGTAATTATCCCGATCCAGTGTGAATATTTCGCGTTGGAAGGTCTGGGTAAATTACTGAACACCATCAAAAACGTGCAGAAAATCCATAATCCGGATTTAGATATCGAAGGGCTTTTGCTTACCATGTACGACAGCAGATTAAGGCTGTCTAACCAGGTTGTAGAGGAAGTGAATCTGCATTTTCCGGAAATGGTTTTCGACAGCATCATCAGCCGTAACGTGAGATTGAGTGAAGCGCCAAGTTTTGGCGAAAGCATTTTAATGTATGATGCCGAAAGTAAAGGTGCAATTCAGTACATTCAGTTGGCTGAGGAGGTGCTTCTAAAAAACGAAAAGACATCAAAAAAAACAAAAAAAGAAAAAGTTGAAAGATAAGAAAAGAGCAATGGGAAGAGGGCTCGGCGCGATTTTAAGCTCCGAATCCAAAGTCTCTATCAATTCTGCCACTGATGAGGGTGCAGAGGTTTTGGTGGGAAATATCGTTGAGGTTTCTTTGGACGATATCTATCCTAACGCGTCGCAGCCACGGACTTACTTTGACGAAAAAGCGCTGAACGACCTGGCGCAGTCCATCAAGAATCTCGGTGTCATCCAGCCGATTACTTTAAGGAAAGACGGCGACCGGTTCGAAATTATTTCGGGGGAAAGACGTTTCCGTGCCTCAAAAATTGCGGGATTAAAATCAGTTCCGGCCTATATCCGCTTAGTAAATGATCAGGAATTGCTGGAAATGGCTTTGGTTGAAAATATTCAGCGTGAAGACCTTGATGCGATTGAAGTGGCTTTAACATATCAGAGATTACTTGATGAAATCGGATTGACGCAGGAAAATCTAAGCCAAAGAGTAGGAAAAGAGCGTTCTACGATTACCAACTCCATCCGTTTGCTAAGACTAAGCCCTGATGTTCAGAATGCCGTGCGCAGCGGCGAAATTTCTGCGGGACACGGACGGGCAATTCTTAGTCTGGATTCTGAAGAGCTTCAGCAAAAATTATTTCAAAAGATTATTAATGAAGGGCTCAATGTGCGCCAGGCAGAACTTGCTGCAAATGCTCTTAAAAATCCCACAAAGTCTTTAACCAGGGCAAAAACGCTGTCAAACGAGCACAGAAAAGCTGAAAAAAAATTAGCTGATATTCTGGATGTAAAAGTTGAGATTAAAACTGCTGCCAACGGTAAAAAAGGAAAAATTGTCCTTGATTTTAAAAACGAAAAAGAACTGGAGCAAATTCTTTCACACTTTAGTTAATGCCGAAAATACTTTCAATATTTCTGCTGTTCTGTTCGCTGTCCGTTTTCGCGCAGGTCACGAAAAACGACACAATACGTGTTGAAAATCACCCTACAGACAGTATTTCTACCATCAAGCCAAGATCCGAGGTTGAGGTTCTTACCGATATTGAAGAATCAAACGCTCCGGCCGTAAAGCCAAATTACAGCCCTACGAAAGCCGGTCTTTACTCCGCAGTTTTACCGGGCTTGGGACAATATTACAACAAAAAATACTGGAAAATTCCTCTCGTTTGGGGAGCAATTGGAACCGGTGTTGGCGTGACCCTGTGGAACGATAAACAGTACAGGCGCTACCGGGATGCTTATGTAGCCCAGCTTAACGGTTTGCCGCACGAGTTTTCTGATATTCCCGGAATTACCAAAGAGGCATTAGGCCGAACGCAGGACAGAATGAAGCGCCAGCGCGATTATTCCATTGCGGTTACGGGGCTCGTTTATATCCTTAATATTATGGATGCCGTCGTAGATGCACATCTTTACGAACAGAAAAACGATCCGGACTTGGCCATAAAACCGGCGGTGATTTATGATGAATTCGCAAAACAGAATACAAAACCCGGTGTAAGTTTAAGCTTCAGGTTTTAAAGGATACAATTAAAAAATAGCTCCTTGTGCATGTCTAAGGATACATATAACAAAAACTTCAAATAAGAAAATGAAAATAGCACTCGTCGGTTACGGAAAAATGGGGAAAATTATTGACGGAATTGCAACCTCCAGAGGTCATGAAGTGGTGGCACGCCTCAACGAAACGCCGGCAGCTGAAAACCTGAACAATCCCGATGTCGTGATTGAGTTCTCCCAGCCTGAAGTGGCGTTCAACAATATAAAAACCTGTCTTGAAAATAAAATTCCCGTGGTATGTGGCACTACAGGCTGGCTTCACCAAAAACCGGAAATCGAAAATATTGCCAAAGAAAACGGGACCGCATTCCTTTACGGTTCCAATTTCAGCCTGGGCGTAAATCTGTTTTTTGCGTTGAATGAAAAACTTGCTGATCTTATGAAGAATTTCAGCGAATACAACATTCAGCTTGAAGAAATTCACCACACCCACAAAAAAGACGCTCCGAGCGGTACTGCGATCTCCATTGCAGAGGGCATCATAAAAAACAATCCAAATTTCAACGCGTGGAAACTTCACGAAACAGAAAAAAACCAGCTCGGAATTTTCGCCATCCGCGAAGATGAAGTTCCTGGGACACACAGCGTCTACTACCGTTCAGAAGTCGATGAAATCGAGATCAAGCATACCGCATTCAACAGAAATGGGTTTGCGCTGGGAGCGGTGATCGCTGCAGAATGGGTTAGGGGAAAAGTAGGGGTTTTTTCTATGAACGATGTTTTGGGACTGTAACAATTTTAATTTTAAAGAAACTAATTCACAAACTAAAGTCTGAGAATAAGCCGAAAGCCGATATAAAATCAATATGAATTACTTTATCACCTATACCGTTTATGTTCTCATTTTATCTCTGTTGATGGGGATTTCTACGTGGAAGCTGTTTAAGAAAATGGGGTATAATCCGCTGTTTGCGTTTATCCCGTTTTATAATTATTACATTATTTTAAAGGAAACCAAACATTCCACCTGGTGGGCCGCGCTGGCTTACCTTCCGATTGTAGGTCCCATTATGATGACGGTTTTCCATCTGTTTTTGATGGATAAATTCGGGAAAAACACCATTGGTCAAAAACTGATGACCGTTTTCCTGCCGTTCATCTATATGGCGGTGGTAAATTACGGCAAGGATACCGAAATTGATGAACCGGCTTTCCTGCTTCCAGGCGAGGAAGAACCGGCAAAAAAGAAAGATACATTCCTCGGTTCTATCACTTTTGCGGTTGTCTTTGCGACAATAATCCACGTTTTTATTACGCAGCCGTTTGGCATTCCGACCGGCTCCATGGAGCGCACGCTTTTAGTCGGAGATTTCCTTTTTGTAAATAAACTGAATTATGGTTTCCGTCCGCCGATGCGCCCGCTGGCCATTCCGTTTTTGCAGGGAACGATAATGGATACCGGCGAAAAAGGCAATCCGAAAGACGATCCAAAATCTTACGTGGAAGCCGTAAAACTGCCATATTTCAGATTTCCAGGTTGGGAATCGCCAAAGAGAAATGATATTGTAGTTTTCAATTATCCGGATGATTCCGTGCACGTGGCGATTGACCGCAAAGACCCTTACGTAAAGCGTTTGGTAGCCGAAGCCGGTGATACGGTGGAGTTCAGAGCCGGAAAACTTTACATCAACGGCAAACCGGAAGTGAGAATGGGCGATGCCCAAGTGCAGCATGCTTACGAAGTTTATACCAGTTCGCAGCTTGATGTTCCTGCGCTGTACGACGTTTACGGATTTTTACCGGTGAATGAACAGCAAATGCAGAACGGATATTATTACAGGTTTCAGGGTTTGACGGATGAAAATGCCAGGGAAATCGGCAAGCTTCCGCAGGTTGTGAAAATTCAGGAAGAAATCCAGCCGCAGGGAAAACAGGATATCAGCTACTATCCTGATATTCAAAAGTCTATCGAAGCGCAGCAAATGGTGCCAAGTAAAAAAATCAACTATTCGTCGACCATTTTCCCACACAATAAAAGCTGGAATATCGACTGGTACGGACCAATCAGAATTCCAAAGAAAGGTGACGTAATCACCGTTACCCCGGAAACTCTGCCGGAATACGAAAAACTCATCGTAAAACACGAAGGCAACACCCTCGAAAACAGGAACGGGCAGATCTTCATCAACGGGCAGCCAACCAGTAAGTACACGGTAAAATACAATTATTACATGATGATTGGCGACAACCGTGATGCATCCCTTGACGGCAGATTTTTCGGTTATATCCCTGAAACACACATTGTTGGAAAACCGATGTTCACATGGATGAGCGTGGAAGGCTTGTTCCCGGACCAGAGTTCAACTTATCAGGCGAACGGAAAAAAAATAAGATGGGACAGAATGTTCAAAGCCACAAATACCGGTGAGCTTCACAAAACTTCATATGCGTGGCTGGCGGTGCTGATTTTGGTGCTCTTCTTTGGTTGGGATTACATTTCCAAATTATTTAAAAAGAAAAAAGCAGAAGATTAATTATCAGGAGCTTTTTCCCGCTTTCCGTTGCAATCTTTTTTGTTCGTCAAAGCCTCTCACAAAAAAGGATTTACACTGCAATCGGGGCTATGAAAACTGAATACATAAACTAAAATGAAACGGGCTGAAGCCCGTTTTTAAATTTAAAAACAGATTGGCTTTTCGCCTGAACATAAAATGAAAATACTTTTACCGATATTTTATCTGCCACCAGTTTCGTGGTTTTCAGTATTCCTCCATCACGATTCAGAAGTTGTTTTGGAGCAGTACGAAAATTTCCCAAAGCAAACCTATAGAAACCGCGCCAATATCTACGGGGCGAACGGTAAACTTTCACTCATCATTCCCATCCATCACAACGGAAAAAGGGCAATGAAGGATATTGAAATTTCGTATTCGGAAAACTGGCAGCACCTTCACTGGAAATCCATAAAAAATGCTTACCAAAGCTCACCGTATTTTGAGTTTTACGAAGATCATTTGAAACAAATCTTTGATTCCGAAGAAAAATCTCTTATCAAATTCAATTTAAGAGCGCTGGAAATTATTCTAAAGCTCCTGAAAACTGAAAAGGCATATTCTTTGAATGATGAATACGCCCGCAATCCCGCGGAGATAAATTACAGGGAAAAGTTCTCTGCAAAACAACCGTCGGAATTTGAAATGGAAGAGTACTACCAGACCTTTTCGGACAAATTAGGGTTTTTGGCTGATCTTTCCATTATTGATTTGCTTTGTAACAAGGGACCGGAAAGTTTAACTTATATACAGAATATTAAATTATAAAGATGAAAAAACTATTGATTTCCGCATCGTTTTTAGCAGGTTTTACAGCAGTTTATGCTCAAACTGAAAAAACTCAGCCCGATCCGATGCAGGACAGGGATTTGATGACTTGGTACCACAAGGATCACGCTTCCACAAGCACTTTCGGTGTAAATACGCAAAATGCTTATAAATATTTGGAATCCAGAGGTTTGAAACCAAAAACCGTTGTCGTTGGTGTATTGGATAGTGGTGTAGAAGTAGATCACCCAGGGTTGGTGAAAAATATGTGGAAAAATCCCAACGAGGTTCCAAATAACGGTAAAGATGATGATGGAAACGGGTACATTGATGATGTTTACGGCTGGAATTTCCTTGGCAACAAAACTTCAGATGTCGATGTTGACAATATGGAGGTTACCAGAGTCGTAAAAAAATACAAACCCATATTTGAAGGACCTAATTCGGCAACCAACAAAGCGAACCAGGCGAATATGAAGGAGGAATTTGATATGTATATGAAGAGCAAGGAAATCTACAACAAAAAATACCCTGAAGCTCAGCAGGCCTTTCAAAATTACTCAAAAATCAAGACCCTGATTCCAACGATGGTTGCAATGCTAAACGGCAGAAACCTTACGCCGGAAGTGGTGGCGACCCTAAGGCCGACAACTCAGGATCAGGCTATTGCTGCTAACGTTCTGGCAAATGTAGCTCAGGATCCAAAATTTGCAGGAAAGTCTGCGGCGGAAGTGGATAAAATGCTGAATAAGGAAATTCAGGAAGCTCTTGATTATTACGGACCTCAGGCGACAAAACAGTATAATCTGGATTTCGATCCGCGTGCATCGATGGTAGGAGATAATTACGAAGATTATTCTGAAAGATACTACGGTAACAACCATTACGAAGGTCCCGATGCAAAACACGGAACTCACGTCGCCGGAATCATTGCCGGTTACCCGCAAGGGAAAGAAATTCAGTACGGCGTTGCTTATAAGGTTGCAAAAATCATGACCGTAAGAACCGTTCCTGACGGTGATGAGCGTGATAAAGACGTTGCCAACTCAATAAGATATGCTGTTGACAACGGGGCTAAAATCCTTAACATGAGTTTTGGCAAACCTGTTTCTCCGGGCAAGAAATACGTTTGGGATGCGTTCAAATATGCTCAGGATAAAGGTGTTCTTTTGGTAAAAGCTGCCGGAAACGAAAATGAAGACATTTCGAAAAATGTTTATTATCCTACCAATTTTCAAAATGTATCGGACCCTTCGGCATATTTTAAGAATATGATTGTGGTGGGCGCCAGCACGAATAACAGCGAGTTCCTAAGAGCCAGCTTCTCAAATTTTAACGGGAAAATGGTTGATGTTTTTGCTCCGGGAGATGAAATTTATTCTACCGTACCGGACGGAAAGTACGAATATCTGCAGGGCACGTCGATGGCCTCGCCGGTTGTAGCCGGTTCGGCGGCAGTTCTTCTGGCATATATGCCAAACCTCAAACCCGAGCAGATCATTGAGTCGTTGGTTAAAACCGCAAATCAGTCAACAGTAAATGCGATGTTGCCAACCAATGAAAATAACAGGTTTGATCTGATTTCCAGAGCTGGCGGTGTGATAGATTTGAGGAAAGCTGCAGAGTATGCGTATACAAATTTCTATAAACCAACATCTTCAACAGCTACACCTGTCCTGAAGAAAACGGCAACGGTAAAGAAATCAGCAACTAAAAAGAAATATCCCGTGAGAAGGAAGTAATTCTTCAAAATATGATCTTATAAAAGCGATTTTCCGGGCTTTTTTTATTTTTTCAGAGAAAATGGCACGGTTTTTTAATATCTGTTCTCACGAACAATTAATTTTTTCTAGAGATGAAAAATGTTTTATTAGCAGGAATTTTTGGTGCGGCACTTACCGTATCATGCTCTACAGCAAAAACTGCTCAGCAAAACAGAGCTGAGTTCCTAAAACTGAAAGGTGACTGGGAAATTACAAGTGTTGATTACGACAAATCATACAGAATCAGGCCGTTTGACGAAGGCGCTGACGCGCAGTGCTTCGTGGGAAGCCACTGGAGGCTGATTCCTAATAATTATTCCGGAGCTTATACCTTGAATGGTGGCGGTTCTTGCCCCTCACTAACAAGACCCATCAAATTTGAGGTGAAGGACGGAAATATATTCCAGTTAAAAAAAATTGAAGACGGAACGAAAGCTAAACAAAACATCGCAGGTTACAGCCTGACGATGGTTAATCATGGTATTGATCAGTTCAGCCTTCAGCAAAATGTTCCTTTTAACGGTGAGATTGTAAGAGTAACCTACAATTTCCAAAGAACAGCGGACAAATAATTAAGTAAATAATATCAAAATATAAAAGATTATGAGAATTTTCAATAAAACAAATATTGGTGCACTGTTCCTTTCTTCCGCTTTGGTGCTCACCAGCTGCGAAGCGGTACAGAATGCAAACAATCAGCAGAAAGGTACAGTGATTGGTACTTCCGCAGGTGCTGTAATCGGTGGTGTGCTTGGTAACAACGTCGGTAAAGGCGGTAACGCTCCACAAGGTGCTGTATTGGGAGGTGTTGTTGGAGGTGTTGTAGGTAATGCTATCGGGGCGAAAATGGATAAGCAGGCCAAAGAAATTAAAGAAACTTTGCCTGGAGCTGAAGTTGAAAGAGTGGGTGAAAGTATTAAAGTAACGCTTCCGGAAAGCATCGTGAATTTTGCATTTGATTCTGCGGCGCTCACAGCTTCAGGAAAAGCCAATCTGGACAAGCTTTCAGAAGTTCTGAAAAACAACCCAGATACCAATATCAACATTTATGGGCATACGGACAGCAAAGGTTCCGCCGCTTATAACCAGGGATTGTCCGAAAGGAGAGCAGCTTCTGTAAAAAATTATTTGGTTTCGAAAGGTATAGCTTCCAGCAGAATGTTTGCAATGGGTGTGGGTGCGAAAGAACCTGTTGCCACTAATGATACCGAAGCCGGCAGAGCGCAAAACCGACGTGTGGAATTTGCGATCACTGCAAACCAGGAAATGATTAAAGATGCACAGCAAGAAGTAAAACAGTAAACTTCTAAACTTCAAAATATTTAAGCCGTTATTTGATAGCGGCTTTTTTGTTTTCTTTAAATTTGATATCAATAAATTTCATTACTTTTGTTCTTGACTTTTTAAAGCATAAATGACGAAATATCTGAAGCTTATCCGTATTGAACAATGGGTGAAAAACCTCTTTGTGTTTCTTCCACTTTTTTTCTCAGGCAATATTTTTGAAACAGATTTATTTCTAAAAAGTTTATATGCTTTCGCTGTATTTTCGCTTACGGCCAGCAGTATTTATATTCTTAATGATTATACAGATATTGAAGCTGATAAAAAACATCCCGAAAAGAAATACCGTCCCCTGGCAAGTGGTGCAATCGCAAAACATAACGCATTATTTATCGTAGGATTTTTAATTCTCGCAGTCACAGGATTACTTTTTTTTGGAGCGTTTTTCCTTAAAATCAACATTTGGAAGTTCGGCGTCATTATCATTTTTTATTTTTTAATGAATCTTGCGTACACATCCCGGCTGAAGCATGTTGCGATTATTGATGTAACGATCGTTTCAATGGGATTCGTATTAAGGGTTTTAGCCGGCGGTTATGCAACCGGAATTCCTATTTCGCAATGGGCGATACTTCTGACGTTTGTGCTGGCTTTGGTTTTAGCATTAGGAAAAAGGCGTGGCGAACTGATTAATGCACAAATCTCAGGAAAAACAAGACGGGCGCTGGACGGCTACAATGTGCAGTTTGCGGACATAGCGCTTTCAATTTCGGTTACACTGGCCATTGTAAGTTATTTGATGTTTACTGTAACTCCTGAAGTTCAGGAACGCTTCGGAATTAGAATATTTTACACGGTGATTTTTGTTGTTTTCGCTTTTCTGCGTTATCTTCAGCAAACACTGGTTTATAACCGAACGGAATCCCCAACCAAAATCGTTTACAGAGACCGATATATCCAGATTACGATTGTGCTGTGGGCTGTATCGTTCATGCTGTTGATTTATCACAAATATTTGATGGGATAAAAATGAAGGCAAATTTTACACAAAAGGTGACAAATTGGGGAAACTACCCAATTGTGGAAAAAGAAGTTAAATCCGAAGATTCTCTGCAAAAAATAAGAGAATTTATTTTAAAAAACAATGAAATTATCGCCCGCGGCAATGGCCGGTGTTATGGTGATGCTGCTCTGGCCGAGCACATATTTTCCACCAGGAGGTTAAATAAATTCATCAGTTTCGACCGGCTTAATGGTATCATCGAATGTGAATCGGGTGTCCTGCTCTCCGAAATCTTAGAAGTCATCGTACCGCAGGGATATTTTCTCTATGTTACTCCCGGGACAAAATTTATTACCGTTGGTGGCGCTATAGCATCGGATGTTCACGGTAAGAACCATCATTCGGAAGGTTGTTTTTCTGCTTGGGTTACAGAATTTTCCATTATGAATGAAAAAGGCACTGTGCTGACTTGTTCGCGCACTGAAAATGCAGAATTGTTTTGGTCTACTGTCGGAGGAATGGGCCTTACGGGAATCATCCTGTCAGCCAAACTGAAGCTAAAAAATATTGAAACAGCTTACATAAAGCAGGAAAGCATCAAAGCTGAAAATCTTGATGAAATTTTTAAATTATTCGAAGAAAGCGAAGACTGGACTTACAATGTCGCGTGGATTGACTGTTTGCAGAAAGGTAAAAACATTGGCCGCTCAATACTTATGCGCGGGGAACATGCCTTGAAAGCAGAACTTCCGACAAATCTCCGCGAAAATCCCTTAAGATTAAAGCAGAGGTTTATACCAACCATTCCGTTCTATTTACCGGCATTTGTCCTCAATGCCTTTGCCGTAAAGCTTTTTAACCTACTGTACTTCCAGAAACAGCGTAAAAAAGAAATGCACAGTTTTGTAGATTATGAAACGTTTTTTTATCCGCTGGACATTGTAAGCGACTGGAATAAAATCTACGGAAAGGCTGGTTTTATACAGTATCAGATGGTAATTCCAAAAGAAAAGGGAAAAGAAGGGTTAAAGAAAATCCTCAATGTTATTGCAAATAGTGGAAACGGCTCATTCCTTGCGGTGCTGAAGCTTTTCGGTAAAAATAATCCGGAGGCTTACAATTCTTTCCCATTGGAAGGTTATACTTTAGCGCTTGATTTTAAAATGAATAACCGGCTGAAGAAACTTGTCAGCGAGCTCGACGCCATTGTGGAAGAATTTGGGGGCAGAATATACCTTACTAAGGACAGCATGAGCAGGCCCTCCCTCACAAATTACTTACAAAACGTGAAGAATCCGAAATTTGTCTCCCTTCAACAAAAAAGAATAATTCACAATAACTAACTTAAAAAATGATCGTACTTGGCAGTAATTCAGATGTAGCGCAGGCTTTTGTAGAAAAAGTATTGGGTGAGGGGGAGAAATTTCCAAAAATATATCTTTTCACATCAAATACAGAGACAACCCAAAAATTTGCAAAACATCTGGAAGTGAAGTATCTGCAGAACAGTGAAATTGTCTTTCTGGATCTGATGCAGGAGGTTAATTACAGTAACTTCGATCATATTTCCTCGCCGCTTCTGTTCTGTGCAGCGGGATATCTGGGTGAAGGCACTGATGAAGGGTTATACAATCTTAAAAATACAGAAAGAATCATCGATATAAATTATGCAAAACTGGTTCCGGTGCTGAATTATTTTGTCCATAAAATGGAATCCAGGAGGGGCGGAACCATTATCGCACTGTCATCTGTAGCTGGTGACAGAGGTCGGCAGAGCAATTTTATCTACGGATCTGCAAAAGCAGGGTTTACGGCCTATTTGAGCGGTTTACGCAATTATCTTTTCGATAAAAAAGTTCATGTTCTGACGGTGAAACCCGGATTTATGGCAACCAAAATGACCGAAGGGCTGCCGCTGAATCCTAAACTCACAGCCACCCCCAAGCAGGCGGCAGGAAGTATTTACAAAGCCTATAAAAAAAGAAAAAATGTGGCTTACGTTTTACCAGTATGGTGGCTCATTATGCTGATCATTAAACATATTCCCGAGTTTATATTTAAAAAACTTAAACTTTAAAATCATAATGCGGAATACCTTTTTCGCTCATTCTAAATGAAAAAACTGTATTGCTTCGATTTTGACGGAACACTTACTTACAGGGATACGATGTTTTTGTACCTGAAATCTTATGATAAAAAGAAATTTTACCGGCAGTTTGTAAAACATACGCCGCTGTTCATTTTATTAAAATTAGGTTTAATTGAGGCTGAAAAAGTAAAGAGAAGTTTTATATCGGGAGTTTTAAAGGGCGAAAAAAAAGAGAAATTAGAACTGAAGGCGCAGAAGTTTTTCGAAGAACATTATCCTCAAATCATAAGAAAAAATGCCCTGGATTTTATCGAAAACATGGACCGGGAGAATACAGAGTCGTTGATCGTAACAGCGTCTGTGGATTTATGGGTAAAACCTTTTGCAGATAAATTTCAGATTAAGCTGCTTGCCACCGAAGCGGAATTTCTTAACGGAATTTTCACGGGAAATTTTGCCACAAAAAACTGTAATGGCCGGGAGAAAGTAAACCGGATCAAAAAAGAAATCGAAAATGAAAAGTTTGATAAAATAATAGCTTTCGGGGACACCTCAGGCGACAGAGAAATGCTGGCATTTGCAGACGAAAGTCATTTTAAATTTTTTCACTAAATTTAACGCTGTTAAAATTACAACCGGTTATTGAAATCGGTTTTTTTTAATTCAAAATCTAATTTTAAGCTAAAAAGTAAAACTCTAAACTAAAAATGAATACCAAAGTTTATCTGGATAATGCCGCAACCACGCCGGTGGAAGAGGAGGTCATCAATGCAATGGTAGAAGCGATGAGGTTGAATTACGGAAATCCATCCTCCACGCACAGCGCAGGACAGGAAGCAAAAGCCCTGATAGAAGGCGTACGGAGAAATGTTGCCAGGTATCTGAATGTGCAGCCGGGGGAAATTATCTTCACTTCATGCGGAACCGAATCGAATAACCTGATTATCAAATCTTGTGTCACACATCTTGGCGTGGAAAGAATTATTTCCTCGCCGCTTGAGCACAAATGCGTTGCAGAAGCCGTTCGGGATGCTAAAGTAAGAAAAGGCTGCGAGGTTGTTTATCTGCGTCCTGATCATAATGGTGACATCAGTTTACAACAACTTGAAGAAGCTTTGCAAGCCTCGGACAAGAAAACTTTGGTATCACTGATGCACGCTAACAACGAAATTGGTAATATACTGGATATAGAAAAAGTGGGTGAAATTTGTAAAAAGTACGGTGCCTATTTCCATTCGGATACGGTGCAGACCATAGGACATTTGGATCTTGACTTTTCAAAAATTAATATTGATTTCGCTTCATGCAGCGCCCATAAATTCCACGGTCCCAAAGGTGTAGGTTTTGCGTACATCCGCAAGACATCGCGCATCAAACCGGTGATTTTAGGCGGTGCACAGGAAAGGGAACTGAGGGCCGGAACTGAAAATGTTTCCGGAATTGTGGGCTTGGGTAAAGCACTGGACCTTTGCATGACCAATCTTGACCGTTATGCAAATCATATGAAAGAAATCAAATCTTACACAGCCCAGAAACTTAGAGAAACTATTCCGGGAATAAAATTCAACGGTCACTCGGAAGATTTGGAGAAGAGCCTTTATACTGTTTTAAGCGCGCTCCTGCCATTCAAAAATCCTTTGATCGGGCTTCAGCTGGATATGAAAGGTATCGCGATTTCTCAGGGAAGTGCCTGTTCATCGGGCGCCGCAAAACCCTCTATGGTAATGATGATGATTTTGCAAGATGATGAGCTGGAGAATACCACGCCGCTCAGAATTTCTTTCAGCCACCACACCACAAAAGCTGATATTGACTATTTTGTTGAAGCATTGCAAGAAATTTATCAGACATCCGCTATAGAAAAAACAAATGTGTAGGATAGACACTTCACGAGTCTTAATGGTATCAGAATTGTTACTTTTGTAAAAAGATTTTAATTAAAACAACATAAAAATTATGGCATTAGAAATTACAGACAACACGTTTAAAGAGCTGGTTTTAGATTCAGATAAGCCGGTATTGGTAGATTTTTGGGCAGTTTGGTGCGGGCCGTGCAGAATGGTAGGGCCAATCGTAGAAGAGCTGGCTAACGATTTTGAAGGAAAGGCAGTAGTAGGAAAGGTAGATGTGGACAATAATCAGCAGGTTTCTGTAGATTACGGAATCAGAAATATCCCTACTTTATTGATCTTCAAGAATGGTGAAGTTGTGGATAAAGTGGTGGGTGTAGCGCCGAAAGAGGTGCTTGCCGAGAAGCTTTCAGCGCACTTATAAAAAATAAAAATATTGAAAATGAATGCTTTCCCATTAGGAAGGCATTTTTTTTACAAATTAATTTGCAAAGTTCTATAAAAGTTGTATTTTTGCACTCACCAAAAAGAAAGAGCTCTTTTGATTTGATGAGATCCGGTAGTTCAGCTGGTTAGAATGCCGCCCTGTCACGGCGGAGGTCGCGGGTTCGAGTCCCGTCCGGATCGCAATTATTACAACAAAGTAATACAAAATGCAGTAAAATAGAGGTTTTACTGCATTTTTTGTTTTATGCCGTTATCAAAAAGAGTCAAATTTTCACAATCTGTCAGTGACCTATTCAGTGACCTGTTAGAAAGGTCAGAAATAGGTCACTGAAAATTCTGAAAACAACCTGTACAAGGCTTATTCAAGGATTGAATATCTTGTGAGTAGGTTTGTTTAAGATTAGTTTTAAACTCTTTTAAAGGCATAAAAAATGAATCAATCTTTCAACCTGCTTTTCTATGTCCGAAAAGCGAAGACCAATTCAAAAGGCGAAGCGCCAATTTATCTTCGAATGACCATTGATGGAATCGTTTCCGAAATAAGCACGAAAAGGAACATAAATCCTTCTTTGTGGAATTCTGTGGGACAAAAGGTGAATGGCAACTCAGAAGCGGTAAAATCGCTTAATTTCTACCTTAAAACTTTTGAACAACGTATTTATGACACCTATCACGAGTTGATGAAGGACAAAGGTCACATTACCTGCGAACTATTAAAAAATAAACTACTCGGAAAAGAGGTCAGAAGAAGAATGCTTATCCTCATTTTTCAAGACCATAACGATAAAATGGAGAAATTGGTAGGGAAGGAATATGCGAAAGGTACGCTAGGAAGATATCAGACCTGTATGAGCCACACCAAAGAATTTCTAAAATGGAAATTTAAAGTTTCGGACATAGATATCAAGAAGATTGATTACGCTTTTCTCAATGATTTTGAATTCTATCTAAGAACCGAAAAATCCTGCAACAACAATTCTGCGGTTAAGTATCTAAAAAACTTCGGGAAAATCATCAGGATTTGCTTGGCGAATGGTTGGTTAGATAAAGATCCCTATTTGAATTATCAATCCAAATTCAACGAGGTAACTCGAGTATTTTTAAATGAAGATGAACTTGAAAACCTTAGCACAAAAGATTTCAAAAACGAAAGACTTTCTTTGGTTCGGGATATTTTCCTTTTCAGTTGTTATACAGGACTTGCTTATATTGATACCCAAAAACTCACGCATCAAAATATCAATCTTGGTTTGGACGGTAACAAATGGATTTTCACGAAACGCCAAAAAACAAAAACCACTTCCAATATTCCATTACTTCCACAGGCGGAAAGTATTTTAGAAAAGTACAAGGATAACAAAACCTGCCTCAATTCGGGGAAACTGCTTCCTGTTTTGAGTAATCAAAAGATGAATGCCTATTTGAAGGAGATTGCAGATTTATGTGGAATTGAAAAGGAATTAACCTATCATATTGCACGACACACTTTTGCAACGACGGTTACTTTGTCAAACGGTGTTTCCATAGAAAGCGTAAGCAAAATGCTTGGACATAAAAGCATTAAAACTACACAACATTATGCGAAGATTTTGGATTCTAAAGTAAGCCAAGATATGGGAAATCTAAAACTTATTCTACAGCAAAAACAAGAAACTAAAAAAAAAGAAATCAAAAAACTCGGCACATAGCCGAGTTTTCTGAGAAAAATATGAATGTAAAATTAAAAAGTTGCCGCAGGCGCAGTAGAGTTTTCCAATTTCTTTTGAATCTGCAGTTTTTTACCGCTTGAAAAATCATAACTCAATCCGAGAACAAACATATTTTTGTTGTTGAAGATTTGGGTGTGTGTTGAATAATTCACTAAACTTTCAGGCAAACTTTTAGTTTTGTATTCCGATGGCATTCCCATCCAATACAATCCTGTTTTAAAAGTCCATTCTTTTAGTTTATAACTTGCAAACAAGTGACTTGCGTTTTCTGTTGTTGATAGAAAAGCTCCATTAAGCATAAAAACAGGGAAATTAAACTGATATTGAAGTGAAAAATTTTTGTATTCAGAAGAAATGTTAAAATTATTTCTCACGCAAAAACTTTGCATTTGGGTTTGATCGTCTTTTTTAACCTTTATGGATATTGGCATCAAGAAGGTTTTTAAAACTAATAGATTGTTGCCAAAAGGCTTGATAGAACCCGATAATTGCATTCCTAAATTTCTAACAATTCTGAATTGACATAGGTTAGCCCAAAACCATTATCTGTTTTTATATAAAATTGGCTGAAAGAATTAGGCAGGTAATTATGAAAAACTACCACATTCATATCAAAATATTTATTATTCAAACGATATTGAAGGCTGTTATAAAACAAACTGTATGGTTTTAGCAATGGGTTCCCAAACTGAGTAATATTAGGAACAACCTGAACAATATTGCTACTCAAGGCTTGACTTGAAGGACTTCTAAGTGTATAATCGCTGCTAAACCTGATGCTTTGATTTTTGTTTATTTGATATCCTAGTACTATTTTAGGAGTTGGCGACCAATTATTTGTAACTGTTTCTGCGCTTTTATTGTGAATATTCGTTAAACCCAAACCAAGTCTGTAAGTGAATTTATCTTTCTTCCCTGAATATTCGGTGTAAAGATATTGTTGAAGATAATTTACGGTGTAATTTGAATTTCCCGCCAAATTCTGCAAATCGTTCGAAATGGAATTATTGGAAATTCTATATCCCGAATTCAGTTTTCCTTTTTTAAAACTGTGGGAGTGTGCTACTTCTGCCACAATTCCATTTTGTTTCGCTTTCAAAATCATATCGTTGTTGAAAACATCTTGATTGGAATTTAAAATCCATTCTCTGTCAAATTGTGTGGAATTGGTGTCGTAATGCGAACCAACTAAATTCAAACTCAATTCATCTTTTTTACCGATATTTTTAGAATAGTATAAATCCAAAGTCGGATTCAAGTAATTGGAGGCACGATTGTGAACAGTTCCGTGCTCATTTTGTAGATTTCCCTGCGAGAAAACACTTTGTCCGTTTCCATTGCTGAAAGAATCACTAATATTTAAGTTCAGTTTGGCTTGAAAAGCATATTTTCCTGTTTCTGCATTGGTGTATCTTGCGGTAATGTTTTAGTCGGTGTATCCAAAATGGTCATTCTGTTGTTCAGCAGAGCGATAACGAAGATTATTTAGGTCGTATTCGTAGATTTTATCAACAATCCGGTTGTCGTAATCTCGGAGATTGATATTGTATTCCAATCCGAAATCATTTTTGCCTTTGGTATAATTTCCATAAGCAGAGCCATTTACAAAACCCGTTATAAAAGCCGAAGTAATATCTGCGCCGTAACTGTAGCCTTTTTCAGGATTTCTCGTCACAATATTGACCACAGTATCTGCTCTTGTCACAAACCTTGTTGGTGGAATGTCAAAATATTCAACCCTCACCACATTGGTTGGCGCAATGCTTTTAATTTGGTTGTCGCTTGCTTCGATTCCGTTTATCAAAAACAAGATTTTTCCGCCTTTAATGCTTGTTACGGTATTTGAAATCGGGTCTAATTGCAATTCGGGAAGCGTTGTCAATAAATCTTTGGAATGTCTCGCTTTTTCCAACGCTTCTTTGTCGAAAGTATAATTGGCGTGGTCGGAAAACTGCTTTTTCCGCTGTGCTTTAATTAAAACTTCCTGAATTTCTTTCGTTTTGATAATTGAATCGGAAGGTTTTACTTCTTGGGAATAGAAAGAAAGAGAGAAAAGCAGAACAACGGCAACGGTATTTTTTTTCATTAATCAAATTTAAACTATGACAATCGGGATGCCTATTTTGTTACATATCACATAGAAGTGACAATATATGCATTTAATTTATATCCCTATTCAGTGATATAATTATTATTCTGAAAATTTAATTTGATAAGTTTTTTTTAATGTTTCAACTATTCCTTTTCTCCCAATCTTTCATATGACATTTGTACTACCAATTCTGCTGCTTTTTCAATTTCGGACAAGCCATCCTTTGTATTCATATCAATTCCGCAGAATTTGCTGCCATTCACGCTATTATGAATGCTTAAATAATAAATTCCAGAAATCAGCAATGCCTGTATTGCTCGAAAGGAGATGGCGTTTTCTTTAAAATAGGGGTCTGTAAGATTCTTGAAAAGCATTTCTCCCTGCTCTTCTCGTTCTTCTGCAAGTTTTTTTAAAATTGGTTGTGGTTCGGAGAGTTCCCAAGTAATGATTTTTTGAAGTTCCGTATTGGTTGTCATCGTGGCAAGTTGACCTTTCAAAAAATCTTTCAAAAGACTTTTTCCGTTATCTGCTATACTTTCTTCGATGATTTCTGTACTGTTTTCAGAAACATTATCCCAATAATCCTGTGATTTGATATAGGTATTAATCACTTCGTCGGTAGAGCCGTAATAATCGTAAATTAGTTTTTTATCAACTTCCGCAGTTTTGGCAATATTGGTCACCTTCAGTCCTGTGTAGCCTTCATTTTTTAGGATTTTGCCTACTGCTTCAAGCATTCTGTCTTTGGTTTTTTCCTTGTTTCGGACGGGTCCTTGGATGCGTTTTCTTGCCATTGATTTGTTTGTTTTGCACAAATTTACTTCATTTTTATATCTTCAAATCACGACGAAGTGAAAAATTCAATTCAATTCATATCACTATATAGTGAAATGTATTATATTTGCTATCTGATTCTAAATGCACAACATGAAAAAAACGACGACACTCTTTGAAAAACTTTACTTCTAATCTAGAGTCGGAACTCAACAGCCGACTGCATTTTATTAGTCTTGAAAATCACAAAAATATTGTTTTGGCAGAAATGTCAATGAAGGAATGCTTGGAAGCACTAAAAAAATTGAAGAGGTTTATTCTGAAATATAAATTCCAATCAGAAACTGAAGAGATTGAATTTTTTAAATATATAAAGCCGCATTTTCTTTCCAAGGTTATATACTTCAATAAAGTTTATAATATAGAAATGAAAAGACCTAGTGGTGGAGAGCAAATTGTTGGAAAATATTTGCGGGACGAACTGAAAAAACTGAAAAGATATTTTAACAACAACTCTGACTTTTATGCTTACTATCGTGCTCAAAATACTTTTATGGATTATAAATACTTTGTCCGAGGTAAATTGGATATGCATTTGAGCATTGATACTTTCGTTTTTGAATCCGACCCGAAATTTACCACTTCTCATGATTTTAAAGTGGCAAGAATCATCGCCAATGATATGTTGGAAGTTTACTTGAAAGAAGAATTGGATCGTTTGAAACGAACCGAACCTGATGAACATAAAATTTTTGCACCCAAAGTGAAACTGAATTGGACGGACAGCAAAGCCTCGCTGATTGAACTTATTTATGCACTCTATTACAAAGGTTCTTTCAATAATGGACAGGCTGATATCAAAGAAATTGCAAAATATTTTGAAGTGGTTTTCAATACGGATTTAGGAGATGTTTACCGTTCTTATCTTGAGATTAAGAACCGCAATGCAAGAACAAAATTCCTATCAGGATTGCAAAATTTATTGAATGACAAAATGAACGAATCGGATGCGTAATTTATTTAAACAGAATTTTATCACAAAAATATTAGCAGAAGCATTATTGCAGGTTTTGATTCTAATTCCTTTTGCAATTTTATTTCTAAAAGATAAAACAAAAGTTAATTTTCAAAGATTGCTAATCTTTGTCCTTTGTTATGTCGTTTATCAGTTATGCCTTGTTTTTCCAAAAATAAATTCGACTTTCGATTTCATAACAAGCAGTTGGAATTGGGATGGAAAAGTTTATGGAATTATTTTCGGTATTTTATCCTATTTTACTTTTAATAAATACTTTATTGAAAACGATTTCTTCACTTTTAGACAAAATAAAGACGGCTTCAAAAAAGCAAAAATTGGAGCAATTTTAGTAGTTTTAATATCCACAGTCATTTGGTTTTTATTGGGAAATCAAAAATTTGATTTAGAAACTTTGGCATTTCAAATTTCGGTTCCTGGAATTGATGAAGAAATAATGTTTAGAGGAATATTACTCGGACTTTTGTCAACTGCTCTAAAAGACAATTTTTCAATTTTTGGAAATCCGAGTGTGTTAATTACAGCAGTTCTTTTCGGTTTTATGCACGCACTAACTCTTGATAAAGGTTTTTCGATTGATTTTGATGCGGTATATTTTATACAAACAGGTTTTGCAGGATATATTTGGGGATGGATAACTATAAAAAGCAGAAGTATTTTGCTTGCGATTTTATCACACAACTTTAGTAACTTTTTTGGGACTTTATCAACGATGATTAAATGAAATATTTACAATTACTATTTTTCCTTTTTAGCGGATTTCTATTCTCGCAAAACTTAAAGAAAATCAAAGTTATCGATTCACAAGATTCGAAACCGATTTCCAATGTGCGACTTCTTTTCTCTAATGAGGTGGTCTATTCCAATGATGATGGATTCGCCTTAATTCCTGAAAATGTAAAGAATTTAGAAACTTCAAAATCAGGATATCAAACTGAAAAATTGAATAAAGTTTCGGAAATAATTTCTTTGACGCCACTTTATCAGGACATCGAGGAAGTAAAGATTGTAAATATAGATGTGAAGAAAATATTTAAAGACGTTTCCAACCGATATTCCGAAATTTATTACGACAAATCCGCGATTTATGATGTTACTTTTAAACAGAGAGCATTTGAAAATAACGACATGAAATTGCTGATGATTGCCCACGGAAAATTTTGGAGCAGAGATGGAAGTTACAATTCCAAGGAAGCATTCAACAATAAGTTTGATAATTTTGTGCAACTCCAAATTGATGATTTAAGATATTTAAAATCAAAACCTTATGAAAATTTTATTAAAGTTAAAAAGCAAGATAAAGGACATGATTATATCGGAAGTCTATTTTTCAGTTATGAATTATTCAACATCAATCGTTTTATCGGTTTCAAAAAATCACTTACAACAGGAAGATTAATTCATGAAAATAAAGAAGAACAGGAAATTTCATTTTCCATAAAAACAGATGAAAACCTTTTGTATAGAGGGAGAATTACCTACAACAAAAAAGACAAAGCGATTACCTATTATGAAATGAATTTCCGCCAAAGCAATTTTCCGCCCGAAAAAATGAAAGATGAAAACGGAAAAGAATATTTTCGGCAACGTGGTGACGGAACTATAATTTTCGATTTCTATAAAAATGGTGAAAAATATGTTCCCTCAAAAGTGAGCGTGGTTGCGGAAGGTTTCAAAACAATTACGGATGCAAAAACGTTTGAATTACGTTCCGCGAGAGAAATTATTTTCAAAAACTTTCAACCAACAGAAGCAAAAGGCGTTGAAAATCCTGTGGAAATATATAAACCCTTTTGGAACAAAATGAAAGTTTCTGAGGATAAAGGCGAAGTTCTATTAAGCAAAGAAGAAGAACAATTTATAAATGAAAAAACTGATGAAGAATAAATTTTTGATTTTATTGGCGCTTTTTGGTTTCCTTGCAAACTCACAAACGCACCGTTTCATCTATGATGTGGAATATAAAAAAGATTCTACTTCCACTTTGATGACCAAGGAAAATTGGCATTTGGATATTTTTCCGACCCATTCCGATTATTATTCCCGAGATTTTTTTGTTGCAGATTCGTTGATTAACAACAATATCCCTTTTCCAAAAGAGATGAAACTCAATACTTCAAATATTATTTCGCACAAAAAAGGAAGCCAAGATTTTGAAGAATACGATTTACTTGAAAATACGGTTCTAAACCTAAAATCAAAAGATTCGCAGATTTGGAAACTATCGGATGAAAAAAAAGTCATCAATGGTCTTACTTTACAAAAGGCGACTACAAATTGGGGAAAAAGAAATTGGATGGCTTGGTTTGCAAAGGAAATCCATTTTCAGGAAGGACCATATAAATTTCACGGATTGCCTGGATTGATTGTAGAACTTGAGGACGATAAGGGAAACTATAAATTTTCATTGGTAAAATCTGAAAACTTTAAAGAATCGCAAGAAAACCAATTCATCGAAATGTCAAAGAAAATGGGCGTTCCCGTAACTTGGGAAAAGTACAAAAGTTCCAAACTTTCTTACTACGATTCTCCTGTGAACTTCATTAAAAATGCAATTGGTTCTTCAAATAATTCTGAATTCTTCTTGAATGACGGAACTGTGGTGAACTCGAAAAACCAAAGAGAAATCAATGAGACGTTGCGAACTCAATTGAAGAAATTTAATAATCCGATTGAGTTGGATAAGGCGATTGTGTATCCGAATAAATAATTGGTAATTCTTTAAAATATTGATGATATGAAATTAACCCGTTTTCTTTTTTTCTCACTTTTTGCAATTTCCTGTAGTGCGCAAAACTACGATGTAATCTCGAAAGTCAGAGAAAAACAACTAGAGGTTCAGAACCAAAATAATGCGCTCGATTTTAATAGAGTAAAAGAAGAATTGGCAATTAAAGGTGAAAAAATGGGGCCATTTACATACGGCATTTTTCCATATCCCGATTATGACAGCATTAGTAAAAACACCTTTGCAGGAATTGGAACACTTGGAAACTTCTACGGAATTGATGTGAACGGCAAAAAGGTAGTTTATACAAGTTTTTTTGAAGGAAAGAGCAAACTAAATAAATATAGAATAAAAGGAAAAGACAATGTCTTTTTTACAATCGCTGTTTTGACTGATTTTGTTGATGATAAAGAATTTTCATCCATGAAGTCTCAAATTGTTTCAAGAAATTTCCCTGATGCAATTGGACAAGGTTATATCAAAACAAAGAATAATCAGATCGATTTTTCTGCATTTATTACAATAGAAAATGAGCAGTTTGCAATTGTGAATATGAAACTATATAATTTGAAATATGGTAAAATAATTCTAATTGCACCGCAAAAAGATGGCAGTTTAAGAAGTATGCAAATTCAAGAAAATCAGGATTTGACAACTGAAAATCTTAAAAAATATTTAGAACAACTTCTTCACATTCCCGAGATTATTGATTTCTATTCTAACAGTAATACTATTTGAAAATCTTAATGAAAAACTTTGCCTTACTATTCTTTTGTTTAATTTCTACAATGGTTTTCTCCCAAAAGAAACTTCCCATCATCAAATCCAATTCCCCAAATGTAAAAATCATTGAAAGCGGCGAAATAATAACGGATTGGACTTTAAACCCAAAACTGAAACCCGATGTGTACACCACAGGAAAAATCGCCAAAACAAAATCGGTAAAACTTGTTACAGATATCGATTCTATTGAAGTTAAACTAAAACCAAAGCAAAAATTTGATTTTATTGTTTTGTTAAAAGGCAAAGATTCTTGCCACACGACATTTGAAAGTCCCGAAATTGTAAACTTTTCCAAAGCGAAACCTGTCTTACGAGATACAATTCCCTTTCAAATTACGGAGTTCAACAATATCAAAGTAAAATCGGTTCTCAATAAAAAAGACACTATTTTTCTCACTTTTGATACAGGTTCGATAGATTTCTATATGATAAAATCATCCATAAAAAAATTCTTAAATCCCGAAGGAAAAAAGTTGACGATGGACGACATTAGTGACAATAATTTTAAAATCGGAAATCTTGAATGGAAACATCAGCAGATTTATCCTATCGATACAACAGGACAAGGAACGGGCGGAATGTTTGGTTGGAACGCTTTCGACGGAAAAGTCTTGGAAATCGATCATGATAAAAATTTGATGATTGCCCATTCCAAACTTCCCAAAATCAGCAAAGATTATGAAAAGTTTGATATGGAATTGATGAAAGAACACTTTTGTATTTATCTAGATTTAGAACAGAACGGCAAAAAACATAAAACCCGCTATCTTTTTGACAGCGGTTATCAAAGAGCCGTAATGTTGGATAATGATATTTTGAAAGAAATCAGTTTAGGAATTGAAAACTTTAAACTTATCAAGGAAACAAAAATGTATAACTCTCAAAACGAGGAAATCCCTGTAAAAACGGTTTTGCTTCCGAAATTGCATGTTGGAAAATATGTTTTACAGAGCGTTCCTGCACAAATAAATTCGCACAATAAACCTGCAGGTTTTAAAACTAATTTTTTAGGTAACGAGATTTTGAAAAGGTTCAATGCGATTTTAGATTTTCAGAACAATGTGGTTTATCTGAAACCGAATAAGCATTTTATTGCAGAATATGCGGAAAAATTAAACTAAAAATATCAGTTAATTATGAAAAATATTATTGTTTGTTTTGTTTCATTTTTATTTCTTACTTCTTGTCTGAAAACTAGTAATACACCTGTAAATTTAGTAAATCAAATGCAAAAGGCAGATAGTTTGAATTTACTTTCTGATAGCGCAACCCTTTCAAACTATACCCAAAAAAACTTGATTCCATTATTTCATTCATATAATGATTCCAAAAAAGCGATAATTTTAAAATATCTAACAAAATCAAAAGAGAAAAAGAATTTTTTATTAGCGGAAGAACTAATCAAAAAAAATCATGATAAAATAAGCAAATGTGATTTGGGAACCAAAGAACTAATTCAATATTACAATCAATACAGTACTTGCAATAAAAACAGTGAATTAAGCCAAATCGATTGGAATCAGATTTATGAAGATGACCAAAAATACAGAAGATTGTTTAATAAATACCAAAGTAATCCTGAAAAAAGTGACAGCATAACTCGTTTGATGATTAAACATGATTCAATAAGCAGGGAATTTGTAAAATCGTTGATAAAAAAACATACTTTAAAGAAAATACTTGATGAGGATTGTGATTGTTTGGCAAGCAAAAGTATTTTTTATATTGCTCAACATAGCGACATGGAGATTAATTTCAGAAAGGAAATATTGGAATATGTGTCGAAATTAAACTCCTTTTCTTTAGGCAATAAAGCATATCTAATCGATAGAGATTTAACGAGCGAGAAAAAGAAACAAAAATTTGGCACTCAGCTACAATTTGACGCAGAAACGAAAAAATTAGGGTCATATCCAATAGAAAACATAAAAAATGTCGATTCTTTAAGATACGAATATAATTTGCCAAAACTTAGTATATATTTAAAATTTGTTAATAAATTACGATGAAATTCAAACACCTTTATTTATTAATATTCATATTGTTTTCCAATTGGTTTTCCTCGCAAATCATACACGGAACCATCATTTCCAACGAAACCAAAAAACCCGTTCCTTTTGCCAAAATCGGAATTCAAAACGAAATTTTGGGAGCAATTGCAGATGAAAAAGGAAGCTTTTCTTTAGATTTCACCAATGTGAATAATAGCGGAAACTTAATTGTGGCAGTCGCGGGTTTTAAACCTTTTCAGATTTCGGTTGGCAAATTTATTTCCCAAAACAATCATCAGATTTTCTTGGAAGAAAGAATCAGCGATATTCCTGAAATCGCGATTACGCCGATAAAATTCAAAGATGCAAATCTCGGTTACAACTCAAAATCCAAAAGCATTCATATCGATTATCTTTCGAAAAACTCGAAGAATGTCAAAAAACGCTATTCCGAAGAAGAACTCAACCAACCGCAAAGCGAAATCGCCATTTCGATTGAGCCAAAGAAAAATACGAAACTGATGAAAATTAATTTGAATTTTGCACAGTTCACTTTAGATAAGCCAATTCCTGCAAGATTCAATATTTATGATGAAAAAGATGGGAAACCGAATCAATTAGTTAATTCACAAGACCTTGTTTTTGAAATTTCGAAGGATGCGATAAAAGACGGCGTTTGCACACTCGATGTTTCAAGAAAAAACATTTGGCTGAAAGGAAAACATTTTATCAGCTTTCAACCATTGGACAGAAATTTTGAAGGGAATTTCTTTGTAAGCGCAGGATTTTTAGGAAAAGCGTTTCAAAGAAGTTACCTCGAACCGTGGCGAGTTCTTCCGGCAAGTATTGTTCCTGCCATAAATGTGGACGTGAAAATTGAGAGATAAATTAGGAAATATTTGAGTAAAAAAACCTTATTCGTTTATTAAAGAAATCCAAGCCTTTGTTAATAATGGAAAATAGCGGAGTTGGCACGATATTGCTAAGCGAATTGGGGGAGAATACTTGTTGCCCATTACTCATTACACCGCTGCGCAAAGTCTCCCGACTTTTGAGAATATTTAAAACTTTAACCCAAAGTTCTTACATTATAATAATCACCCAACTTGTGTAACACCTGAAAAACACCTTTCTTTCAAGATTTACCTCGTCAGAAATTTGTTGAGGTTTTTGTCGTTTTTCAAAAAAATACGCTCCGATACACCTTCGCATCGTACTCGTTCAAAAATTTCATACCCAACTTGGGAAAACCTTGGGTGTTTTATTTTCCCGTAATTCCAAAATTTGTCAAAACAAAACAAATCAAAAATTATGGTAACAAACATCATCACTCAGGAAGACTTGCAGAACTTCAAAACAGAACTCATTGAAGAGATCAAAAATCTCTTTCATTTCAAGACAACCGAACAAAAATTATGGTTAAAATCTGCAGAAGTGAGGGAGATGCTGAAGATTTCAGCAGGAACACTTCAAACTTTACGAATCAATGGGACTTTAAGGTTTTCCAAAGTCGGTGGAACACTTTATTACAATTACGAGGACATCGAAAAAATGTTGAATCAAAAATAAAGAGTTATGAACTACATTCGGCATTTAACAGGTTTTTTCGATAAAATTCAGAATGATGAGCAACTGAATCCTACACACATCAGTCTGTATCTCGCATTGTTTCAGTTTTGGAATCTCAATCTCTTTCGAAATCCAATCAGCATTTCCCGAAACGAGATGATGAAACTTAGCAAAATTTCGGCTTATGGAACTTACCACAAATGCATCAAGGAACTACACCAATTTGGATATATTGAATATTTACCGTCCTTCAATCCATACAAAGGAAGTTTGGTGCATCTATTTGACTTTGGAGATTTAGACAAAATTAACAGTGAAGAAAATTTTATTCAAAACCAAAAAATTACCCATGCAAAAAATGAACAGGAACCCGTTCAAAAATCGCACGACAATCATATCAAAAAACAGACGGGTGCTGAACAAGTAATGAACAGCAATGATACCAAAATTCATACAGGTTCTGAACAAGCATTGATGCCTTATAAAAACCTATCAAACTATAAAAACTTTACAAAGAGAGCGGCGCAACCACAAAGGTTATTGGTAGAAGAAAATAGATTTAATTCAAAAATGGAAAAACAAGGTTCCAACATTCCGCCCGAGTTATGGGAAGTGAAAATGTTTTTTGAGGAAAAAGATTCCACAATTTTGGAAGCCGAAAAATTTTTCAACTACTACGAAAGCAACGGTTGGCTTGTAGGTGGAAATTCTCTAATGAAAAATTGGCAGGCAAGTGCTAGAAAATGGCTTTTGAACAGCAAAAAATATGGTTTTGAAACTTCGAAATCTACAAATAGTGGATTTTCAAAAATGCCTTCCATTCCGAAAGCAAATCATCTAAATGCAAACACTCAAAAATCCTATCAAGAAAAACTCTGAAAATTTCAACCATTATGCAACTTCCCAAACGAGAAATTGAAATGTCATACGATTACAGGCAAGTTGTGGCTCTGTTAACCAAAATCGCGCAGGATTTTCTTGGCAGAAAATTTGAAATTGCAGAAAACGAACGGGGAATTATTTTTGGAACATTGGCGTGGTTTTTACAAGATGAATTGGTGGCAAAAGAAATGGACATCGACCTTAATAAAGGATTGATTTTAACAGGACCAATTGGTTGTGGAAAAACTACTTTGATGATGTTGATGCAGAAATTCCCGTCCCAAAGAAAATCTTTCGGAATCATCTCTACTAGGCAGATTGTGTCAGAATTTATGCAGTCGGGTTACGAAACCATCGAGAAATATTCTCGGGGAAATCTTTATAACGAAACACGGCAACCTCGTGCCATTTGCTTTGATGATCTTGGAGCAGAATCAGCGTCCAAATACTTCGGGAACGACTGCAATGTAATGGCAGAAATTCTCCTCACACGCTACGATTTATTTAAAGAAAAAGGATTGATAACGCATATTACGACCAATCTAACCGCAACAGAAATTGAAACCATTTACGGAAATAGACTACGTTCAAGAATGCGTGAAATGTTTAATCTTTTTGGATATGAAGAAAGTTGTTGGGATAAGAGAAAGTAAGGTTTATTCCAAAAATTTTAAATGTATATTTTGTATTTCTAACAATTTTTAAGCGATACAAATGCTTACAAATGCTTATAAATGGTTTTGTGTCTAATAATCAATAATTTATAAAATTTTATTCACTATTTGGTGATTTGTGATAATTGCGTATATTTGGGTTTATCTGCTATGTTAAAAAAACACTACATCAAATAAAACATGAATAAATTAACATTATTTATATTTACATTTTTGGGCTTTTTGAGTTATTCCCAAATCGTTAACGGAACAATAGTCTCAAGCGAAGATAATTCTCCCATAGGTTTTGTTAAAATTGGGGTCGAAAATTTGCAAGTTGGAAGTTTAACCGATGACAATGGAAATTTCAGTATTGATCTAACCGGTATTGATAAAAATTCACAAATCAAAATAGAAGTTGCAGGATTTGAAACTTATCTAAACAAAGTTTCAACATTAGAACTTACAAATCCTATTAAAATTTCTTTAAATCCGAGAGTCATAAGCATTGAAGAAGTATCGATTTTAGGTAAAAATTATGTTGATCAAAACTTGGGAAGCAATTCTAAAATGAAAAGGCCACACATTCTTTTTATTTCAAGAAGTTCAGATTATGCAAAGAAAAATTTCAATAAGGAACAACTTGAAAAAATGCAAAATCCCGAAGTTGCAATTCAAATTGACAATAAGAAAAGATCCAAATTATTAAGAATTAAGATGAATTTTGCAAAGTTTGAACTCAACAATTCACTACGCTCAAGATTTACAATCTATTCTGAAAAAAATGGAATTCCAAACGAGATTATTAATTCAGAAGACATAATATTTGAAATCAGTAAGCAAAATATTAAGAATGGCGTTTTTACTTTAGATGTTTCTGACAAAAACATTTGGATTAACGACAGAATATTTGTCGCTTATCAAGTGCTTGAACCAGATTTCAGCGATGAATTTTGGATTAGTGCAGGTCTTTTCGGAAAAGGATTTTTAAGAGTATATGTTGAAAATTGGCAAAAAATTTCTGCAGGTGTCGTTCCAGCCATAAATATTGATGTAAAAACAGAAAAATAATAAACACAGCAGATAACATCGTATTGGCAAAATGCGGGGTGAAGGAAAAGTTGAACTTTTTGTAAAATTTATCCGCCGCTGCTTTTTCGTATTGATTTTTTTCTTAATTTGACAATCCGAAAAAAGCATCGGCTACGTTTAGTCTAAATTGAACTTTCAGTCCATTTTAGCCCGCACTTCGCCAATACTTTTTCCGTTATCTGTAATTGTCACCAGCTATGCGTCAAATACTTAATGTTTTAATAATTTTATGTAATTCTTTATTGTTTTCACAAACAATAAGTGAAAAAAGTCCTTATGAGTATTTGTTTGACGAGGAGCAGATTTTAATTACAAAAAATTGGAAAGATTATTTATCAACAATGAACTCAAATTCTAATGGAAAATGTTCATTTTGGATGCAAAATAAATTTCTAAAAAGTGATAATTGCAATCTTCTCTCAAGCCAAGGATTTTATAATCCTTCTTTGTTCAATTTACATTTTAGGAATCAAATTTTAGGCATTAGAAAAATTTCAAAATCAGAATATGAATTATCTTCAATTTTCTATTTTACTTCTGAAAAAAATGAATTAAACCCTTTTGCTATAACAAAAGTTTTAGTTTATAAAATTGATAACAATTATTTATTTTCTGATTATTTACTAAAATCAACATCAAATTGGGAAACAAAAAATACCGAAATGATAAATTATCATTTTCCAAAGAATTATGAATTTAACACTGATATTGCAAAAGAAGCAAATAATTATTTAAAAAAAATGTTTAATCTCTTTGAAATAAAATTAGATAAAAATATAGACTATTTTATTTCAGAAAATTGTTTTGATGTTTTTAGTAATTCAGGATTTGATTTTGTTCCAACAATGACTACACAAGAGAAATGTGCATTTTATGACACCTCAAATAATATTATTTACACAACCAAATTTTATCGTGAGTTCCATAGACATGAATTGATTCATGCAATAAACTCAAAATATCTTGATGCAAACTATTATTTACTTTCAGGTTTAAGTATTTATCATGATGGTGAAAATGCTTTGCAACAATATACTTTCAAAGAATTATTTCAACTTTTAGAAAATCATCAATTAATAGACAAAAATTATAGATTATCCATTAAAAATAGTTCCAATTTTGACAAAAATATTTCAACTGCTTATTTGACAGGCGCATTAATTATTGATGCAATTATTGAGAAAGGAGGTGTGAAATTTTTAAGAAAAGTATTGCATGAAATAAAAACAGAAGAAGATTTAATAACGTTTATTGAACAAAATTTGTTAAGAAAAAACGAATCAATAGAGAATTGGTTACAAAAAAGAGCAAAAGAAGTTCTAAAACGTAATTTTAAGTTTAAAATTGAATTATAAAAACAACTACAGATAACATATTCTATCTCAAAAAAATAAACCAATCAACTCACTTATCCACCTTTTGAATATCTTGTAGCATCCGTCTTACCACTTTACTTTTATCAAAATTTTCATAAAAGTAAAAACCAAGATGAAGGGAAAAGAGGACAAGGAAACCAAAAAATACCTGTGGCAACTCACCATTGACGAGTTTAAGGAACTGCAGAGAGAAGTAACCAAAGAAAAAACCTACGAATACGGCATCAAAGGTTTGGCTAAGATTTTAGGTTGTTCTCGTTCCAAAGCCTACCAAATCAAAGCATCGGGGATTTTAGATGATGCCATTATCCAAAATGGAAAAGTCATCGTCATTGATGTGGATAAAGCGCTTCAACTTTTTTCTGAAAACAATCCTACACAAAAATGACGAATGAAAAATTGTTTCAGCGGATTTGGAATCATTGCGATTTCGGATTATTGGGAACATCGACGGTCTCAATGTATTTCTATCTGTTGTGGCAATTGAAAAAAAATCAAGCAAAAGAATTTTCCGTTGCTGACACTCAAATTTCACGAGATTTGGGCATCAGCAGAAACACGGTAAGAATTTGCCGAGAAAAACTGAAAAGGGTAGGGCTTTTATATTTTGAAATCCCCAAAGGTGGTTCCGTGCAGTATAATTTTGAAAAAACAAATAATGCGAAAAATAGTGAAACCCAAAAAGAAAGTTTCCAAAAAGAGAAAATAATTCTAAAGAAACAAAAAGCAATCAAATCTTCAGAAAAGAAATTTCCAAAATCAGAAATTACGCCAACAATTGCAGAAACTCCAAAATTAGATTTAGAAATAAGCATTCCATCTTTGGATGAGTTTCTTTCATTTGCCAAAACCCTAGATTGCTACCAAGAAAATATGCAAAACGCTCTTGAAGAAAAATACAGAAATTGGCTAGAAAATGGTTGGAAAAACGCATTGGGAAAACCCATTACCAATTGGAAACTCTCGGTAAAAAACCTCATTCCTTATCTGCAAAATGCGCCTTCCAATTCCATTTCTCTACAAAAAGTTCCCAATATCACTCGTCCAAAAGAGTAAGATTTATCGGTTCTTTCCAATACTTCTTTCCGCTACTATGGATTGATTTTTCATTTTTTCACTTCCAAACAAAACTTCATTTTCCACCTTTCTTTCCGCCAAATTATCCACCAAAGAAACCTTTCTCGACCGTTCCTCATTTTCTTTCTGATATTGCAACACCAAGGCCGACTGAACTTCGGGAAGTTTTTCAATCTGTTCCTCAAATTCGGCAATTTTCTTTTCGGTAAGTTCGTTTTGGAGTTCTATTTCAGAGATATTCACGCCTTTTTTTGCGAGATGGTCAATGGTTTCCTGCAGTTCCTGTTTTGCTCGATTCACATTGTCTTCGTAATTATAGATATGGCGATTCCAAGTGCTGTCTTCACCTGCGTCTTTCGCCCATTGTTCTACTCTTTTCAAACTTGAGATGGCGTAGTCCAACTTTTCTTTTACTTTAGTATAATCCTCAAATTTTCGTAGGACAAAAGATTGGTCGGCGAAATATCGGTCTTTTTCATTTTGCAGTTTTTTCTTTAAAAGTTCAATTTCGATGTTCGCACGAGTTTCAGGTTTAGTGATGATGGCGGTTTTCAGTTCCTGTGTGTTCACATCGGAAACATCTACCACATTTGCTCCCTTTTTCATCGCTTCAAGATATCTCGCCTGTTTTGCCTGCAATTTTTGAAGCATAAAAACATCGATGCTGTCGTTGGTAAGCATATAATTGATGCGCACATTTTCCCATTGGTTTCCCTGTCTCCAAGCGCGACCTTCCACTTGCCGAAGCGAAGTAAAATTGTAGGGTAGGGAAAGCAGATACATATCCGAAGTTTTTTCCTGCAGATTCATTCCTTCCTGAATCGCCTCACTTCCGATAATCACCTTAATTTTCCCCGAATTAAAATCGTTCTGAATGTCAATCCGCTGATTTTTTGTGGTCGATCCCGTAATAATTCCGACTTCATTGGGTTTAAAACCGATTTCCGAAACCAAATATTCCTTCAATTTCGGAAATTCTGCAACCGCCAATTCGGAATAGATGATTTGTCCTGCATTCGGAACATCCTTTTTATTTTGGGAAATCAAATCCATCGTCAGTTTCAGTTTCGGTGAATTTTCGATAAATTCTTTTGTGGTGGGATTTTCATCTTCGTAATGAATCGAAAGATAGGGTGAAATCGCAATTAATCTCGCATTAAGGATATGTGTTAGAATCGCTCCCGGTTCCTTCTCCGAAAAAGAATCATTCAAAATTTCGTATTGTTCCTTCGTCAAATCATTTTGCTCAATTTTATACTCCTTATTGATTCGGTTAGGTCGCTTCAGTTCGGGATTGTCTTCTTCGCCCTTCAAATCAATAAACTCCGACAACAATTGCTGAAAAAGTGAATTATTCTTAAATCTTCGCACATTCGATTTGAATTTTACATCGCCTGTCGCACCGATTTCCATCTCGTTGTCGGCTTCCATAAAGGTTTCAAAGAAGTTGTTCACATTGAAATATCCGCTTTCCTCCAATCTTTTATTGGCGATAAGCGACAAAATAGAGTAGTATTCCAAAGGCTTATTCGTGAAAGGCGTCGCCGAAAGAAGCGAAACATTCCTGCCGTTATTTTTTTCCTGAATGTATTGACACGCCATCCAAGCATTGATTCCCAACCCCGATGTCCGCTGATTCTGATTTCTAAAATCCGAAGAAAATCTTCTGTCCTCAATCCTCACTTTCCCGACGATGTGATTGGCATTGTGCACTTCATCGAAAGTGATGTGGTCGAAACCGAAATCCTCCCAATCGTAAATTTTTCCGCGCCTCATTTTTCCTTCCACCTCTTTTTCTTTTTGAATCTCAATTTGCGAATCTCTTTCGCTGTTTTTTATGGATTTGAGTTCTGATTCGGTGATGTAAGAAAACTTGGACGCAAGTTGCTCCGTTGTTTCCCTTGAAAAACCAATATTGTTGAAACCTTCGTAAGTCACCAAAGTGATTTCCCCGTCCTTATTGTCGAAATGTGACAAATCGTAATCCCTTCCCAAGTTTCCCAAAACATTCAACTTCGCTTCGGGAATCGTTTCAAAAATGGTTTCCACCCATTGCTTCAGGATATTTGCATTGGGAACAACGATTAAAGGTCGTTTTGCATTTCCTCTTTGCATCGCTTCGTGCATCGAGATAATTCCCGAAAGTGTTTTCCCGAATCCCACTTCGTGCGCCAAAAGTCCGACACCTTTCGTGGTCAATCTTCCGACTCCGGCTCGCTGAACTTCGGTCAAGGAAAGCGGTTCTCCTTTGAAATTTTTATTGATTTTTGAAAACAAAGGGAACCGCGAATAATCCGGAACGTGGATATTGTTGAACTTTCTGTTGAATTCCGCCACAAAGCGATTTCGGGTTTCTTCGGAAAGTTCCTCTTTTACATATTTTCTAAAAAGGTCGTTTGCGGAATCCTTTCTTCTTTCCCGAATCAGCGCATTTCTTTCCTTGTCGCTTCCGGTTACATTTTCATTGTCTACAAAACTGCGCACTTCCCACGACGACGAACCCGCAAAAGCAGAAGCGGGCAACGAACTCACAAAAGTTTTGAAAGTTTCCGCCAAAGACGCATCCTCTTTTACGTTTTCCGTTTGTCTTGTGTTTGGATTCCATTTTTCCTTTTCCATTTTTCCCATTGAAAATTGATGGACAAATTCGTGGTTGGGACTGATAATGATGTCTTCCAAACTTTTGGGTTTAGGCAAAACACTTTCAAGGAGCGCTTTTTGTTTTTCATATTGGTTGTCCATACCGCCGACTGCATTTTTATCGGCAAAATCACGTTCCAATTGTTCCAATTTGGCGTAAATATTTCCTTCAGCATAATAGAAATCGTGCATCCATCGTCCTTCAAAATAATTGGCAAGTTCGTAATGTTTTCCTCTGTTGTTGAGTGTTCCGTCATATTCCGTATCGTGAAAAGCAGATAGCTGTTCGGGACTGATGTTGGAAGAATTTTGAAGCGCTGTATCAACGATTTCATCATTTTTAAAAAACTGATATTTCAGTATTCCTTTCTTGATTTCAGGTTTTGTTTGAATCTCATATTCGGAATTTCTTTCCTTTCTAGATTTGATGATGATTTCCGCTTTTTTCAGCAGTTCCGCAATCTGTTTTTGGTCAAAAATTTCGGGTTTCTCTGAAAGTTCAGACTTCAATTTTTCATACCGTAAAATCTCCGAAGTTATAAGCGATGACTTGAATTTGATGTGGTAAAGGTGCGCCAAAACGTCTTCCACTTTCGCTTTTGCCAAATCGATTTGAGCAGTTCGGTCAAAAACTTCTGCATTTTTTTCTTCTGCATCTTGCGTTTTTTTGTCCGAAACTCTTTCCTTTTTTTGCAAAGGTTTTGGTGGCGGTGAAATTTCTGCATCAAGGTCTTCAAAAAGATTTCCAATACGGACTTGCTTTTTGTTGTTTTGAAGTTGCTCAAGAATAGCGAGAGCGTCTTCCAAACTTCCGGAAACATATTCCTCAAGTTTTCCGAAGCGGTTGGTTTTTTCCTTGATGCTCCCCAAAATATGGGCTGAATTTTTCTCGAAATATTCGGAATAATCTCGGGACAATTTATCGGAAGTCTTTTTCAAAATCACGATATCCGTTCCGATTTTCGTTCCCGAAAAAGCACCTGCAGGCAATCGGTAGGCTTCAAGCAATTCGGCGGATTTCAATTTTTTCTGTCGGTTCATCCATCCCGAAGGAAGCACCATTGCTAAAATTCCATTTGGTTTCAAAGAATCTAAGGAACGCTTCACAAAATAGTCCTCGTATTTTGAGATTTTGCTCTCCTCGCCCAAACCTTTGTAGATGCCACGATGTTCTCCATAAGGCGGATTCCCGAGAACCAAGTCGTATTTTTCCGAAAAATTTTCAGGATTTTTTTTCGTGCCGTTCTCAAAAATAAATTCCGTCTCGAAAGAACGCAGATTGACGGTAATTTCCGGATGTAGGATTTTGGCAATTTTCGCAGAAGTTTCGTTGATTTCAAAAGAATTGACGGAAATGTTTTCGCTTAAATTTTTCGAGGCATTGATGAAATTACCCGTTCCAACACTCGGTTCAAGCACAGAAATATGGTCTTTTCCCGAAAAATGGTCTTTGATTAAATTTCGGACAGCTTCGACAATTTTGGTGTCCGTATAATATTCATCAAGAATTCCACGACCTTCCTTTAGCATTCCGCCGCTTTTGAACTGACGACAAATTTTTTTGAGTTCGTCGGTAATGTTCAGATGCTCTTTCAGATGAACTTCCTTATCATCCGAAACAAAACAAGTCGCGGAGACGATTTCCGCAACTTGTTCGTTGGTCAGTTTCTGATCTTTATGTTGTTCTAAAATTCGGTCTAATTCAGCAATTCCTGTCTTGTCGGCTATTCCGGATAACCGTCCGACCACGGAATTTTCTGCTCCTGCATTTTCTTGAGCATTTTTTGGTTGTGTTCCAAGTGCGGGTGTTCCCATTTTTCCTGCTCCTCGAAGATGGCTCCCGACTGCGCTTGTAAATCCATTTCTAGCATTTTCGCCGTCCATTTTTTGTCTGCTCTGCTGATGGTTTTGTTGCTCGGATTGGCTGATTTGCTCAGGTTTTCCAAGGTCTCGTTCAGGTGTTCTTCCTCCCAATTGGAGAGTTTGGGATATTGTTTCGGATTGAGGTTCAGTATTTCCATTTTGGCTGTGTTTTGAACATTCTAAATTAAGGCTTTTTTTCAGATTCTCCACCTTCTTTTGCAGATAATCGCTCAAATCGTTATGTCCCGTTTCTGATATTCCGTAAAGAAGTCGAACATCTTTTATTTTTAGGTCTTTCATTTCGGAAAGGATTTTTTTCGTGGCATAGTTTCCTGCTTCGTCGCCGTCAAGACAAAGAAAAATTTTCCCCTCAAAATCTTGGAAGGACTTGATGAACTTGTCCGAATTTACTACAGAATTGAGCGCCACCAAAGTTCTAGTGTTTTTCATCTGATTGTCCTTCTGCAGTTGCAGAAAAGAAAGCAAATCAGTCATTCCCTCAAAAACGATGACTTCATCTTTTCTTGTTCCTTCCACCACGGAAATGTCGCTTTTTCCTATTTTGGTCTTTATCATCGGGTTTCGCAGTTCGTAACCGCCGGAAAGGTTTTCGATACCCAATCCGAAATAGGATTTTCCGCTAGATTCATAATGAACCTGTTTGGTGTTTTCCGCAAGAATCTCCCTAGAAATCCCCCGATTTTTAAAATAATCGATAAGCGTCTCGTTATTGGGTGGAATGATGTTCACTATTTTAGGAGAGGAGTTCACCATAGTTGAATTATTCAAGGTTTTTGATGATTGTGGATTTGTGGAGATAGGATGGTTAAAGTGATTTGGAGAAAATTGTTTTAGATATTCCATTGCCTCCTTCCAACTTTTGTTCTCAAAATGCATCACGGCTTTAATGATTTCGCCACCTTCCTTGGTTTTGAAATCGAAATATTTTCTTTCATTCACCGAAAACTTGTTTTCAGGCGTGAGGAAATAGTGGTCTTTTCCCGATTTTCGGTCGTAACGCACGAGATTTCTTCGCGCCAAATCCTGAAAATAGTCCAACATGGAAAGACTTTCCGAAATCTGCCGTATTTCATCCTGAGAATATCTATTTTCCACTATTTCCTTTGGGTTGCAAAATGGTTGAACTCAAAGATTTCTTTCGCCTCGTTGTCCCAATTTTTTCTTGGAATCAGTTGCATCGACACAAAGACATCGTCTTTTTTGTTGTAGGAATCGATACGCTCAATTCTTCCCGAATAATCTTTCTCGGCGTGCCGATAAAGTGCATACGGCAAAATCGTGTCTGTTGGATAGACATAATACCTCGTGTAATTCCACGGCGAATTAATTTCGAAGCGTCTGAATTTCTTATTGAACAAGATGGTATCGCTCAAATTTCTGCGGTTTCTGTAATTGGGAATTGGGTCTTTCGAAAAGATGGCGCCCGCTTTTTTATCAAAAACCAAGGAAGGTTTCGTCTTCTTTGAAATTTCAGAAAGCAACAGATTTCCCGCAGGTTCCAATGGATAAAACACGGAATCTTTGATGAAGAATAGATGTCGGCTCATTTCGGGAATTTCGGGTTCGGGAACAATTTCCACGATGGAGTCTCCCAAATAATTTAACCTCGAAATCAGGAAACTCCTGCGATTTTCAAGGTTTTTGGAAGCACCGATATAGACATTGGAAATAATGTCGAGTCCGCCTTTTTTGGCGATGATTTCTTTTTTGCACGAAACAAAAGATAGTAGCACCGATAGCAGAATTATAATTTTCATAGCATTGATGGTTGTTAAAAGGCGGTAAACAACACCGTCATTTACCGCCGAAGATTAGATGTTGAAATGGTTTTTAGATTCCTCTTGAAATACTCTGCTGTTTCACCTGATTCTTTTCGGGACTCTCAACTTCCAAACCCTTCAAAGGCTTGTTGGTATTGATTCGGTTCATCTCGTTGTCGTACAGGTTGAGGTTTTTGTACTGCGGATTCAAAACGGCTTTTCCTTCCACGGTTTGGTTGTCGAGTGAAAATTTCACTTTCACGATGTTGCCTTTCTCCAAAGACTTGATGACGTTGTCTCTGTATTCCGGCTTGTCGAAAATCAGACCTGCCTTATCCACAATTTTCCCTGTGTCCACCCCGTAATTTTCGTTGTAGATTTCGAGTTTGTAGTTTCCATAGTCGTTTTTGGCCTCGTTGAATTTCAGTTTCACAAAGGCGGGAATCATCTCGTCGGTCTTGGTGTTTTTCAGTTCCGTTTTCACGGCTCTGCCTTCAAGAAGATTTACGGCTTCTTTTGCGGTAAAGGAATTTTCCTTGCCTACGCCGAAGTTGTGCGTGAATTTTTCGCCTTTGTCGTTGGTCAGTTCCGCCTGATAAGCGTTCAGGAAGATTCCGCCCTTTTCAGATTTGTTGAATTTAAGGGTAAAATCCACCTTGTTTTCGGGCAGGGTTTTGTCTGAAGTCGTCTTGATTTCAAACTGTCTTTCCTCGCCATTAATGGCGTTTTCCAAATCTTTGTGGAGTTTTTCTCCTTCCCCGAAACCTAGGTATTTCATTTGGTCTTTCAGGTACTGCGCAGTGTCGAATTCTTGTGTGCTCATAATGCTTGTTTTTGGGTTGTTAATAAAATTGTTTTGGTTGTCTTGATTTGTTATTTGTTGTAGGGAAGCAGATTTGGGAGCGGGATTCAGTCCATTTCTAAAATCATAAATCTGCATCCACTTTTTTTCCTTTTCGGAAAATTCGCGTTCTCCGTTCTTAAAGAATATCTCGGGGGAAGTGGTTTCCATTTCGGAGATAAAATCTTTATAGGCTTTGGTTTTGGGCGTGATGTACTTGTCAAAAAAGGTCAATTCGTAATGGCTTTGAACATCTTTCGGAATCTCCTTCTGATGAAAAATGCCATTAAATAATTCGAGTTCTTCGAGGATTTTCTTTACAAATTCTTCCGGTGGATTATGGGAAAGGTCGATTTCAAAGGTTATGTATTCCTCGTCAAAACCGCCGATTTCCTCATCCATATCGTCTTTAGTAACGCCAACCCAATCATCGTCGTCGCCATATTCTTTACACATAATGTCCTCCAAAATATCGTTCGCCAAAAGATATTCTGCTTCCGAGCGATTGACCTTGATATGGAATGCCTCACCTTGACGCTCCTCGGGAATATGCTTGAGAAATTTCTCCTCGTGATTTTCAGTCAAGGTATTTTCAACGACATTTTTTGATGAAAAATGGTTTTCCACCTCGTTCATCAGTTCATTCAGTGCGTATTGAGAAAGCCTGTCCAATAAAAAGGGCTGTTTTCCTTTGGCGATTCTCACCAAAAGAATCGGGTGTGTATCATACTGCGACATCGTCAAATCCAAGTATGCCTTCAGTTCTTCAGTCGAGTCAAAATCAAAAGGTTTTGGTACCACGGATTTGGCTTCTTCATTCGCATAAACCCCGATTTCCACGGTTATCTTTTCATTCGAGCCATATCGATTTCCCAATTCGCCGACCATCGGCTCCGCATTCAGATTATTCTTGCTAAACTTGTCCACGAGATGGTCATAGACATTGATTTTAGTCTTTTCATAAAGGGAATGAAAATTTCCGCTTTCCAATAAAATCGCGTCCAAAGCCGTGAATCCCATCAATTCTAGTTTTTCACGGTAATCTTTGTACATCTGCTCGTTCATATTATTTCCATAAAGTATGACTCCGGTTCCGGCGTGAATGGTCATCAATTCCGTCAGTTTCTCGAACTGTCGATGTTGCGGCAGAATGAACTTCCCCACGATGTCGTTTGCATTGTTCAGGATGATGGCTTCCGTTTTGTCCGACAATCCAAACTTTTGGCTTGAAATGTACGCGGCGCTATCTTCGGGACTGCTGATTTTGAACGGCTGATAATTGGCGGCAAAAATCTGCTTGTTGAAAGAAAAGGTGCTGACTTTTCCCTGCGGTTGGTTTTGCTCGGAAAGTTCCAATACACGGTCACTTCCCAACTCGCCATTGAAAACCAAATATTTTCCCGAACGAAGGTTGATGACGATGCCGTCTTCCACCTTGATTCCCGTATGGTCAAAAATATCGTGCAATCTTTGAAGCATCAGTCGGTCGTGTTTGCTAGAAATCAGCTGTCCACTTGGATGGTTGTGGACGAGCGTGATGCTTTCGGGCTGCATTTTGAAGACATTTCCTGTCAACAAGCGCAAATCCACCACCGTGGAAGTAATTCCGCCTGTCGAAAGATGCTGAACAAGGTAACTGTCGTCCTTGAATTTGTAGAGTGCAAAAGTGTGTTCCACCGCCTCGTCTTCAAGGGCGCGGAAAAGCCACGCCACATCGTTCACATCGGAAACTTTTGTTCCCGCTCGAAATGAAAGACTTTTATTTTCCGAAAACTGCCTCTCTACGAGCGCAAAATCATTGGCATAACCTTGATTGTCCTTTTCCCGTAGAATGGCGGAATTTGGGTAAGCATCATTTCTCCCGCTGAAAAGTTTGTACGGTAAAACTTTGCCTTCCGAAGTTTTGAGATATTTCGTCGCCTCGTCCGTTGGAAAGCGGAAATTCGTGTTCGGTCCATATTTGCTTTGATAATTAAAAAGGTCTATGTCCATCGCCATAAAAATTACCTGCGGAATCCTCTACGTTTTTCTTGTTCCTGTTCGATTTCTTGATCGTTTTCCTCGTCCTCGTGCTGCGATTTGGCTTCCCTTGCGGAATTCGCATCCTGATAAAGGTCGGGGTCGTTCACATCCAACCGTACTTCGGACTGCTGCTGTTTTTGCGCCTGTTTTGGATTTTGAGACACCTCGTTCACGGTATTGATTTCCTTGGACACGATATTGAGGTCGTTGATGATGTCCTTGGCGATTTCGGGATACTTGTCGATTTTTTCCTGCAGGAATTCTTTCAATTTCAGGAGTTCGTCCTTGTAGCGGTTGATTTCCTCGGAATCGTTTCGCCCCAAAATAGTCTTGGTCAGAACTTCAGCATTCAGAACCATATCGTACTCCTCCAACGATTTTGTGGATTCGTTGTAGAGGAAAGCCTTTTTAGCAATGTTCAAATTGGGGTTTTGTTCGTTCAGATTTTTCTCCGAAACATACTGTACCGAGTCTTTTTTGGATTGGTTTAAAATTTCGGAAAGGGAATGCTCCATTTGATAGACCTTTACCTCCAATTTGGAGTTGTTGTCGGTCAGTTGGAAGGTAATTCGGTCTTTTTCGTTGTCGGCGACAAGGATTTTTCCCTGCATAAACTCGATAATGTCGTTTGCGTTCAGTCTTTTCGAGAACGAATTGTCGGCTTCGATGATGCCGAATTTTTTTAGGTCGTCTGTTGGTAGTGGGTTAGTGTTCATAATGTTGTGCGATTAATTGTTTTGCTTGAATGAGTTCGTTCAGAAAATTCAGGGGATTGATGAATTTTCCAAATTCCTTCACGGAAAAATGCAGGTGCGGTCCGGTTGAGTTTCCCGAGTTTCCGCTTTTGCCGATGACGAATCCCGCCTTTACCACTTCTCCCGCTTTATAATATTTTTCGGAGAGGTGCAGATAGGCGGTCTCGAAACGGTTGTGGTGCAGGACTTTGATGTAGTTTCCGCCACCTTTGGTGTCCCATCCCGATTCGGTAATGATGCCGTCCATCACGGCAAAAACATTTTCGTATCGAGCCTTGATGTCGATGCCGTTGTGGAATTTTTGTCCGCCAAAAATTGGATGGAAGCGGTTTCCAAAAGCCGAACTCAAGTTGAGTGCATTTTTCACGGGCATCATAATCTTGTTCGGGGAAAGAACATTTTCTTCCTTTGGTTTTAAGGATTTTTGCAATCCCGATTTTTCCACAGAAAGATTTCTTTTAAGGATTTGGATAAGGGAATCTTCCACGCGTTTGATGTCTAATTGATGTGGAATAGGCTTTACCTTGTTCATTTCCAAAATCATCTTTTTCAGAGAATCAAGTTCCTTAAGCAAGACTTTCTTTGAAGAATTCTTCAGCAAAAAATTTCCCTTTTCAGAAACTCTTGTTTCATTGGTTTTAGAATTAGTTTGCTTGCCTGAATTTTCAATAAATTCAGGTTTGTTTTCTTCCATTTTCTTCACAAAAGTCACAGTGTTGAATTGTGCCTTTATCGAAAATTGAATGAGCACGGTAAAAAGTAGGATGTATCGTTTCATTTTGGTCAGTTTAAGATTTTCAGGGCGTCGATGATGAGTTCCACCTCCTTGTTGATTCTTCGGAAATTGGTCATCAGCACTTCCTCTTTTCGGTTTTTTCCCGTTTTGTCCGTGAAATTGTAGTAGGTCGGCATTTTCACATAGTTCTGTTCCTCGTGTTTAATCTTCTCCATATCGAGGTTGATTTTCCCGCTGATTGCCGAAGATTTGTATTCCGAGTTGTCGTTTTCCTCGCTTTGGGCAATCATTCCGACCATTTCTCCGGTGCGGAGTGCGGCGATTTTTCCTGCAGGAATCATATTGTCCATCTTTTCGTTGATACTCGTGGTGGTTCCCTGTTGCGAGATACTCTGCGAATAGGTTTTCTGCTTTATTTTTCCGAATAGTTTTTCGAGCCATTCCAAGGTGTTCTTATCCCTTGCAGAACCTGAAAGGATGTTCCCGACGATGGCGGAAATGGTGTCTGCGACTTCTTTTTTGTAAAACTGTCGGAGTTGCGGAATTTCCTGAAGTCCCAAAAGCACGGCAATCTTGTTGCTTCTTGCGGTTGCCACCACATTGTCGATTTTGTGGATGTAGATGGTTGGGAACTCGTCGGCAATAATTCCGCCGGGAAGATTTCCCTTGTTGTTAATCAAGGTCAAAGTTCTGTTTAAGACGGAAGAGTAAAGGGCTGAGTTGATGTCCTGTGTTCCGGGATTGGAAGCCAAAATCATTATCGACGGATTTTCGCTGTTGGTAATCTTCAGTTCCACTTCGTCGCCTGAAAACACCCAAAAACTTTCCTTGGTCGCCAATCTTGAGAGGAAGATTTTCAAGGTTCCGACCTGTCCCTCCAATTGGTCGAATGCCTTGTTGTCATATGCCGTCTTGAAGGGAGAAAGAAGCGAGGACAGTTCCTCGTGAGTAAAGAGCGTCTCGAATATTTCCTCGTAACTCTTGTTCATAAAAGCCAAAAGATGGGGCAGTGTGGAAAATTTTCCGTTCTCGTAAGTTGCAAAAAAGTAGATGCACGAGGATAAAAAATTAATTGCTGATTGCGTAAAAAACTGCTCCGAACCGCCACCTGCACTTGCACCACCTTTTTGCAGTGCTGAAACCATCGCTTCCGCCATTTCCTGTGCTTCCGCCAAAGTTCGGATGTATTCCTTTTTAAAGGGATTCACTCGTTTCGAGCCTTCCACCTCGTTCAGATTGATGATGTTGAATTGATGTTGATATCCTCCATCATTGGATTTCTTCAAAAGATAGTGGTAGTACGCAATCTGTGAAAGGTCGGGAAACTTGAAATCATAGATACACAGCGAGAAACCTTTGGCGACCATCTGTCGGATTGCGGGATTGATGACGCCGAACGATTTTCCCGAGCCGGGCGTTCCGATGACCATCGTTCCACGAAACGGATTGAGGTTGATCCATCCCTTGTGCGTCATCTTTTGGTAGCGGAACAAATAGGGCAGGTTCACCGACGTGTCGGTTTCCGCCAATTCTGTGTTTTGAGCAAAACTTTCCTCCTCCACATTCCATCGGTCTTTCCCCATTTTCTGCTGCATGTATTTCGAGATGCTGTCGGCACCCATCTGTGCAATCATCGCTCCCAAAAGGGAAAGCAGGGCGTATCCGATTTGGAAGACGTTCATTCCGGGCAGGATGTTTGGGATGGATCTGTCGTCGGTAAGAGGAATGAGGAAGAGTGAGCCGACCATCATTCCGACACCGAAAATAATCGGCAGGATGATGGATTTCACGATGTTCAAATCCTGTTTCTTCTTCGCCTTGGTTCCCGCCGCTACGATGGCGATTAAAATCAGTGTCGAAATTTTGGCGTTGATGGGCGGGGAGAAAATCCCCATCTTGGCAAATCCCTCCAACAGTTTTGAAAGCACGGGAACATTGGCGTGTAGGAAAAACAACGTGATGCATTCCATCGCCACGACGGCATAGACCAATTTTTGGAAGAATCCGTAAATCTTGATTTGGTGCTGCTGTTCCTGCATTATGGGTATCTGTTTTCAATAATGGTGTTGATGTCGTTCAAAGAGATGTCGATGTGGCACAGCGAGGCAAATTCCCGCAGGAAAAGGATGATGTCCGTAAAATGTTCCTTGGAAATCTTGTCGTAATACACCTTTACGCCGTAAAGCGGCTTAATCAATTGGACGGCTTTTTCAAATTTTTCGGAATCTGTAGCGGAGATTTCAAATCGCTTTCTGAATTGAAGCCAATCGTAAACGTAGAAAAAGCGGATGCAGAAATATTTTTCGTCAAACAGGCTAATGAATTCCTTTTGAAACTTCATGATGCTTGCCTCGTTGACGGTGTCGTTGAATTCGTCAACAAATCTCGGGTTGTCGGTTTTCGGGGTCATAAGTCCGTCGAGGTTCAGATTTAGAAAAAGTGTTTTCAGTTTGTTGGTGGTTTTGGTAGCCATAATTTTTGATTTTAAATGATTAAAAAGTGTCTGCGTTCAGGATGTCGGAATACTTGATTCCCATCTCAATAGTTCTTCCCGAAAGTTGTTCCTCCACGAAGCGTATTTTCAGAATCTTGCTGTTCGGATAGGTAAACTTCTTGAAGACATAGATGTTCCGGTAGTTTTTCTTGAAACCTTTCTGCGACTGAAATCGGTAAATCGGTTTCATTTCGATGCTTTGGTTGTTGGTTGCCTTGTAGATTTTCTTGTCCTCCACGGAAAACTTGACGTCGTCAATTTGGTAACTCATATTCGACTTGTTGGCGATATTGATGTCGAGAAAGATGTAGTCGCCAACCACGTACACATTGTTGAGTTGCAGGGAAAGTTTCAGTTCGTTCACCGTCCTCAAAGGCGTTTTGTAGGTTTTTTCGATGATGTTTTTCGAAAATCGGTGGAGTTCCGTGTTGGAAAAAGCCTGTTTCGGAAATTCCAAGGGCTGCATATCCTCCGGCTGAATTTGGATGTTGGTCTGCACATTGATTCGGTCGCTCGATCCAAAAAGAACGCGGTATTGCGCCATAAACGATTGTCCCACTACGGTTACCACGCCGACTTCCTCGCTCGACTTCATTATTTTTTTGTTGAACTGTTTCGAGGAAATCGAATCTTTCGGAGCGGGATTGATTTTAATTCTCGCAATATTTTCAGCGGGAAGGTCGCCCACCAAAAAATCCGAGGACAAGTCCACAAACTGAATCGGTTCGGGGGAGATGATGTGCACGTTCACGCCTTCGCCCATGTCAAGTTCGGGAAGTTGGGTGATGCGGATTTCGGGTGTGGAAGTTTGGGCAAAAACGCTTGCCGAAAATAAAAAGGAGAGGATGGTGTAAAAAAAGGGCTTCATAATGTTAAGGTTGATTGGTATTTTGTTTAAGGTCTTTTTCATTAATTAAAAAGATGTAGGAATTGTACTTGAGTTTGGCTTTGTTGGTTCTAATCAGGTTTGCCGCGGTTTGTGAGGCGGAACGGAACGCTCCCGACAAAAGACTCGTGTAAAATCCCTTGCCTTCGGAATCGATGTTCGTTCCCTGCACGGAATTGCTTCCAAGCTCTCGCAACATTTCACGGAAGGTGCTGTTCGGAACATAAAGTCCCTGCATTCCGTCGGTATCGTAAACGGTTAAATTGATGGGTAGGATTTCGCCACTGCGCATTACGGAAACCACGTTCAGGTTCACCCGCTGCAAAGAAAATCCCGAAATCTGACCATAAAGCAGGGTTCCCTTCGGCAGTTTTTGTCCGCCTGCGAAGACATCCTCCAACAATCGCAACCGTATCCTGCTGCCTAGAAATCCGGTCAGGTTTTCATCTATGACGGCTTTCACAAAGTTGCCCTCCTTTTCACGGTAGATGGAATTGAAGCCGTTGTGGATATTGGATTTTGCGACATAATAGGTGGAATTGAGAAAGGCGTCCATCTTTTCCTTATTCTTCTTCAGCAGTTCCTGCGCCTTTAATTGCGCCTGAAATTCGGGGTCTCTTGATTTTTCCAAGGAATCGAGCACGAGCATTTGCTGACGCATCATCTTTACCGGATCCAACGCTTTTGAATCCTCAGCAGATGGAGAGGTGTTCTTTGCTAAATTCTGCGCATTATTTGAACTTCCGCTCGAACCTTCTTGGTTCAACATTCGGATGATGTCCTTGGAACGCTGAAAGTCTCCGTCGTCGGAAGTTTTCGGTGTGTAGTAAGAGTTTTGTCCCTGATTTCCCTTTTCCGAAATCTGACTTTTTCTCGACTCGTTCAGGGAATCGATATAGCGTTTCTGTCGGTATTCCAAATTGTCGCTGAATTGATTCAGGCTGTCATTTTCCTGTTGCAGTCCGTCCAACATCGTCCTGCCGTCGGTTTTCGAGAATAATTTGTCGTAGGCGTCGTTTTTGGAGAGGATAGAGTCCTGCGTTTCGCCGAGCGATACCGAAAGTTCCTGCTGTGGCGGTTTCTTCGCATCATCACTTCCCATAAACTTGCTTCCTTGAAATCCTAAAAACAGGATAAAGGGCAGTGCGATGAGCGGAAGGATGTATTTCTGCTGTTTAAGGTTTATTTTTTTAAAGTCCATTTTTTAATTTTTCATATTGGTTATAGAGGTACTCAATCCTGATGCTGTCGGTTTTCGACAAAGACTGCTGCGAACCTTTCGCTTTAAAGGCCGAAAGTTCGCCCACGATTTTTTCCATCGATTTCTCTTTCGCCTCCTGATTTTGCTTTACCTTGTCGCTTTTGGTGTACAAACTTGGAATTGCGCTTCCCAAGGTTACTTTAGGTGGAAAGAAGCAGTATTGCAGGATGGAGAAAATCAGTGAGAGGATGAGTACCGCCATCGCATAAAAGAACACTTTTCGGGGTTGGGAGATTATTCGTTCCTTCAGCACCCCGTATTTTTTGATGATGTTTTCTTGCATGTTAATAGGAGAATTTGGGTTGGTTGGAGATTTCTGAATTGTCGATGATGCGCCAATCTTTCAGCAGCACACCGTGCGGATTGTTCGGACTTCGGACGATGTCCTCGAAACGACCTTCGGTAAAGAGTTTTCTCACGATGAGTGCCGTTTTTCTGTTGATCATCTGTTTGCCGAAATACATGAACTTCCTTTCGTTGGAATTGATTTGGATGGAGTCTGTGGTAACCGTCACCATCGAGTTCGAGGAAATCAGTTGGTTGTAGAATCCCTTTTCACGAAGGTTGGTGTATTCTTTTTTTCCCGTATCGTCAATCAGGTATAGCGATTTCTCGATATTGTCCTTGATGTATTGGTCATCGGGAGCAAGGGTAAAAAACAGTCGGTGGAAGAGTTCCACCTGCGAACGGTATTCCACCGGACGGTTCAGCAGTTCGTCGGTCTGCTTTACCAAAACCGGAACGCCGTTATCCAAAACATAGAGCGATTTTCTCGATTCCTTGATAAGTTGGTAGGCGAATCCGAATCCCGCCAAAACCATGAACAGGGACACCGTCAAAGCCGTGATGGAGACCGCCTTGTTAATCCTTATTTTTTCTTCAATACTTTTTATCAGCATAGTTTTTAGTTTTTATCGTAAAGCCTTGATTGATTTTCCCATTTCACCCGCAGTCTTGGCGGCAGATACTGCGATTGCCTTTCCTCCCGTTGCCGCAGAAGCCGCAGCGGTTTTACCCATGCTCATCACTTTGGCTGCCGCACTCTTTCCTTTGGTCATGATTCCCGCACCTCCCGCAGAAACGATGGAGTCTGCAATGGTCGGGTCATCAGTACGCCGATTCCCGTTACGATGTACGCGACGCAGGGGAAAAGTACAGTGTGAATCATCCCGTTATTAGAAATGTAGGCAGCGAGCATATTGAGGTCGGTCACGGTTCCGTTGTTCAAAAGCAGGTCGTAGCGTTCTATTTCAAGTTGATAGCCCGAGATAATCAGTTGCTGACCGATGTTGATAATGGTGTAGGAAACGAAGGTGTAGAGATTGATGTTGATGAATTTCGCCACCCAATTTTGAAAGGAACTCTCAAATCCCGGAATCAGCGAAAGACCGACGGCGACAGGACCGAGCACAATCAACACATAACTCCAAATTTTTTGTATAAAGAAGATAAAGTAGGTACAGACCCGCAAAATCGTCAGCGAAACCGCCTCCAACACTTCCGAAATAAGTTTCTGAAATTGGAAATCCATCCTAATCATCCACTCCTGAATCGGCGTGAAAAGTTTGCTCATTCCCTCGATGATTCGGTCACCGAATCCTTTGTCCTCGTTGATTTGAAGTTCCTTCTGTTTGGCTTCCTCCTCGGCTTTCTGCTTAATCAGGAACTCCAACAATTGGGTCTGCTTTTCAAATCTTTTGACGCGGATGTCGTTTGCCTGTTTTTCAATCGATAAAAAAATGTCCTTGGAAGGTTGCGCCAATTTCTGCAACGGATATTGAATCATTTGGTAGAAACTCACCCAATGCAGGAGAATCATCCCGATGATGATGGGTCTAATCATCGGCGTCACTTCCCAAGGTCTCGCTCCTTCCTGCATTTGGAATCCGAGGTATCCGAGATACATCAACGCTCCCAAACCGCCGATGGTTCTTCCGAGCATACTCGCTGCAATCGCGTTGCTTTGGATGTCGGTGTCCAATTGAGTGAAGACCTCCATATACCATCGTTCAAATGCGCCGTCACCTTTCAGAAACTGCAATAAACTGTTGACGCTGTTGTTGGTCTGCGCAAATCCCATTACGGGAACCAGGAGCGCCATAAGGCAAAGCACGTTTAAAATTGTTTTGCTATTCATCTTAAAATTGGTGTTTGTAGTGGTTCATCACTTCCTGTGCGATTTCCTTGTCGGTTTTGAAATTTTTCGTTCCGAATAGGTTTGTAGTATTTTTTAGGTCTTGAAGGATCTTGTGATAATCCATATACAGTCCGCCTTTTAGGTCGTGGCTTCGGATTTCGGACGAAAATTTTCGCCATCCGATCAAAGTTTCGTGGTACATCAGGAAGCGTTTCCCTCTCGGCATATCCACCGTTCTTGAAATATTGTACTTGTCTTTAAGCAAATCCAATTTTTCTTTCAGGAGACTAATTCCACCCGTAGAAAGCAAAGTCTGATAGACTTCGGGTTTTTGAAATCCCCACTCCAAATAATTTTGAGGGTTGTCGGGAAATTCACGTAGCGGTTTCAGCATCCTGTTGTAGTAGAGCAACCAAAGCGGGTCTGCGCTGACTGTGGCTGAAGTCCAATGCGCAAAATCTTGAACGCTTCTTTTGTGGATGGTGTCGGTTTCCATCTTGATGCGTTCCGTCTCCTTTCTTTGCAGTTCGAGTTCGCCGAATCGTTGGGTTTCCAATCCTGTCGGCTTTAGCGGTCGGATATCGGGACCGTCCTTATAGTCACGGTTTCTAGACGGTGCCCATATTCCCCAAATTGTGGCGTAGGCGAAATTGGTCTGAATCCCGAGCAAATATTTTGGATAGGGTCTCCAATCGCCCCATCCCTCGAAAACCATCCTTTTCTGTTGTGCCACGATGGAAGGGTCGTTCAGTCGTTTGACGGTAAATTGTGCCTTCAGATTTTCAGAGAAAATCATTGCAATAAGGGCAATGAGGAAGGCGAAGTTTGTTTTAGTATGCATAATGATTCATTAAAAAAGGTTTCTGTATTTGGTGAGGATGTCCTGAACCAAAATCCTGTCGAGATTGATATAGTCTTGTAGGACGGGAATTTGATAGAGGTAGGGTCTGTTTTTGGCGGTCTTCAGGATGATGTTGATGTACAAAATCCAACCGTCGATGGCTCTTGCGCGCGCCAACATTTTTTCGATAAGCAGGTCGCGGTCGTAGGCGTTCATCAGAAAATCCTTGTTCTCGTTCATAATGTCGGAAACCATTTCCTGCTTCAGCAGGACGGATTCCCGAATGATTTGGTTGTAGTATTTGGTCAGCAGAATGGCGTATTCGGGATTTTGTGCGCTGAGTTGCATCATTTCCTGAGAATGGGTGAGGATGTCGCCCAAATATTTATAAAAATACACGAGCTGTTTCCCGTTTCTGATGGAGGAATTGATGTTCGAAAGTTTGTCGTAGATAAACTCGTGGATGGCGACCACCTGAATCATTTTTTGGTTCGCCTGCTCGTAGAGTTTTCTTTGCTTTTCGTAGGAATCGAGGTAGGCCTGATTGCTTGCCAAACGGACACCCTGATTTTTGGTGAGCTGCGCCAACAGTTTGTCGTTGATCACGATGAAGCTCGTGTCTTGTGCCTGAAACAGACAAAATCCCGAAAAAAACAATGCGGTCAAAAGAATCTTTTTCATTTTTAAAAAGTGTTTATTCCGTTAATAATGCTCTGAACCACCTGTCGGTCTCGGTTGACATAATATTCCAACAAAGCCTTCTTGTATTCGATTTTTCTTCGTAGTTCCCGAATCAGGAAAAGGGTGTAGTAGGATTCGCTCTCAAGCCGTTTCACTTCCTCAAGGGCGTAATCCAACAAAACTTTCCGTTCGGCTTTCTCCATTTGGTTGATGGCGCCGTAGGAAACCACGATGCCCGCCAAAAGCCTTACCACCATCTGCAGATCGTCCGCAAACTGAATCTGTCCCGGCAACGCCACGATGAGTGCATAAGGAGCGGTTTGCAGTTCCTCGATAATCAAGAGTTCGTTGTTTCGGATTCTTGCCGCTTCCTGCGTGATTGCGTAACCCGTGGGAATGGACTGCATCGCAAAATCTACAAAACGGAGCCGGTCCTGAATCTTCACCGTCGTTTCCCGAAGTTTCGTCCACTGCTTCTTGTTTTGGTTTTCGGTGGCGAGATTCAGCGTCTGTTTGTTCTTCATCTCCTTTTGCCGACCGTTTTCCTCCATCGTGTGGCGGATTTCCAAATTCATCATCGGAAAGGAGACATTTTCCTGCTGCCACGACGGCGTGGAACCGCCACTGCTCGAAGTCAGAAGCGAATGTGCCGCAATCAGCACCGCCGAAAGATAGAATTTGGCTTTCATCAGAAATTGTGCTTGTATTTAATCATGATATTTTCCACGATGGTCTTGTCGGTGTTGATGTAGCCCTGAAAAGGATTGATGGCTTTCAGAAAGCCGAGGCGTTTGGCGCGTTCGATGGTCATCATGATGGTCAGGAGCCAAATCTTCAATGTTTTCACCTTTTCAGAAATACTGAATAGAAGTCGGTAACGGTCTCCTGCTGTGGCGAGGTTGAGTTCCCCCGATTTCATCAGTTCCGAAACATCGGTGCTCATTGCAAGGACGCTCTCATAAGTTTCCTTGGTGGCTTTAACACCGAAAATGGCGTATTCGGGAGCATCACTCACCAAGGTTGAAATCTGCGAGGAATAGTTGGCGCAATCCTGTAAATCGGAATAGATTTCTTTTACCTGAATACCGTTTTGAAGCGTTCCCGAAACTTCACGAAGCCCTTTCAGAATTTTGTTCTGAATATCGTTGGCTACCACCATTTGAGCACCGACCCAAGTTTGTGCCTGTTGCAGTTTGTTCTGCTGCTCGATGGTTTTCTGCTGCTCCGATTTTAGATTTTCGGAATAGAGAATCAGCGCTGCCGTCGTGGTCGGGTCGATGTAGGTGTTTTGGGCGGAAATGAATCCGATTCCAAAAAGGGCGGTCAAAATTTTAAACTTTTTCATGATGCAAATCGTTTTGTTGAATTAATTCTTCAAAAGTCAGTTCGGAATACTCCATCATTTCTGTGATTTTCTTGAACACGTTCTGATCTTTGAACTGTGATTTCATTTTTTGGTAAAAGGAGGTCGCCTTTTTGTCCAAAGGTTTTTTGTAGAGATTCACGAGGGAAACCATAGTACCCAAATCGTTGTTGAAAGCCATCACATCTTTCACAAATTTTTTGAGCGCGTCGTCGTAACTTCCGCTTTCCTTGGCGTAATATTCTATGGCGGACTTTTCGGGTTTTTCGGTAGTGTAGGTGAGATATTGTTCTAGAGAAACCTCGTTTCCGTAAACTTCGCCTCTCGAACCCCGCTTCATATAAAATTCCTTGAATCGGCTTCTTCCGAATTTGTTGTTCAGGTTGTTGATGGTAAAAATTTTGTTCTGTTCCACCTTGTTCAGCGAGAGGAGCGATGCGATTCGGTCAAAATTGTCCTTGAACTTGGTTTGGTCCAACAAAATGAAGGTGTCCGAATTATTGATAATGGAATCCTTTACCACTGCATTTCCGATGATGTCGTCCAATTCCTGTGTCACCACTACGGCTTCGCCCCAAAACTTTCTCACCGTTTTATAGAGATAAAGAATGTAGCCTCCCATCAGTTTTGAGGCAATCGCCTTCCATGCTTCCTCGATAATCAGGGCTTTTCTTCGGTCTTTTCGCAACCTCATTTTCTGAATAAAAGTGTCCATGATGATGAGCGTCACGATGGGGAAGAGTTTCGGGTTGTCCTTCACATTGTCGATTTCAAACACGATGAAAGGTTCATCAAATAGAGTGTTATCTGCACTTTCGTTCAAAGTTGTTCCGTATCTTCCACCTTTGTAGAAATCCTTCAGAACAAACAAAAAGGTTCGCAGGTTGAATTCCTTTTCACCAATTTTGTGCTTTTTATTGTTCAAAAAGACAGGAAGAAATTTCTCGCAGTATTCATAAAACCCATTAAAAGAAAGTTCTTTTACAGCGAGTTTTTCCTCAAGACCGCCAATTTTTTTGATGAGCGTCTTTCGGTAGGCGTCATTCCATTCCTGCGAGGATTCGGGACGCTTTATAAGGTCTCTCGTTTTGGTCAGAACCAATTGCGACTCGTTGTAGGTTTTTCGTCTTTCCTCGTCAGTCAAAGTTTCATACGCTTCAAAAATTCGGTAGAACATCTCGCTATCGTAATCGGGGTTTCCGATGTTGGAATCGGGATGGTAATAACGGATGAGTTTTCTTCCCGTTTCCTTAATTTCTTTGGTCGAGGCATCAAATGGAAGTCCCAACAAATCGTAAAAAGTCTTGGCATCCTGAAAATCCTTTTCAAACTCGGACTCGATGTCCGCCTCGTCGATATTGTATTTTTTGAGGTAGAGCATCAGTTCGTCGGAATCCTTGTGTTCAAACCAATTCGTTCCCGCATTGAAATATTGGTGGTAATACGACATCAGCACATTGTCCAAGATGGATTTTTGGGTATTGCTCATTGTTGCGTCCGCTCCCTGCCAAATCAAAAAAATGAGGTTGGTCAAAAACTCTATTTTCTCGATGTTGAATTCCTCCTTGTTCATCAGGAAAGGATTCATCGTAATAGGTTTTTCCTCGGTGTACTGAATATATCTTCCGCCTTTATAACTGCAAGTTCCGGAGTAGGAATCTCCAGTGTCCACGATAATCACGTCGTAATTGTAGGTGAGATACTGCTCCACGATATTGTTCATCAAGAAAGATTTCCCGCTTCCCGAAGGTCCCAAAACAAACTTGTTCCGATTGTTGATTCGTCCCGTCTTCATCGGCAAATCGGCGGGATCCACGCGAAGCGGAACGCCCTGTCTGTCGGTAAATCTCAAATGAAAATTCGAATTTTCACTCATTGGGTAACTTTCTTTAAAAAAAAAACATAACGCAGCCTCGCTCGTCGTGGTAAATAAATCGTAGTCTTTCAGTTCGACCGCATTTCCGGGAAGGCAACATCGGAAGAGTTCCAATTGGTTAAAGGCGTTCTTGGAAATGTTGATGCCCTTGGTGAACAGTTTGCTCTCAATCAGCGACTGTGTTTCCTCCATTCTGTCGAGTGAGTCGGCGGAATAGACGATGGAGAAATGCGCGTCCACAATCAGTTGACCATCAACCGTCACATTGTGCAGGAGTTCGTCGATTTCGGCAGCGACAATCGCATTCGACGGTGCGCTGTTTGCAACGCCTTCGTGCTTTTTCTTCTTCTTTTCCAAATCGCGCTGTCGTTGGGTTTGGATGGGAATCGAGATAATTTGGTTGTAGATGATGGTGTTGTAGTCCTCCAACTCGTTGATGAAGGAGAAATTATCCACCGCCGTATCGGAAGAGGCGTTGTTTCCGCCCAAAAGCGAGTAGGGTTCAATTTCGGAGGGAAGTTCGATGCGTTCCACATCCACATAGGAAATGGTTTTCACAAACTGTTTTCCAATGCGCAGAAACTCGTTATTGGAGTAGATATTGTCGAAGACTTGATTCTTAACGAAATTCATCGAGAGACTTCCACCGACATAATATTCAAAATCTTTCTCCCGTAAAAATTTCGGTTCGCAGTGGTATTGGGAGAGAAGCATAAAAATCTTCTGACAACGGTCGCGCAAGTCTTTGTAGTTTTTTTCCGAGAAGGAATACGAGGTCTTTTTTTTCTGTTGGTCGAGGATGTCGGTAAAGAGTAAAATGGTGTCAATACTCTTAAAGATTCTTCCCTCGAAATGTTCGGAATATTTTTGCTGCAGGAACTGATTGGACGGTTCCGCCGAATACTGCCTTTTGGAAAAAATGTCAAGTTTTTGGAGTAAATGTCCCTCTCCCAAAGTCGCCACGATTTGGTTTAAAAGCGTGTGATACTGCAGATAAAGGTCGGGATCGGCAGAATATTGCTCCACCATATTTTTGATTTTGATTCCGATGACGGGATTTCCGAACTTTCCGACCATCACGTCAAAATTCCAATCGTGTTTGTTGCCGTGGTCATAGCCGATGAACGGGATGTCCATTTCAATTTTTTTCTTTTTCATTGTTTTGCTCATTAAGGTTGAAGCGTTTTGGGAAAATGTGGATCTGCTCGTGGTTTTTGGTCTTGTTGTAGAGTCCTTTTCTATCCTGAATTTTGTAAATCATATAGATTCCGCTTCCGGCGAGGATCAATCCCAACACGGTTCCGAAAATCCCGATGAGTGAGGAGAAGATGGCGGCGCAAAAAAGTCCACCGACTGCCGTTCCCATCGCATAGTAGATGTACTTGTCCTTCAGTCCGAAAAAGACAAGGGGTTTTTTAAGCCCCTTGTAAAGAAAAAAGCCCATTACATTCCGAAGAAGGCGCCGACGAATTGTGGAACAATCACCAAGAAAAGACAGGCTCCCGCCCAACCAACAATTTCCTTGTTGATGTCTTGGTCTCCATTCGTCCACTTGTTGTAGATTCTCACACCGCCAATCAGTCCGACTACGGCACCAATCGCCTGAATAATCAGTTTGATGGGTTCCCAATAGGAACGGATAGAGGTGTTCGCTCCGGCAAGTGCGCCTGCTCCTCCGGCTTGTGCGAGTAGTGGTGCAACCGCCAAAAACAGTAGTCCTGCGGTCAGCATTTTTCCAAACAATTTTCTTTTGTTCATTTTTGAATTCATAATTCGTAAGGGTTAAAAATTAGGGTTTGTGTTAGTTGAAAGAGGGGAGTACAGATTTGTAGGATTTGATTCCATTAACATTGACCATCTGTACGTTGGTTTCAGCAAGGTTAAGCATCTGTCTGAACTTGTCTTCCTGCCTGCTTAAAAAATCCTGTTGGACTTCTTCAGGTTTGTGTGTGGGTTCCGTTATTTTTGATAGATTTTCCAATGCTTCATCCAACTGTCCATAAAATTCTTCTTGCTCGAACTTCCTACGGAGTGCTTCGATGTCGGGTTCTGTTTCAGTTTCGGAAACAGATTGCGGATCTTCTTCAAAAGCATAATCTGATGGAGAAAAGGAATTTGGGACATTCAGCGGTTCAGCATCCTCGATTCCGACTTGGATAATGTCCGGGTGGTCGCGTTCTGCAAAATCGCCAATCGAAAAAACTTCCGTGTCGTCGGTTTTCACCGAATTGGTTTTCTTTAGAAACAAGTCATAGACAATATTTACCGCATAGTAGAGAATATAGATTCCCAAAATAATCATTGTAAATTTTCCCATAATGGATAAAGGTGTTTAGGTGTTGAAGATTGATTTTCTTGAAGGTTATTTCTCTTTGGAAGCCTTTTCGATGTGTTCCACCACTTCCGAGAAAACATCTTTCACGGCAAGTCTTTGGTGACCTTTTAGCGAGCGGGTGTTGATTTTCTGAAGGATGTTCCGTTTGAGGACAGGTTGGCTAATCAGTTTTCCGAACCTTGAGATTTCCTCGTCCATCATAGGCTTGTTGGGATACTCAAAATTTTTCTCGTAGCGTGAACGGATGAAAATCTTTCCGGCTTCACTTTCCAAAAGCCCCAAAAAGTTGATGAAGACCAAGGTCGATTTGGTGGAAATGTCGGAATATTCAAAAGGAATGATGATAAAGTCGCTGTATTGAAGGATGTCGGTGTACTTCATATCAAGTGTTCCGGCAAGGTCGAAAAGATAGACCGCTTCGTCGGACTTCATCTTCATCAATGTTTCAAAATCGGAGAAAGGAGCCTGATTGTCCTCCGAAATCTGAACCTCGTAAAGTTTTGGGAGATTCAAGTCTTCATCCTCCATCCACTTGTTGTAGAAAGATTTTTGAAAATCGAAATCGAAAACGTGGATTTCCTTTTTCTGTAAGGCGAGATAATTGGCAAAGGCAATGGCAAGCGTGGTTTTTCCGGCACCGCCTTTCTGTGTGGCAAATGTGATAATCATTATTTTCTCTTTTTTCTTTTCTTTTTCAGTGCGTCTTCGGCAGGGTCTTTTGGGATGAAGGAAGATTTCAGGAGTTCGTCAATCAGTTTTGAGAGGTTGCTTTCATGTTTCTGAATCGTTCCCTTTGATTCCTGCAGATTTTGGTCAGGATAAAATATTTGCTCGATGATTTTTTCGCCCACCAAAGACTTCAAGTCCTGAATATGGTGGTATCGGTGGTGTACTGCATAAAAATCGCCTTCATCGTTCTTCACTATGGAGATTTGGTCGTTTTGTCCATTTTTCAGGTACTCCAAAACCTCCTTTCTGATGGACTGATAAATTTCCTTGGTCTTTCTAAACTTGTTCTCGAAAACCATAAAGTCCTTTACTGAATCGTCGTTGAGGGATTTAATCAAGACTTCCTTTTCCTTTTCGTCCCGAATGTTGAAATCTTTCAAGCGTTCAAACATCCTTTTGTCGATGGTGTTTTCGGTAAACTCAAACATCTCGTTCATCTTGAAAATTTCGCTTCCTTTGAAGACGTTTCCCGTTTTATGGTCGATGATGGTGCAACCGAAAGGCTTCTTAAAATCTTTGTGGTGGAAGACGATGTCGATTCCAAACACATCTAGCATCTTTTTCTGAAGTTCGCTTTCGAACTCAATCTTTGGTGTGGAATCGGCTTGCTTTTCAAATAATCCTTCAAACTTTCTGTTGTCTTCCACCTTGAAAACTTTAGGGGAGCATATTTCCCTGTATTTGGAAATGATGGCTTTAATCTTTTTCTTTCGGCTTAAATCATCTGAATCTTGAAATGAAATTTTTCCGATGTCGAGCGTTTTCTGAATCACTCCATTTTTAAGGAGGTCGATTGAATTTTCATCTGCCTTGTTCATCGCTACCCGAAATCCATTCCGATTCAGAAGTGTTTCCAATTGTTTGATGGAAGCGAATCGGTAGGACAAGAGTCTGTTCAAGGTTGATTCTTGGCTGATTCCGAAAATCTGCTCCTGAACTTTTGCCAACGCTTTTTGTGCTTTGAGTTTTTCATAGGAATCGTTGATTTTTCTACCCGATTTTTTATTGACTCTCGTGGAAACGATGTGGACATGGTTGTTCTCGGTATCGCTGTGGAAAATCACTAGAAACGGCTGTTTCCCGTATCCCATTTCGTCCATAAATTTCTCGGCGGTTTCGGTGAGTTGCTCTTTCGTTTCCTCCTGAAATCTCGACGAAATCACGGCGTGAAACTGTGGTTTTTTCACTCGGTCACTTTTGGAAATTGCTCTCAGGTAATTTCTTACCTCCTCGGAACTGCTTTCTTCGTTAATGAATGACGGAAAGTTCTTCATCAGCATCAGTTCTCCTTTTCCTGAATCAATCTTTTTCTCGTTGTACCTCACCCCGTGAAAATCATCGCCTGCCGAACCCAAAATCTTAACTAGCATCCGACATCATCTCATAAATCTTGAGGAAAATTTGGTTTTGCTGATTTTTCAGTTCGGCAATCTTTTCCAATTTTTGGTTGAACGAATTCAGTTCGGTTTCGCTGATGAACTTTTGGGAGTTTGCAATTCTCGCCACCTGATTGATGTTGTTCTCGATTTTCGCAAATAGGTTATCCTGTTTTTCAATGAACGCCAATACTTTTCTTCTCTCGTCCGATAGCATTTTTTGCTCCACGGAATCGATAATGAAATTGGTAAGGCTGATGTTTCTTGTGTCGCACAATTTCTTCCAAGCCTCCTTTTTTTCTTTTTGCAGGCGTATAAAAAGTCTTACATTTTTGGTGCTTGTTTTCATTTCTGCCTGCAAAATATTTCTCTGTTCTTCGGGGACAAAGTTGCACTGTGCGGACAGTTTTATCACTATGTTTCAATTTCGGAAGACTATAAACATAACCTGTGATACATAAACACACGTTTTTCTAAATTTTAAGAAATAGAATGGACTGCGGTGGAATTTTTTGCAGTTTGGGTAATTTGAATTGTCGCCGATTTAGATTTGAAATAGACAGTTGAGAATTTCAAATGAAGATTTTTGAAAGTAAATATTTCGTTCGCGATTTGCTACGGACTTTGTAGTTGATGGCAAACAAGATATGATTGAAAACAGAAATGATTGGAAATGAATTTTTGAATTTTCATTCCTGAAAATATTTCGATGATTTTGATAAAAATATTGTTGAATAAAAAATCCAAAATCTAATGTTCAGAAAAAAGAAAAAAATGAGTTCCGAATTTTTTCACCCTTTCCGACAGGAAAGGCAAGAGGGTCTTTGGAAGCCAATTTGCAAAATTGTGCGTACAAAGACACATCTTGCAACTTCACATCGATAGCAATAAATGTTTACATCAAGTGGTGAAAAAGGCTTTAAATAGGCGGTTTTTTGAATAATCAAAGATTGACGGTTGCAGAAGAAAAATTGAAGTTTGATTTTTGATTAGAAAAATCGTTTTCAAAATTGGAGTGGATTGTGTAACTGATGAAATTTTTAAAAATTTGATTTTCAATTAGTTAAATAAGGTGGTTGTATCTAATTTGAGCAGGTGGGTTGTATCTGAATTGAGCAAGTAGGTTGTATCTGAATTGAGCAGGGGTTGTACTTATTTTGAGCAAGCTCTGAAAAAGAAATTAATATTAGAGGTTGTATCTATTTTGAGCAGGGGGTTGTATCTGAATTGAGAAGGGGTTGTATATATTTTGAGCATGTAGGTTGCATTTGGATTGAGCAGGGTGGTTGTATCTAAATTGAGCAGGGGGTTGTGTATATTTTGAGCATGTAGGTTGTATTTGGATTGAGCAGGGTGGTTGTATTTGAATTGAGGAAGGGGTTGTATTTATATTGAGCAGGTAGGTTATATCTAAATTGAGCAAGGGGGTATTTTCGGATTGAGTAGGAGTCACGAAAAGTAACATAAAAGTATACAAGTGTAACTAAGTTGTTATATAACGTATTTTGTTACTTCTCTTTATTAATAGCTATTTTGAACGATTCTTGCTTGGTTATATAATTGGAGTATACAAAGTATATATAAATTGTAATTTTTTAAATGAAAGGACAATTCTACTAGCGTTCTTTCAAATTACTTTTCCACAATGTATTATAATCACAATTATTTTGGTTATTTTTATCTGATTTTGTTTCTTTTACAGTAAATGATTTACTGTATTATTATGAATATTATAATATTATAAAAATATTAAATTATAATCTATGTGGGCAGATAATGAAACTTCCGAAGATTTATTAGGATTTAAAGTACACGCGGACTTATTAATCGATATAATAAAAGATGAATCCGTACTTCCAATTACGATTGGAGTTTTTGGTGATTGGGGAAGCGGTAAATCTAGTATTTTGCAGATTGTAAAAGATGAATTTGATAAAGAAGAAGATAAGGATTCGCTTTGCATATACTTTAATGGATGGACTTTCGAAGGATATGATGATGCAAAAGCTGCATTGCTGAATTCAATTCTTAAAGAATTAGAGGATAACAAAAAGATTTCAGCAGAAATAAAAGAAACAATTAAAGAAAAAGCAAAAAAGCTATGGAAATCTGTTGACTGGATGCGTGGTGCCGGAATGGTTATGAAAAATATTGCTTTACCAGCAGTTTCAGCTTATTTTACAGGTGGAGTCAGCTTAGTTCCTTTTGCTATTCAAAAATTGAGTGAATTGGGCGATAATCCTGAGAAAATAATTGGAAAACTTCAATCAAAAGAAGGTCAGGAAACTTTTAAAGCTTTCTTCAAATCGCAAGAAGAAGATAAAAAAACTATTAATGCAGTAGCAGAATTTAGAAAGGATTTTTCAGAACTTTTAGAAGCAACTAATTTTAAAAGATTAGTTGTAATAATAGATGATTTGGATCGTTGCAGTCCCGAAAGAATTATTGAAAATTTGGAGGCAATTAAGTTGTTCGTTAATGTTTCGAAAACAGCCTTCGTTATTGGTGCAGATCCACGCATTGTCAAATATGCAATCGAGCATAAATATAAAAACGACAAGGAAATTGAAGAAGATAACAGCCGGATAGTAATTGATTATTTAGAAAAATTAATTCAGTTACCCTATTCTTTGCCAAGACTTTCTGAGTCAGAGGTTGAAACTTATATTTCAATGCTAATATGTAAAAAAGAAATTGGAAATGAGAAATTTAAAATTGTTATAGAGGCATTTCAGAAATACAGACTAAAAAATAAATACTCTGCTTTTGGTTTGTCAGAATTTGAGTCAATTTTGGATGCAGATGATTTTAGTAAAGTCAAAGATAACGTTATTACAATTCCTGCGCTAGTTCCACTAATTACAAATAGTCTATATGGCAATCCACGGCAAATTAAGCGCTTTCTAAATACATTTACAGTTAGGAAAAGACTTGCAGAAGTGGCATCTTTAACAGGTTTTAAAGATTCGGTTCTTGCAAAAATGATGATTCTGGAATATTCCGAACCAAAATTATTCAAAAAGCTATTTGACTGGCAAATAGTGCAGGACGGCATTCCAAAAGAAATTGGGGAGATTGAGTCTATTTGTGAAGAAAAAGAAATTGAAAAAATAAGCGAAGATCTTAATGATTCTGACTTTAAAGAATGGAATAAACCAAAAGTCATAAAGTGGTTCCAAATTGAACCTTTTTTGTCTGAAATAGATTTGCGAGATTATTATTGGATTGCCCGAGACAAATTAGAAAATTCAATAACTTCAGGTAGTATGATTCCGCCAGTAGTAAAATCTTTATTTGGTCAGCTATTACCTGATGAAATGCCTGCTGCCGTAACTAAGGATATACTTTCCAACAGTTTTCAGCAACTAAATAATATCGAAAAAGAAGCTTTCTTTAATTTACTTTCTTCTAATATTAAAAGAAATCCACAACAAAAAAGGTTGTATGATATCTTTACAATTATGCTAGAGGAAAAAATTGATAACACTGCTCAATATTATATTGAAGCTCTTAAAGTAATTAATATATCTAATATTGAGCCGGCAGTAGCTTTAAGACTGTCTAACTTTAAATCTGACCCTATAATTGGTGATTTTTTAATCAATTATTTTCAAGGTGGTAAATCTCCGGCAAGCAGATCTTTTAATTTAAAAAAATAACTATGGGCACATCAAAATCCTTTTCAGATGTGAAACACTCTATGATTCCCAATTGGGGTAATTTGAGTTCATCACTCACTACAAATTGTAATTCATCCGAACTTACAACACCAAAACTTAAATCCATTATGGGGAATTTTGTATCAGCATTAAGTGGTGCTAATACCGGAGGTCGTGGGGGTTCAAGAGCTGGCGCGAGAAGTAGTATTAGAACTGCAAAAAAAATTGGTGGCGTTTTATCTCAATTTATAAGTTCGGGAAATAATATTAGAGAAACTTTAGCTTATACGGGTCTTACAGATATTAATAATAGGTCTGTTGGTGATGTTATTAACCATTTGATTGAATATTGCTCAGATAGTGCAGCATCAATAGATGATAACGCAGCGAAAGAAGCGACAAGACAATTGCTAGAAGAATTAATCGGACAGGCTGAGTCGGTTGACGAAGTAGAAACCCTATTAGAACAAACTTTTTCTTCAAATAGTTTAGAAGATATAATAGTAAAATATTTTGCTTATTACATTAATGAGCTTCTTTCAAAATGGTTTTACGAAAATCTAATAAAAAGTAAGGGTGAAAATGATTGCAATAATCTTTTCGGTCAGATTAAAAACTTCATTTTCGAAAGAGTTAATGATATCCACCGAAGAAACCCACTACAGAATGTGGATTGGAGTTCTGATGAAGCTGATAGGCTTGTAAAAAATATTCAACAAGATGTTTTAACTGTTTTCGAATAATTATGAGAGTAGATATATTTTTTAATGATGCGGATTATGGTAAATTTTCGGATATGCATCTTAGTTTTGTTGAAAATGGAAGAGAAAGAAGAGTGCCACTCTCTTTTTTAAGATATGAAAATGTTTATGACTTTTCAAATGATTTAAGTTCTGTTAAGTTTGATTTTTTCCTAATAGCAGCTATAGTATACGGAGTTGATAATCTTTTAAATAGGGCAGTGCACTCTAATGATGGATGGTCAAGAGATATAGAAGTTGAATTTCCTGTAATTAATTTACATGTTTGGATAGGAAAGGAAGAAAAACTAAAGAAAATACTTGATTTTTTGACGGGCGACAATTGGATGGTGTCCTTCTGTGAGAATAATCATGATAATTTTTATTATCCTAGACCTCTTTCTAGAAGAAGAAAGTTACCGAGAGATTATGATAAAGATTCAATCATTTCAACAAGTTTATTTTCGGGTGGTCTTGATTCATTTATAGGAGTTATAGACAAATTGGAATCAATTCGGAATAATGAAAAGTTGCTTTTGGTTTCACATTTTGATTCAAAATCACCTGGTCCAAATGGTGACCAACATAGACTATTATCACATTTATCATCTCAATACCCAAATAAAATTGAATGGATACAATCAAAATTGGCACTTTCACGTAAGGATATTGAAGGAAATAAAGTTGTTGTAGAAAATAACTATCGAAGTAGATCTTTATTTTTTATTGGCTTGGGCATTTACTTAAGCCCTGTTAACGAACTTATTATTCCGGAAAATGGAACAATTTCCATCAATTATCCATTAACTCCTTCTCGCGTAAGTTCTTTAAGTACTAGGTCAACACATCCATTTGTTTTAATGAAATTACAGGAGTTGTTTAACGATATAGGCTTGTCGGTTCACTTAATAAATTCTTATTCATTTAAGACAAAAGGCGAAATGTTCACCGAATGTTTAAACCCACAATTTTTACAAAGAACTTTTCCGGATTCAGTATCTTGTGGTAAAAGAGGAAGAAAACAGCATTGGTCAATTAGAAATGGCACAGAGCAATGTGGTAGGTGTATGCCTTGTATTTATAGGCGAGCGGCACTGAACGCATCTGGTTTCGACAATGAAATCTTTGGTAATGATGTTACGACGGTACTTTCTCTTAATCACGATTTGCCGGCATTATTTTCATATCTAAAAAGAGATATTACATTAGAAAAAATGAAAAGAGACTTAGTTGTGAGTGGTAATATAGAGGTGTCGGTTTTGGAGAATTATGCAGCAATGGTATTACGATCTAAGCAGGAAGTGATAAATTTGTTTCGAGATAAAGGTAACAATTTTGTAAAATCTCAATTAGGCATTTAATGAATATTGACGCTCATTGTCATATAGATTTATATCAGAATCCAAGAAAGATTTTGATTGAAGCTAATAATTCTAATTTAGCTGTTTTATCAATGACAAATTTACCGAGTCATTTTGAGCTTGGTTACTCGTATTTTAAGACGCTTAAAAAAGTAAGATTAGCTCTTGGTATGCACCCTTTAATGGCGGAATTTCACAAAAAAGAATTTCCTTTATTTATGAGAAATTTACATAAGACTTCATACATTGGAGAAGTAGGGTTAGATTTTTCAATGGAAGGCATTAATACTAAGGATATTCAAATTGAAACATTCACAAAAATATTATCTAATATTATTGGTCAGAGAAAAATATTGAGCATACATTCAAGAAAGGCTGAAAGGGAAGTTTTAAATTTACTTAAAGAGTATAAAATTAGAAATGCTATTTTTCATTGGTATTCTGGAAGCATAAAATTGATTGATGAAATTGCAGAATGTGGTTTTTTCTTTTCTGTTAACTCAGCTATGATAAAATCTCAAAATGGGAGAAAAATTTTACAAAAAATTCCTAAGAATTTTCTTTTGACTGAAACAGATGGACCTTTTGTGCAGGAGAATAATACACCTTTAAAACCAGGACAAGTTGAAAGTGTTATTACATTTTTATCTGAATTATGGTCAGTATCTGAAAGTGATGTAAAAGAAACATTGAATTCAAATTTTAAAAATCTTCTTAAATCCATTAAATAATCTCCGCTCAGCCACAGAAAGTAAGATAAGTGAAATCATAAGAAAAGCAAGCTTCAACGGTAAGTTCGTCCATAATGGTTTTGCGCCAAACAACGTTTGAAACCCATCTTACTGCAAAACTAAAATTTCGTCGTAATAAGACCGCACTGCCCATATTTTAAGATTATGTAAAATGCTTTCCTTGTAACATGCGAAGCCATTTTGCTCGAATGCCTTCCCGTCGCTGTTGTAGTTATAACTTATACTGTCAGTCCACATGAAAGTTTGGGGAACTTACTCCCGATGACGTATTTGTTGAAAGAGGAAAACTCATCCAAACCAATCACCAAAAAGCAGTTTTCTCCCTTTCAACAAATTTAACAACAACATCAACGTGAAATTTATATATTTACAAAAAAGAAGAGTTTAAAAGTGTCCAACGAACCGGGATACTACAAAACGAAACCAATTTTTATGGCAAAATTAAGCATTGCAGGATATATAGTATTTACTTATGAATATAGCCCTTACAAAGACATTTATTGGAATGAAATAAGTCAAAAGATCATTAAAAAATATGGGGATAATATCATTGATGATTTAGAAAAAGTAGATGAATGTCTTAATGAATGCTTTTTATATTTCATTAAAAAATTCGAAGAAATAGTTTCCAATATTAGCAACTTCAAATTCTACTGTTATGTTTTTAGATTGCACGAAGATTCTTTAAAATTAATGCTTAAGGAAAGAAGCGGTGAATTAGACCTTTTTGAATCAATTGAGGAGTCTCATTTCGCTATATACAGAAGGATTTTAAAAATAGTACTTGAACAAGGCTGTAATGTAGATATGCAATGGGGAACTCTTAATGATACTTCTGCAGATACGTTTAGTGAAAATGTTCAAAGATTATTTTATATTGGGATGCAACTTTATATGTTTGCTGACAAGATAGCCTATCATAGAATGCTTAACGGTGCATATTTTATTAACTTCGAAGAAAATGACATTGTTATTAACTGGCAAAATAATTATGGTACTGTTGAACATCATTTAATGTCTTATTTTTCAAAAGGATATGAGACTGGTGTGGTTGATGAAACGGGCGTTACCGAATTGAGACAAAAGATTGAAGAATGCTATGGAGTACATTATGATAAAACATTTGGAATTCCTTTCTTCATAAAAAAGCATTTTTCGGGAAATCCTTGTCAAACTATTGAACCTTATGTACTACCAATAAATTTAAAGTCAGAATTTAGTGATTTATCTAATGAGGATGCAGAAAATATTTACAAAGGATTGTCTATATCAAAAGAAAATTGTTTGTCTTTAATTGATACAATATTGAAGCCCTACTCTACTGAACGCTTTCTTTACAGACCTTTTTTAATTTATAATATAAACAATGAGCAACGACTATTAACTTCAGAAGATAAATTTTCTGAATCAGTTTATGTTTTAGCAACAAACGCAGTTCAATGGAATACATTAAATGCTGAATGGAGACAAAAAAAATGCTTTCAAAAGTATATTAATAAAAAAAGTAATGAACATGATAAATTATTAGAAGACCGAATTGAACAATACTTTAAAACTAATAGAATCTTATTTGCTCGGAATATAAAGAGTTTTAAAACAGCAACAAATAATAATATTAATATTGATAATGCTACTTGTGGCGAAATAGATTTTATCTTCATTGATGGTATTCGAAAAGAAATTGTTGTTGCAGATTCTAAATATAATAAAGCGAGGTATGAAGCTGTAGGCTACAGACAGGATTTTACAAATTTTGAAAAAAAATATGAACCTCAATTGCAAAAAAAGATAGATTGGGTTGCTAATAATATACCGATTGTTAATCAACACTTTGTTAAAATTTCCAACAATCAAAATCTTGATTTTACTTCTTACAATGTAAATGGAATGTTCATAATAAATACTCCAACTTTTTATATGTTTTGTAGCAAATATTTAACTATTGATATTGAACATTTTGAGCTTCACCTTAAGGGAAGAAATGTTTATCCCGATTTAACATTACCATTTGAAGTTGGGACACAAAAAATATATACATATCCATATTTTAAATAGGAATCATCGAATAAATAAAATAAAATTAAATAACCAACATACCAAAGTTCATACTTCCATTCAAAATAATCGGTATTGAATTATTTGAAGGAGATGTGAAAGTGATTGGGTCAAGAAATGATTTTTTGCATGGTCGTATTACTGATTACAAAAATTTAGGAGAAAACAGGGGAATCAGTCAAAAAGATAGAGATATGTATTATGCATCTGTTCGATTTTATACATTAATCAATTTGTTAATTTTGAAATACATAGGTTATGATAGTTACGTACTTAATTTTTCAAAAATATTTGAGAACGATACTACATATTTAGTAAAAGAAGATTTTTACAGAAAATGATAAAACATTTGTAATGATAGTTGTCCTCATGTCATAATTAAGTTAATTTTTTAAAATATAACTTCGTCAATTATATTGAATTTTGCCAATATTATATAAATGCATATCTTTGCACTGTAATGTTAAGAAATTTGGAACAACATATTGAACATTATTTTAAGGGAAGCGATAAACTTTCCAAGGATAGGCTTGTATTTTCTATAAAGAAGGACTTTCCAAGTTGGTCTGAAAATACCATCAATATGTATCTCTCCAAACTTAAAAAAGACGGAGTTTTAAATAATCCCTCAAGAGGAATCTATGAGATAGAGAACAAAGAACAGTTTTATCCTAAAATCTCAAGTAATCTTAAAAGAATTTACAATAAAGTAAATCGAGAATTCCCCTATATTTCGTTTTGTGTTTGGGACACGATATGGTTCAATGACTTTATGATTCATCAGCCTTTTAAGAACTATGTTGTTTTAGAGGTTGAAAAAGATGCTTGTGAATCAGTGTTTTCATTTTTGTCGCAAACAATGAAAAATGTCTTTTTCAATCCTGATGAAGAAATTTTTGAGCGCTACATTCACAATGTTGATGAGGTTGTAATTGTGAAGAATCTGATTTCGGAATCACCATTAATTGAAAGAGATAAAATAACTATTCCTACACTTGAAAAGTTATTGGTAGATATGTTGATTGATGCTTCGCTTTTTTCGGCTCAACAAAATGAAAAAGAAATAATCATTAAGAATGTAAAACAAAGATTTACATTAAATGAACTGAAGATGAATAGATATGCTTCAAGAAGAAACAGGGAAAAGGAAATTTATGAATTAATAAATATAAGTTTGGCAAAATAAACATATTTTGCCAATTTTAAACAATTATGATAGATGCAAAATCTTACACTGAAGAATGGATAACTAACTTACGAAATAGTTTTGGCAAACGTGTTGACCCGAAACTTATAGAAAAAGTAATATATGCATTGACACTCTTGGAGCAATTGAGATTGAACAATCTAGAATTTGTCTTCAAAGGAGGAACAGCACTACTTTTAGCGACGGAAAATCCGAGACGCTTTTCAATAGACATCGACATTATTACCGAAGAATCTGAAGACAAAATCAAAACGGTTTTAGAAAAAATAAGTCAATTAGAGATGTTTATCAGATGGGAGGACGATAATGATAGAAAACACACCCAAGATGCACCTATTGGACATTTCAAAATATTTTACAAAAGCAGTGTAGATGGTCACGAAGAACCTATTTTGTTGGATTTATTATATTCAACCAATCCTTATCCTGAAACAAAACTTTATCCGATAAAACATAAGTGGCTATTAACTGATGGAGAAGCAACTGATGTCGTCTTACCAACATTTGAAGCCATTTTAGGAGATAAGTTAACAGCATTTGCTCCAAAAACAACAGGAATATTGTATTCTAAAAATCGTCCTGTAGAAATTATTAAACAATTGTATGACATTGCGTTTCTATTCGACCAAATAACTGATTTGGATGTTGTAAGAAAAAGTTATTCTAGAGTTGTAGGGGAAGAAATAAGATATAGGAATTTGAAAATTGACGCTGATGTGGTTTTGAATGATACTTGGCAAACATGCTATATCTTGTCGGAAAGAGATGAGAAGTCTGATGAATTCAAACATTTGCAGTTAGGTATCAAGAATTTCACAAATTTTATCATCGACCGTTTTTCAATTGAAGAGGCGATTGTTGCATCTTCAAAAGTGGCTTATCTCACAACTTTAATAAAAAAGGGTGGAAATAAAGAAATAGAGCGCTTTAATAATCCAACTGAAATCAAAGATTGGCTGATTGAACATCCCACCTACAATAAACTGAACAAGTTAAAAAAGAGTAATCCCGAGGCATTTTTTTATTGGTACAAATGTGTATAGAACTTAAGAGCATTTTCATAGCAAAAAATGAATAGTTCTGATTCTTTTATTCATCACTTTTCTTAATAACAAATATTTAAGACAAATATTTTATCTTTGTTAGATTGCCAATATTGGTAAAAAAATCCAAATTAATATTAACTTTTTAATTCCAAATCAAATTCCTTGATAACATTTATCGGAATTTGATAGAATCTGATTTTAGTAAATATGACAATTTTTATTATTTTATTTTTGATAATTCTTATCGTTGTTCTAAGTAAGAAAAAGAATCCAAGCAAAAAAGTATACTTTAAGAACTCAAATTCTTTAATTCAACCATCTGCAGTTAATAGTATATCTGCAAAAAGCCGTTCTAAAGCAATAGAAGACATGTCTTTTCATAACACAAATTCATCTAAAATAAATGATGATAGCGTTATTGATGTTTCTGAACTTGTAAGCACATTGATTGGAAATATCAAAGTTACTTCTGATTACACCTCTTCTTATTCCTCAATTCCGTATTGGGCACATCAATATATTTACTCATACAACGAAATAAATTATGCAACTCAAGCGCAAAAGGCATTTTACGAAAAATTTAGAAATGAATTCTTAAAAGAAAACTTCATCTATCTAAATGGCAATAATAACTATGCCTTTATTTTACTTTTTGATTTACTGAATGAATTCGAAAATCACAAAGATTACCACAAAATTGAAAAACAATTAGAAGATTTAGGAAATAACTATCCTAGAACAAAATCATATTGCGTGTCGTTTTTGCTCAAAAAACTTGAAGAATACAATATGGATAATGAAGCTGATTTATTCAGGGAGAAAAACTACCAATACGATTACGACTATTGGAAATTGGGAAGACGATACAAAAAGAAGCTTAATCTTACCAATGAACAAGAGCAAATTCTTAACAGAATATGGCTTCAAAATAATGTGTTCAATGAAATTGAGTTCTGCAAAATTGAAATACTAAAAGGATTTTTGAGAGCTTACGAATTTTTACAGCGTAATTATGTTTCGACTGACAATTCATTTGAAAATTTAATGGACGAACTGTCGGATTTTATTGTTAGAAAATATTATCATTATAGAAAAGGTAGTCAAAATTATAAATACACTTTCGATTCTGTAAAAGGAGAAATCTACGGTCACATTTTGAAATTGACAGAAAATAATGTTAGAGAAGAATTTTCCAATAAACGAAAATTAACTGCGGAATTGAATTACAGAACTCCTGAGATTTTAAATCTATATGATGAAAAAATCATTTCAAAATTAGCTGACTTTTTTGTTGAAGACAAGAAGAACATAATACCACCGGATTTGGACACAGAAAAACTACTAAATGAAAGTAATACCACTCGTTGGAAGTCCAAGTTTGAAAAAATTTTAAAAGATTTTTCATCTGCGGATGGATTCGAAAATCAAATCATCAACTTGGCGGAGCAGAATGTCAAAAATCCTTCAGTAGAAAATATTTTTTACGAAGCATCAAAATCTGTGGCAAAAATTGACAAAGTTTGTTCTCTCCGGCTTTACCTTCGCTATATTGATGCTGACTTAAAATCAACGCAGTTTGACAATAAGCAGATGAATAAAACAATTCAAAAAAGTTTATTTAATACAGCTGAACAATTTGACGATTTTGAAAAAATATTGAATAAATTCATTGTTGAAAAGAATCTTGAAGAGGCATTAAAGTGTATAAATGAGTTTTATATCCCAAAGAGACGAAAAATATCCATTGATAAAAAAACAATTCAAGATGTCCAGAAACAACACTCGGGAACGGTAAGTCTCCTTAATGAATATTTGCAAGAAGAGATGGAAGAAGATGTGCAAAATGAAGAATGGGGAAAAGAAGAGGATGTTGTTCAAATTAATATAATTAACGATAATGAAGATTTAGTTTCTTCTAAATTTTTAAATGAATTAAATCTTTCTGAACTTCAAAAAGAAGTTTTGGAAATCTTTGAAAAAAGCAGTTTCAGTATTCCCCAAACCGAACTTGAAGATTTCCTAAAAGCAAAAAACCAAATGATGAATTCGGTAGTAGATTCTATTAACGAACACTGTTTTGATACATTTGATGATGTACTTATTGAAGAAGACGATGAGTATTTTACTATAAACGAAAATTATTACAAAAAACTATTAAAGAATGATTGATAACATTAAACCAAAAGAAGCTACCTCAATAGTAAATTCACTTGTAAGCGGTGTAGTCCCCAAAATTGGTGTTCAGCATATAACGGTTGGAAGAACCGATGAAATAGAAGCATTCATCTCAGCACTCAACGATGTTAAAAACGGGCATAGTTTAGCCAAGTTTTGGATTGGTGATTTTGGGAGTGGGAAGTCTTTTATGCTTCATTTGCTCAATACTGTTGCACTGAAACAGAAATTTGTGGTGGCAAACGCAGATTTTACACCGGACAATCGACTTTATTCAAACGATGGAAAGAGTGTTTTGCTCTATTCATCAATTATGGACAATATTGCGATTCAAACCAAGCCTGAAGGTGGAGCTTTGCAAACGCTGTTGGAAAAATGGATTGAGCAAGTAATTACAAAAACAGCACAGGAAAATGAAATCTCTTTGGTTGATATTCGAAATGAGGAATACCTTGGCTTGATTCAAAATTCTATAATCAAGACTATTAATGAAATTACGGAAGTAGGAGGTTTTGATTTCGGTTCCGTCATTGTCAAATATTATGAGGGTTATATAAAAGGAGATGAACTTTTGCGTAGAAATGCGTTAAAATGGTTGAAGGGAGAATACAAAACAAAAACTGAAGCAAGGCAAGATTTAGGGGTTCGTGAAATTATCAACGACCAAAACTTTTATGATATGCTGAAAAATTTCTGCAAATTGTTTGTCAGCATGGGTTACAGTGGTTTTATGATTAATTTGGATGAAGCAATCAACCTCTATAAAATTTCAACTTCTGTGATGAGGGAGAAGAATTACGAAAAAATTCTCAGCATCTATAATGACTGTTTTCAGGGTAAAGTATCAAACTTATTCATCAATTTTGCAGGTACGAGGGAGTTTTTGGAGAATGAAAGACGCGGTCTATTTAGTTACCAAGCTTTAAAATCTCGATTACAAACTAATAAATTTGAAACATTGGAGATGAGGGATTTTGCACAGCCAGTGATCAAACTCACTCCGTTAAACCATAATGAAATTTTTGTTCTACTAAAGAAGTTAAAGTTAATATTTGATTTTAATTATAAGACTGATATCAATATTTCTGATGAAGAAATTTCAGCCTTTATGGAGGAAATGTTTAATAAACCAGGAGCTTCTGAATTTCTTACACCAAGAGAAGTGATTCGTGATTTTTTAAACATTTTAAATATCATTCGCCAAAATCCAGAAGTGGACAAGAACCAATTGTTTGGAGATATAGAAATTGAGGATGAAAGACCAAACGATTTGAATATCTTGGATAGCATCGAAGAATTATGATAGCCTTCAATCTACTTTCCGAGCCGATTCGAAAATATATTAGAGATAAAGGATGGGAAAGTCTTAGACCAATTCAGGAAGCTGCAATCCAACGAATATTAAGCACAGAAAATAATTATGTGTTGATTTCAAGGACTGCGTCAGGCAAAACAGAAGCCGCATTTCTGCCTATATTGTCAAGGGCAAATTTCAAAAAAGAAGGAGTTAGGATTCTTTATATTTCTCCATTAATTGCATTGATAAATGACCAATTTCGCAGAGTGGAAGAATTGTGCGAATATTTGGACATACCTGTAACAAAATGGCATGGTGAAGCAAGCAGAGGTCAAAAAGAAAAACTACTCAAAAATCCAAGTGGAATTGTATTGATTACTCCTGAGTCTTTGGAAGCAATGTTTGTAAACAAGCCATACAATGTAAAGCATTTGTTTGAATCATTAGAATTTGTTGTCATCGATGAAATTCATTCATTTTTAGGTTCTGACAGGGGAATCCAATTGCAATCAATATTGTCGCGACTACAAAAAATAAATAAAACAAAGTTCAAAACCTTAGCGCTTTCTGCCACTGTTAGTGATTCTAATCAATATGTTGAGTTAAAAAATTTTATTGGCGATGTTGAGAATACAAAAATTATTAGGGATATCACGCCAAAACCTATCAATGCTGTTTTTAGATATTTTGAAGGTACAGGTGCTGAATTACCTCTCGATTTGTTGAAGGATTTATACGTTCAGACAAGAAATAATAAATCACTTATTTTTCCTAATGCTAGAGGAAGGGTAGAAGAGGTCGCTGTAAAATTGAGAAAGATTTCAGATAAAGTTGGTGGACATCAAAATTATTTTTCGCATCATTCTTCTGTTGATAAAGAGGTGAGAGAATATGTAGAGTTTTTTGCGAAAAATAATACCTATCAGAATTTTAGCATTGCTTGTACGTCAACTTTAGAGTTGGGAATTGATATTGGAAGTGTCGATCAGGTTGTACAGATTGATGCAACTCATAGTATTGCTTCATTAATCCAACGAGTAGGACGAAGTGGAAGAAGGGATGATAAAGCGAGTAATTTATTTTTGTATGCAACCAATCGATGGACATTGCTACAATCTGTTGCTTGTTGGTTATTATATGAGGAAAAATATATCGAGCCTGTAATTTTGAAAGAAAAGGCATATGATATTTTGGTTCATCAGATACTTTCTACGGTAAAGGGCACTTCGGGTATATTAAAAAAGAATCTAATTTCTGTTTTACAAGAAAATAACGCCTTTAAAAATATTTCAAAAACCGATATTGAAGAGATCATTGATTTTTTAGTAGCAAAAGACCTTTTAGAAAAACTTGAATTTGAATTAATTTTAGGAATTGAGGGAGAAAAGATTGTCAACAATCGGGAGTTTTATAGTGTTTTTCAAACCGAAGATTTATTTAAAGTTTCGCATAAAGGAAATAAAATCGGCGAAATACCACTTACGATTCAGGTTCGCGAAGATGAAAATATTTATTTATCTGCCCGAATTTGGAAAATTGCTCATGTTGATTTGAAATCAAAAAAAATTGAAGTTATTCCGGCAAATGATGGAAAGAAACCTATTTTTGAAGGAAACGGTGCTAATATAGCTGAAAGAATAAGGCAAAAAATGTTAGAAATTTTGGTTTCAAAAAAAGAGTATGATTTTCTTGACGAGCCAAGTCAGAATATCATAACTGAAATGCAAAAAGAATTTTCGATTTTTGATATCAATGATTTATATAGTCAAAGACCGCTTCATTCCACTAATAGTAATCTTACTTTCTTTTCTTTTACGAGTTCAAAAATTAATAAAACTTTAAAAATAGTTTTCGATGCAGTAGGAATTGAAAACTTTTATACTGAGCTCGAAAGCGCATTTGAAATCAAAATAAATAAGGATGAATTTGCACAAAAATTAAAAAAATTATCATCTTTTGATGTTAACATTGATTTGGTGCTAGCAAATGTTTTAGATGCAAACCCCAACATTTTAGATTTTTCAAAATATGGTAAATTCTTGCCTGTAAAATTCCAATTGGAAATATTGAAAAACTCATATTATGATTTACTTGGTTGTGAAAGATTTTTAAGAAGTTTAAAGATTGTAAATAATTAGTTAAAATTATCACTTTAATTATTTTTTCATTTTTTAAAGGTAGGTGATGATTCTTTCTTTGAATGGTGAAGGTATTATCTTGTTATCATGACCTTTTGTTTTAATACCTAAATATAGATAACTATTACAAAAATAACACTAAAAGAGCATGATCGAAATATTAAATAATTATTGTAATAAGGAGAGCGGACTTTTGCTCTTCAATCCTCCTACAGGCTCAGGCAAAACGCACCATGTGTTAAGTTGGATTTTTAAAAATTATAAAGAATTCTGCAAAGACAACAAGAAAATTTTCTTTGTGACCAATTTGAAAAAAAATCTTCCCGATCAAAAGCTAAAGGATGAATTCTTCGCGCCAAATAAACAATTGGAGGATTTTGATAAATATGTAACTTTTTTAGATTCAAACGCAGATTGTCTAGTTAAAAGATTTGAACAAGTAGAACATTCAGTTAATGAGTATTTTAAAAATTTAAAAATATTCTACGCAATCAAAAATAGTGTTTCGGAAATTAAAAGACATCAATCAAATCCTTCATTACGTACAATTGTTGCAAAATTAAATGAAGAATTGCGCAATGATCTTGAACCTAAATTTAGAAGGTCAATAGAAAAATATTTAAAGGAAAATTATTCTAATCGGCAAGAGCGAATCAGGGCAATTCAAACCAATAGAGATTTAATGTGGATTGGAGAGTTGTACCCTGCTGTCTTTTCTTCTAAAAAGAAAATTTTCTTTTTAAGTATTGACAAATTCTATCATAAAAATAGTACACTTGTTGAACCTTCTTATTCATTTTTAGAAAATGAACTAACTAAAAATGCTATTATTTTTATTGATGAATTTGATGCGACGAAAGAAAATATCCTAAATAATATTATTGAAAAGGGTAAGAAGCAAAGGATTGATTTCATGCACCTTTTCACAGAAATATATTGGGCACTATCCAAAAATGTTTTCCCTAAAAAATTCACAATTCATTCTGAAAAACGTATAGAGCAAATTAAGAACAAGTATGGTCTTACATTAGAAAATATCCAAAGTATCTTACTTGAAAAAGCCGAGGAAATTGTCGAAAAATATAGTTTGGATTTTAGTTTTAAGACTATGGATGTTAATGAAGAAAATTCAAATCAAAGAAATTTACTATTTCACGATTTCCAATACCATTCAGTTTATAGGAATGATAAAAAATATATAAAATTAAATCCTAATAAGTATGAAAAAATAAATGAAATTACATTTGAGAGCGACAAACCTCAAACAGGTGAGAATATTGTATCACTACTAAATCAAATTAAAGGATTTGTTAATTACTTTAGTGGTATTATTAAAAGTATTGCCGAGAATTATCAACAATTAGAGGAACAAGAAAGAAGTAATAATCCCAAAAGAAATGAGTTTACTTTCGATTTAGCACTTAGTACTGTTATTGAAGAGTTTGGGTTGGAAAGTAGGCATAAAAACTATATTATCGACAATATTTTAAGCGCTAGGGAAAAAACTCGCAGAAGATTAGACGGTGCCTATGAATTAAATTATGATTTGAGTTTTTATGAGAATGGATTTAGATACTATGATTTTGTAGATGATGATTCGCATCAGTCCAAGACAAAAACATTCATTTATAATTTTCAAAATACACCTGAAAAATTTATTTTAAAATTAGCAGAAAAAGCGAAAGTGGTTGGTATTTCGGCTACTGCTCTTATTGAGACTGTTACGGGCAATTATGATATTCAATATTTCAAAAGACAACTTGGAGAGAAATTTTTCGAATTAACTGAAAACGAAAAGTTCCATTTGAAAAATTTATTTGACAACCAAAATAAGCATTACAATAATGTACATATTATTCCCGAATGGGTAAATTTCTTGAGTGGAGGAGAATCAAAAGAAAAAGCAATTCAGGAATTTGAAAAATTATTTGAAAATAAGGAATTGGCAGAAAGTATTGTGGGAGAACTAATTGCTACAAATCCAAATTCAACAGATTATCATTTCAATAGATACTTAAAAATAGGTTATTGTTTCAAACAATTTATATCAAAAGAGGATATTTTGGGCTTCTTATGTTTGCTTAACAAGGAACCTAAAAAGAATGATAAAGACCTTAATTTGAGAATACTTGAACTTATCTTCGAATATCTAATTGAAGAAACAACGAAAACGCAATCCTTTTTTATTTCGGATGATAACACTTTTAAAGTTATCGAATCTTATACTATAATTAACAGTAGCGACTTTGACAATAAAAAGCAGTCATTCATCAAGCGGTTGGAAAAAGGCAAAAAAGTATTTATTATTTCGATGTATCAAACTATGGGAGCGGGACAAAATTTACAATTTATTTCGCCTAATCCTGAAAATTTGGTTAATGTTCAGGATGAATCGTCCTTTAATTGGAATTTTCAAAATGAAACTGACATTAATGCGATATATCTAGATAAACCTACACACATAATCCAACAGATCAATATTAACCTAAATGAAGAAGGATTCATCAAATACCTTTTTCAGCTAGAGTTTTTAGCTCAAGCAGGATTAATTTCTGTAAAGCAATTAAACTATCAGGTTACGATTGCATTTAAAAATTTATTAGCATCTTTTAGCACCTCGAAAAAACCTGAGAGTCCTAATAACAGCTTTTTATACAAAGATTATAATATCAAACAGCATTTTGTAAAATTCATCATTCAAGCTATAGGAAGAATTTGCAGGACAAATTTAAAATCTCCTAATATCTACATTTTTGCAGATAGTGAATTAGACAGTCTGATTTCTGATTATGATGTTGACAACAATTTAGTTTTAAATGAGTTTAAAGCTCTTGTCAAATCAGGAAGGCAAAAAATTCAAGATGAAAATAACAAAGATTTGAAATTAAAAAACATTGCAACTGCAACTAATAAAAAAGTATATAGTAAAATTCGGAAGTTTATATCTAGCGATTGGAAATGGAACGAAAATAGAAAAGTGGAGTGGGAGCATTTAAGAGAAATGTGCTTGCGATTTCCAACCATTTCCGTAGATGAAATAAGCAAATTTAAACTTAATAGAATTCTAGACTTATATATAGAATTGCCAAGCGAAAACAATAAATATTTCTTCCAATTAAATGAGAGAGATGAAGTTAATGATTATCACAATGTTGAAATTGATTTTGATAAGAATATTGGAAGGGAAGTTTCTGTTGGAACAAGTCGTTTGGTCGAACTTTTACAAATAGATGGAGTGAAATCATATTTTAAATCAAAGAATTGGGCGACAGACTTTGCCTTAAACAAATATATGCTTTCTCCCATTTTATTCAACAATATTTACAAAGGTGCTTTAGGAGAGCAAGTGGGAAGATTTATCTTCGAAAAACACTTTGAAGTAGAACTAGAAGAATTGGATTTAGAAAATTATGAACTTTTTGACTTTAAAGTAAAAAACACCAATACTTATATTGACTTTAAGCATTGGAAAGAAAATACAGAAATTAGTTTCGACGAACAAGAAAATAAAATCCGAGAAAAATTAAAAAAAGTTAAGGGAGAAAGAGTATTTATTATTAATATTTTATCTTCGGAAGACCGAAGTCCTATAAAATCTTCTGATGGCAAAATCGTAGAAATTCCTTGTCTTTGGAATATGAGTAGACAGGAATTGGATACTAACTTTCTAAAAGAATTTAAAAGGGTATGAAAATTTGCAAAATTAATCGACTTAAGATAAATTTAACTTTAGATAATATTTTTCGAGATTTTATCATTGTAAAGTTTTCCACTTCAGAAAATTACATTAAGTACGGAGCTTTAATCTTGGATGAATTAAGCTATGCATTAGAGGCAAAAAGCATTGTTTTCGAAGGAGGGAAATCTTTTTATGCTTTGTTTGAAAAAGAAAAGATTGAAAAGATTGATTTATCAAAATCTTTAGAAAAGTTAGAAAGTGGAGAAACACTATTTTATAAGTTATTAAATACAACTGAAATAAGTGAAATAGCTAACCATACTATTGCACAACTACTCATAAACTCACTTTCAAACCCCAAGAATAATAAACTCTCTTTTAATAATCTAACAGGAAAATTATATCTTTTTTCACCTAACTTCTTCAAAATATCAAAGACGAAGGATAGGGAACAGGTTTTTAAAATAGTTGCTTTAGAATTGAATATTGCTTCTGATTTATCATTTCAACTTAATGTAAAGACATTTTCAAGCGTACTCCTGAGTAAACACATGGATTTTTCTAAGAAAAAATTCAGCGAATTTCCAAAATATACTTTTGTACATTCCACAGGGACATTAAGGAGAGTTTTAGCTTCTGACAATAATATTCAAGGAGAAAACCAATTTATTCAAAAACAAACAACTAGGAACGGAGTTTTGGAGAAAAATCTCATTCCATTTTTATCGTTCAAAAATTTACAGGAATTTAATGACAGTAAAATAGGATTATTAAATTTAATCATTCAACGCATTGAAGAAAAATTGTTTGATTATTTGTCAATTGAATTAACTGAACTTCCTGTCGAAAAAACGATTCGCTATAATTCATCGTTTAATATTGCTGGGTTTGACAAAAATATTTATTTGCTTGATTTGATTAAAGACGAGGATTCAGGGGATTACATTAATCAAGTTAAAAGTTCGCTAAAAAGGTTACTGCCAAAAGCGAATGTTAAGATTGTGAAAAAGGAAAATAAGAATGGTTACAATTTAAATTTAATTCACAATAAATCATACTATACTAGATATGGGAAAAAGGATCCTTATAAATCTAGTTTAATTAGCCAACATTTTACATTCGAAGATTTCACAATTGATTCAAATGCAACACTCAAAGCATTGATTATAGAATCAATTATTAGAAATGATATTAAGAATAATCAAATCTCAATAACAAATTGGGAAAAATATGAATTTAAAGAAAAATGGATTTTCGGAGCCAGGTTAAATGAACAGTTTTGTTTTCTTACTATTCATCCAAATGGAAATTTGAAATTTGAGATTTTTGAACCGAATTTATTCAATCAAACCGAATTTGATATGCTTTGTAAAGCTTTTGAAGAAAATAACAATGTAGAATTTTTAGTAAAAGACGAGAAAGGTAACATCAATTTAATAAACAAGACACCATTTTATACAATACCAAATTATGGTCTTTTATTCAAAAAACTTCATAATGAATCCATTCCCTTAAAATTATCAAGAATTGATGCAATAAAATATTTAAGTGAAATCGTCGAAAATGTTAAAAATGGGGATGAAATAATTGCTAGAATAAACAAGATTGAGCATTGGAGCAAAAAGTCACTTCTTGATTGTTTTGAAAATAGAACTGATAAAAAGAAATTCGCGGAAAAAATTAAAACTGAAACAGGAGAAATTTTGAAATCGTACTTTCGAGATAAAACGAGATACGAAATCTTAGATAGCCAATTGGATATTCATATACTTAGAGAAAATGAAAAGCTCTATTATTACGTAGGCATCAAAGGAGAGGGAATTCAGCAACAGATCTCCCGAGCATCAACGATCAGAGAAATAGAGTCATATGAAGGTTCAGAAATAATTTTTGATAGATTGACATCTTTGATGAACGTTGATTTTGTGAAAAATGGTGAGTTGACCGTTTTTCCATTTCCAATTAAATATTTGCGTGAGTGGGTAAAGCAAAATTTTTGAATTTGTTTCATAATAGTGAGCATCTAATCAAATTGTTAGTCATTTTTTTAAGTAAATACACTATACTTTGATTAATGAAATTCTTTATCATTTTTTTTAGAGTCAAATATTACTACCAAACCCGTCCAAAAAATAATCAACTTTATTTGCAAATAATCAAAAAAACAATATATTTGCACTATTGAAAAACGACGCTCTTAATAGCGTTTTGACAATGACCTATTCAGTGACCTGTCATAACACTATTTCCGCATAACGGTTGTGGATAGGGCTTTTAAGAAATTTAAAAGAGTCCCGTCCGGATCGCAGAGATTTACAATTTTATCTTCGAAAAAATTGATCCGGTAGTTCAGCTGGTTAGAATGCCGCCCTGTCACGGCGGAGGTCGCGGGTTCGAGTCCCGTCCGGATCGCGATTACTTTACCAAAGTAGCACAAAATGCTGTAAAACATAGGTTTTACGGCATTTTTCGTTTTATGCTGATATCAAAGAGCAACAAATTCGCACATATTTTCAGTGACCTATTCAGTGACCTGTTTCAATTTCAAAAATAGGTCACTGGAAAAAATCTAAACGAGCGATTGAAAATTGATTTTGAAATGATTTTTTCAGACCAAATTTTGGATTTTTTTTCGAGTGTGTGCAGTGACCTATTCAGTGACATCAATATTTTACTCTGCATTAATAATCAGTTATCAAAATTGAGCTAAATTTGAGGGCTAAAAAACTTTTCGATTCTACCATTATGCAAACTATAGATCACGATTTCAATTTCAGTTTCCCGATACAGATGCGGTGGAATGATGCGGATGCTCTGGGTCATGTAAACAATGCTATTTATGTTACCTATTTTGAAACTGCAAGAGGTCTGTATATGATGAAAGCCTGTCCACAGTGGGACTGGCTGCAAAATATGTTTTTGATCGGTAATGTAAGCGTAAATTTTCAGAAGGAAATTTTGCTCACTTCACAGAACGTTCGGGTTCATGTAAGAACCTCCAAAATCGGAACTAAAAGTTTTGTTTTTGAATATGCAATCACCTCTGACAAAAAAGGGGAAACCGTAATCCATGCCACCGGAAGTACTACACAAATCATGTTCGATATGCAAACCAGAAAAACAGTCGAAGTTCCGGATTGGGTACGCAAATCATTAACTGAATTTGATAATCTATAAAAGGATTTTAAAAAATTTAGAATGTATTTGATTCACTCAAAAATAATTGAAGTTGAAGAAGAGCATCTGGACGAGTTCAATCATGTGAATAACGTTCAATATGTGCAGTGGGTGGAAGAAATTGCTAAGGAGCATTGGGAACTCGTTAAAGCTGATACGCCTTATCCCAACGATTACTGGGTGATGGCGGATCATCATATCCAATACAGAAAGCAGGTTTACAAAGGTGATGACCTGAAAATATTAACCTATCCACAAAATCCGGAAGGTATTCGCCAGCCTAGAAAGGTTGAATTTTACAGAGGTGATGAACTGGTAGCAGATTCCCGGACTCTTTGGGTGCTTATTGATAATGAATCAAATAAAATTAAGCGTATTGCGGAAAACTGGCTTGAAACTTTGAAGAAAGGCTGATGTGAAAGATTTTTGAATTACTTTTCTTATCCAATTAAGTAAGCTCTATCAAAGTAATTTCCGGTAAAACGCCAACCCTTCCCGGATAACCTATAACTCCGAAACCACGGTTTACATACAGATATTTGCCCCCGCTTTCATACAGATCGGCCCATTTTTTATAACGGTACTGCACCGGTGACCACTTGATGTTCTTTAAATCCAGACCAAACTGCATCCCGTGTGTGTGTCCGGAAAGCGTAAGAGAAATGTCCGATGGATGTTCTTTTACAATTTCATCAAAATGGGTAGGATCGTGGCTCATTAGGATTTTTGCGGCATTTTGCGGAATTCCTCTCGTGGCTTTATCCAAGTCTCCATATTGCGGAAATGGTTTCAGTCCCCAGTTCTCAACACCGATGATGTAAAGTTTCTCACCATTTTTGTCGATGATTCGGTGCTCATTGAGAAGCATTTCAAATCCGGCTTCTTTCTGAAGTTTTATTAAATTCGGAATATTCTGTGCCTGTTCCTGTTTCGAATTCCATTGGATGTAAAGACCGTAATCGTGATTTCCCAGAACTGAGAACTTACCGTCTTTTGCGTTAATTGAAGCGAAAAGATTTTTCACACTGTTAAACTCTTCCGCAAGATTGTTGACCATGTCCCCGGTAAAAAGCACAAGATCTGGTTTCTGCTCATTAATCATGTTAAAAGCATGCTGTAATTTTTGCGGATGGAAAAAACTTCCCGCGTGCATGTCGGAAATCTGGATGATTTTATAACCTTTAAAACTTTCAGGCAGATTTTTAATCTTCACCTTAACCTTTCTTACCCGATGGCGGTATTTTCCGAAGGCAACACCATCCAGAAAAAGTGAAGTGAACACGCCTGCAATTGCGAGCCCGGCCAGGCTAAGGAATTTCCTTCGCTCCGGAAAATGGGTTTCTTTATTGGTAAAGTAACTGAATCCGAACTGCAAAAGCCGGAAAATGTCATCAATGAGAAGAAAAAATACTATAAAAAGTTTCGGCAAAAGCACAGCCAGAACTACGGTTGCAGATACCTGAACGCGATGATGGTCCCGGTCGCTTCGGTTGATAAATAGCAGGTTATAAACCAGAAAAATATAAACCAGCGCATTGATGGCGATGTACGCAATTCTGCCATACGGATTGCTGACAACGGTTTTTAATGCCTGATAAATGTAAAATTCAAGCAGAAAAAGTATTCCGGTGAAGATTAGAAAAAATTGTTTCATCTGGAAAAAGAAAGCACAATCTTCTAATTAATTGTGCTTTATAATCGTATCTCTTTATAATTTATACCAGTTACGGAAATTTGTAAACAATCGCATTGATATTCATCCCGGCGCCAACTGATGCGAATAAAATGTAGGAGTTATCTTTAAATGAGTGACCCTCCATTTTTCCTTTTTTAATTAAATCGTACATCGTAGGCACGGTGGCAACTGATGAATTCCCAAATTCCTGAATCGTCATCGGAGAAACAGAATGCTCGTAACTGCTCTTTCCGTAAAGCTTAAACAGGCGGGAAATCATCGCATGGTCCATTTTTGCATTGGCCTGGTGAAGAAGAATTTTATCGATGTCATCCAGGGTGAGCCCTGCACTGTCGATGGTCTGCTTCATCGCATCAGGAACATATTTCAGCGCAAATTCGTAGATTTTTCTGCCCCGCATCCTGATGTATTTTTTAGTCTGGTCCGCTTCAGGATTCAGTGAATGTGAATTTTCAAGGTATGCCAGTTCATCACCGTTGAAGCACAAGGTGTTGTGTGCGATAATTCCAACGTTTTCCTCCTCAGTGGCCGTCACTACAACTGCTCCGGCACCGTCCGCGAAAATCATTTTATTTCTGTCATAGGGATCGGTAACCCTGCTTAAAGTTTCGGAACCCACAACCAGAATATTCTTAGCTTTTCCGGATTTAATCAGGGTGTCTGCCAATACCATTCCTTCAACCCAGCCCGGACAACCGAAAATCATATCGTAATTGATACATTTTGGATTCTTGATACCAAGTTTATTTTTAATGATCGCCGAAAGGGAAGGCATAAAGCTCTGCTGTCCGTGTAGGTCCACATCCCCGAAATTGGTTGCGCTGATGATATAATCAAGGCTTTCCTTATCAATCCCGGCGTCATCCAAAGCGATTTGTGCCGATTTCGCGCCGATGTCAGAATTCACAAGGTCATCATCTACATATCTTCTGTTTTCAATCTCTGTGATTTCTACAAATTTTTGTATAATTTCATCATTGGGTTTATCAATTTTTACGAAATTATCGTCATAAAAAACCGAGTCACTGAAGTGGTTTCTCTCAATCACTCTTTCCGGCAAATAACTTCCTGAACCAATGATTATGGTATTTGGCATAATGGTTTGCGTATTTACTTTTAATCAATATAATCAGCAAAGTTAAGAATTATAATGCAATCCCAAACAAACCAAAATTATTATTAAATTTGCAGCTTACTCCTGTAAAAATATGAAAAAAAATCCTGCGCTTTTTGGTTTTATCGTGGCGTTAGTGGTTACTGTGTTTGCGTTTGGAATTTATTTTCTCTTTTTGGCAAAGAAGAATTATTACCTTGTTGATAACCCCACACCCAAGACTTATTATTTCAAAATAAATAACGGCGAAGAAAAAGTGATTTCTGCCGGGCAGTACGTTAAAGTGGACCTGCAAAAAGGTAAAAACGACATCAAAGTTTTCGATGATGCTAAAAAGTTGATCTACGACTCGGCTTTCAGTGTTAATAAAGTTCGGGGGCTTATCAATATCACCAATTCAGATTATTACATCTACACACAATATTACGGTTACGACATTAAGAAAGATTCACTCCTCGAAAAACTGGGTAAAACCGACATCGATGGCAAAATCTACTATGGTGGGCCTAAGAAATTCAGTAAACTCTACACAGAGGATTTCTATTATAATATAGATGAGGATTACGATAAGGTCATCAAAAACATACAGAAGACTGAATCCCGCGTGAAAATTTTCCGAAAGCAGGATTTTTTAAATTATTACAAAGAATATTACAACTTTTAAGACATTGAAACAGGTTACACCATACAATACAGAAGCGAGCAAGAAAAGCCAGGTTGAAGATATGTTCGACAACATAGCGCCGAAATACGATTTGCTGAACCACGTACTTTCCATGAAAATAGATGTACTGTGGCGCGACAAACTGGTGAAATGGATGAACAAAGACCAACCCAAACTCACTCTGGATGTAGCTACAGGAACCGGGGATCTTGCCATCGCTGTACATAAAGGAACTAAAGCCGATGTGGTAGGCCTCGACCTTTCACAGCAAATGCTTAATGTAGGCATTGAAAAAGTGAAAAAACAAAACCTGCAGGAAAAAATTTCAATGATGAAAGGTGATGCGGAAAACCTGCCTTTCGAGGATAATAAATTCGATGCCGTTTCCGTTGGATTTGGTGTGAGGAATTTTGAAAATTTAGCTAAAGGTCTTGCAGAACTTAGACGCGTCGTGAAAGAAGGCAAGAGCGTTTATATCCTTGAATTTTCTAAAGTTGAAGGATTTTTGGGGCCACTTTACATGTTTTATTTTAAAAACATTTTGCCGCAGATCGGTAAACTGGTTTCCAAAGACAACCGCGCTTATACGTATCTTCCGGATTCAGTTAATGCGTTTCCTTTTGGCGAAAAAATGAAGCAGATTTTGCTCGATACTGGCTTCAAAAAAGTAGAATACAAAAAGCTCAGCCTGGGTATTGCCACGATTTACAAAGCAACCAAATGATATGGTGAACAATATTTTTAAAATTACGCTACTTTGCTCCTTTTTAGTCTCGGGGCTGTCACATGCGCAGCTTTTCCGCACCAAAGACCGGATGGACAAGTTGCAGGAATTTGATGAGCAGAAATTCAGCTGGGGCTTTTTCCTGGCGGGTAATAATTTCGACTACAAACTCGTCTTGGATCCAAAATTGGGGATGAACGGCAGGCAAAATGCAGTACAGTCTAAAGGCTCTTACAGTTTTGGCGCAGGACTGATCGGAAAAATGAAGCTTAACAACAGTTTCGATCTCCGTTTGGAACCCGGACTTCAGTTTGTGCAGAGAGAGCTCGTTTTCGACACACAGGAAAATTCAGAGTTTGCAGCGGGGACGAATTCAATCCCACCATTCATGCCCATAACTCTTACAGACGCCGACAAAAAAAGAAATTTAAAATCCACTTACCTGGATGTGCCGCTTTTGCTGGAGTTTCATGGTGACCGCTGGTACAATTCGCGCCCTTATGCTGCGGCAGGTGTTAATTATATGGCAAATTTGCAGTCTAACGAAAACGCAACTGAAGATAATTCAACGGGAGTTTTCAGAAGTACCACGCACAATTTCGGGTGGAGTGTTGAGGCCGGTTTGCAGTTTTACTTCAGCAGATTTAAGCTTACGCCAGGCTTCCGCGGCACTTTTGTGATGAATAATGAACTGGTGAAAGACAATGCAGACACGCCGCCATATTGGGCAAGCGCAATTTCTGCAATGCACAGCCGCGTATTTATGTTTGTTCTGAAATTTGAATAATTTAAGCTTCTGATTATAAAATATTTAAAAGAGGAGATTGAAATGATTTGCTCTTTTTATTATTTTAATTAAAAAATTAAAGTGTGGTTTTCCATCTTTTAATATTAAATTTTTATATTTTTGCAATAGTTAGAATTAAAAACCTGAGATGCTGAAAGATTTAGAAAGTAATTTTTTGTTGCTGGAAAAAAGGATTCTGATGCTTAAAAAAGATTACCAGAATCTGCGTGAGGAGCACGCGGCACTTTCTAAAGATTACGAGGAAATGAAGGAGAAGTATGAGGCTGAGCGGAAAAAAAGTCAGGAATTAGCGGAAGAACAAAAAAATATAAAACTTCAGTCCGCAATATCAGGAAATCCCGAGCATAACCGACTGATGAAAAATCATATCAACAGGCTCATAAAAGAAGTGGATTACTGTATTGCACAACTTCAGAACAGCGGCTTATAATGGATGTGAGGAGAATTACCATCAACATTGCCGGGCGTACTTACCCGCTGAATGTTCCCGCCGCCGAGGAAGAAACTCTTCGGAAGGTCGGAAAGCAGATTGAAAGTATGATCAAGGATTTTGAAGCCAGCTTTGATGTTCGCGACAAACAGGATGCACTGGCCATGTGCGCCCTGAAACTGGGAACCAATGCCGAAGTTTTTGCTTTAAACAATGAAAAAAATATAAACGCCTCCAACGAGCGTGTTCAGCAGATGAACAAACTTCTGGAAGAGCTGGAAAAGTAGATTTTTCTTTTCCGATAAAAACTGCCTACAATAGTTCTAACACATTACAGGTAAACTCAACGCTAAACAATTACCGGGCGAATGTTCACTTAATGGCGTGCCGTTTTACGCGGATTACAGAAAGTGAAAAACAGTCCAAATCGTGTTGATTAGGAGTTTACTCTAAATCACTGAACTGTTGTAGGTTTTTTTGTTTCACGTTACAATTTAGTAAAACTTGAAATCTAAAATTTGAAACTTGAAACACGCATTTGAACATTTTAAATTTAAACTCAACATATATGACAACAACCGCAATAATCATTGGCATTGTCGGTATAGTTTTAGGAGCGGTCTTAGGATATTTGTTTTCTAAAAGCTCTCTGAATTCAAAGGCAAAATTCATCCTTGATGACGCACAGAAAAACGCCGACAACCTGATAGAAAAAGCCACCGTTCAGGCAGAATCCATTAAAAAAGAAAAGCAGCTGCAGGCAAAAGAAAAATTCCTTGAACTGAAGTCGCAGCATGATGCTGATATTCAGTCCAGAGAAAAGAAGATGCAGGAAGCTGAAAAACGCATTAAGGACAAAGAACACAAACTGAACGACGAACTAAGCAAAACCGGCAAGCTTGAGAAGGATCTCGACAGACAGATTGCAGATTACGCAAAAAAGAGCGAAATTCTGGACAGAAAACAATCGGAACTCGATATAATTACGGCGCAAAAAGTAGAAATTCTGGAGAAGATTTCTGGCTTCTCCGCTGAGGAGGCAAAGGCTGAACTGGTAGAGGCGATGAAAGCTGAAGCCAAATCCAGAGCTCAGGCTCACGTACAGGGCATCATGGAAGAGGCGCAGATGAACGCTAAAAATGAGGCAAGAAAAATCGTAATCCAGACGATCCAGAGAATCGGTACGGAACAGGCGATTGAAAATTCAGTTTCAGTTTTCAATATCGAGTCTGACGAAATTAAGGGTAGAATTATCGGCAGGGAAGGTAGAAATATCCGTGCTTTGGAAGCAGCAACCGGTGTAGAAATTATCGTGGACGATACTCCGGAAGCCATTTTATTGTCATGTTTTGATCCTGTAAGAAGAGAAATCGCAAGACTATCCCTTCACAGGCTTGTAACGGACGGCAGAATTCACCCTGCAAGAATTGAGGAAGTGGTGGAGAAGACAAGAAAGCAGATTGAAGAAGAAATCATCGAAGTTGGTAAGAGAACCATCATTGACCTGGGAATCCACGGGCTGCATCCTGAACTTGTAAAGATTGTTGGTAGAATGAAGTACCGCTCCTCTTACGGGCAAAACCTGCTGCAGCACTCGCGCGAAGTTGCAAATATCGCAGCAACTATGGCAGCAGAATTAGGGTTAAATGTAAAACTAGCCAAAAGAGCAGGCTTACTTCACGATATCGGTAAAGTTCCGGAGCAGGAATCTGAACTTCCGCACGCACTTCTTGGTATGCAGTGGGCAGAAAAATATGGGGAGAATCCTGAAGTTGTAAATGCGATTGGTGCACACCATGACGAGGTTGAAATGACTTCACTTCTTTCGCCAATCATCCAGGTTGCCGACGGTATTTCCGGAGCAAGGCCGGGAGCAAGACGCCAGGTTCTGGAATCCTATATTCAGCGTCTGAAAGACCTTGAAGCCGCAGCGCTAAGTTTTGATGGCGTTTCCAGCGCTTACGCCATTCAGGCCGGCCGTGAACTGCGTGTTATGGTAGAAAGCGGAAAAGTAAGCGACGAGCAAAGCGCGCAACTTTCTTATGATATTTCGGAGAAAATACAGAATGAACTGACTTACCCGGGACAGGTTAAAGTAACCGTTATCCGGGAAACCAGAGCGGTGAATATCGCGAGATAAAAATTTAATTTGATATGAAGAAAACGCCTTCCGTTTGGGAGGCGTTTTTATTTGCAGATTTTGAAATCTTTGGCTGTTAAAAATTGGAACCAGGACTTTTTTAAAATCTTATTTATTTCTGGTAAAAATAATCTCCATTCTATTTATTTATACGTTCTAAACATATTAAAAAGATACATGATTTTCACAAAAACGGTTTCATCTCCTCCTCAATCTGCTTCCTTAGGTCCATAAGTTTTATGGCGTACTGTTCCATTTGTTTTTCCTGTTCGGTTTCAGGGATGAATTTTGGAACTTCTATGCTGTTGCCTTCGTCATCCACCGCGACAAAAACTATGATACAGTGCGTTTTCTTTTCGAAATCCTTTCTTTTGATATTGCGGGAAAAAACATTGATGGCGATGTGCATACTCGTCTTTCCGGTGTAAATTACCTCAGCCTCCACTTTTACGATGTGCCCGATTTTTATGGGTGAATAAAACCGGATGCCACCCACATAAACCGTCACGCAATAACTCGAAGCCCATGAACTGGCGCAGGCGTAGCCTGCCTGGTCAATCCATTTCATCACGCTGCCGCCGTGCACATTGCCGCCATAATTCACATCCGATGGTTCTGAAATAAACTGAAATACCGTCTTGGTCTGCATCATTGGTTTATTTTTAATATGTATAAAGTTACAAATTTTATGGTTTCGGGAGTGTTTGCGGTAACTTTAACGAATCCTTAACTTACATTTCGCACAGGATTTGCTATCTTTAGAACACTAAAGAGAGCCTTAGGTGAAATTATTAACACAAAAAAATTAAACAAAAATGGGACTAGGATCATTTTTAAAAAATGTAGGTGAAAAATTATTTGGAGGAGGTGAAACCCCCGAAGAACAGGCAAAAAAGGTAAGAGACCACGTTGCAAAATACGGTTTCGATGTGTCAGGACTGACCTTTACAGTGGCTAACGACAAAGTAACCATATCCGGCGAAGCTAAAGACTGGGAGCAAAAAAGTAAAATCTATGTTGCTGCCGGTAACGTAGAAGGTATCGACGGTGTAACGGACAACATGACGGTAAAAGCTGCACCAGTGCAAACTGCCGCCCCTGCACAAGTCGCTCAGCCAAAGTACCACACCGTAGAAAGTGGTGACACGCTTTCTAAAATTGCAAAAGAAGTTTACGGTGATGTGAACGCTTACAACAGAATTTTCGAAGCAAACAGGCCGATGCTTTCTGATCCTGATAAAATTTATCCGGGACAGGTTTTGGTTATACCTCAATAATTTTTTAAGACAAAACTTATATAATCCGGTTCATTTCTGAATCGGATTTTTTATGCTTAAATTTGTTGGATTATGAAAACGGTCTATTATCTGAAAACCTGCGGAACCAACAGGAAAATTATGGCCCCGCTCGATTTATCCGGCTGGAATCTCCGCGAAATAAAAACTGAACCGGTTACTGAAGAAGAACTTGATGAAATGTATAAAATAGCTGGTTCGTATGAAGCGCTTTTCAGCAGGAAATCTTCGCAGATCAAAGCAAGAGGAATTGATGTGAAATCCTTGAAGGAAGAAGATTATAAAAAACTTCTGCTTGAACATTACACTTTTCTGAAAAGGCCTGTGTTCCTCACCGAAGACAAAATTTTTATCGGCAACGATAAATCAAACCTTGAAAAACTAAACGCTTTTTTCGGGAATAAATCATGAGAATATTGGGTGCTCTTTTACTGTTGGTTTCGCTGAATTTTTCGGCTCAAACGGTGTACAGAACACCTTCGGGATCAAAATACCATCTTGGTTCCTGCCGAATGGTGAAAAATGTTTCCTCAAAATTAAGTTTAGAAAGTGCACAGCGAAACGGACTTTTGCCCTGCGGAATCTGCCGGCCGCCTTTCCGTGGCGGATTGGGAATGACGTCGTCTCCGCAGAAAAAACCTGCGGGCACTAACGCTGCCAACCGTTGCCGCGGCATCACAAAATCGGGTACGCGGTGCAAAAGAAATACAACAATCGGCAACGATTTCTGTTTCCAGCATTTGCCATAAAAAAAAACCGGCTGAATAATTTCATCAGCCGGATTTTTTTGTAAGAGTATTATTTCTTTATACAAAAGGTACTTTCACCACTTTGGCAGGAACATTTTTGTTTCTGATCTGGATAAAGATTTCGGTACCTGTTTTAAAGTATGGTTTGTTCACATAAGCAAGTCCGATCCCGATTTTTTTCATTGGGCTCATCGTGCCGGAGGTTACTTTACCGATCACGTTTCCTTCGCCATCCACTACAGGATAATCATGCCTTGGTATGGCTTTTTCAGTCATTTCGAAGCCTACCAGTTTTCTGGAGATCCCTTCTTCTTTCTGTTTTTTTAGGAATTCTCTATCAACGAAATCACCTTTATCCAGTTTGGTTATCCAGCCCAGTCCGGCTTCCAGTGGGGAAGTAGTATCGTCAATATCGTTTCCGTACAGGCAGAATCCTTTTTCGAGGCGCAGGGTGTCCCTTGCTGCCAGTCCGCACGGCATCAGTCCGAATTCAGCGCCGGCTTCGGTAAGGACATCCCATAATTTTTCGGAACTTTCATTTTTAAAATAAATTTCGAAACCGCCGCTTCCCGTATAACCAGTGTTGGAGATAATTACTTTCGGAACTCCGGCAACCGTTCCCACGGTAAAATGATAATATGGAATATCCGAAAGGTTGCTATCAGTAAGTTTTTGAAGTGTTTCGGTGGCTTTTGGTCCCTGAATGGCAATCAGCGACATATCGTCAGATGCATTGGTTAGTTTTGCTCCGAATTCAGCGTTGTATTTACTGATGTGTTCCCAGTCTTTATCAATATTCGATGCATTTACCACCACAAAATATTTTTCGTCGGCCATTTTGTACACAATCAGGTCGTCGACGATTCCGCCGTTACCGTTCGGAAGGCAGGTGTACTGAGCTTTACCGTCTTCCAGAGTGGTAATGTCATTTGTAGTGACGTACTGAAGCAAATCTTTCGCTCCTGGACCCTCCACAAAAAACTGGCCCATATGCGAGACATCGAAAATTCCAACTTTTTCTCTCACCGCAAAATGCTCTTCCGTTACGCCAGAGTACTGCACCGGCATCTCAAAACCTGCGAAGGGGACCATTTTTGCGCCTAATGAAATATGTTTTTCGTAGAGCGCTGTTCTTTTTTCCATTATAAAGTTTATTTAGTTTTAATTATCTTCTTCATAGAGCAATACTGATTTTAGCACTATTCACGCGGTCTTCCCTCTTTCTGTTACAAATGGTGCTTGTATTCTTCCAGAATAATCTTAAACCATTCTGTAAAGTTTTGCGGCTGTTCTGCAATCTCTTTTTCCAGAGCATCCATAGAAATATATCGAACCTCTGCAACTTCCTCAGGATTCAGCATGAAATCACCTTCGTACGAACCGGTAAAAACATGATCCAGTTCGTGTTCCCACAGGTTTTGCCCCACATCAGCCTTGTAAATAAAATGAAATTTCTTTTTGATATCGGTTTCAATTCCCAGTTCCTCTTTAAGCCGGCGTTTTGCACCTTCTTCATAGGTTTCACCACTTCTGGGGTGGGAGCAGACTGCATTGGTCCACTGTCCGGGAGAATGGTATTTGGATCCGGCTCTTTTCTGCAGGAGCATCTCGCCCTTAGTGTTGAACAGAAATACCGAAAACGCGCGGTGTAGCAGACCGTTGATGTGCGCCTGCTGTTTCTCCATCAAACCGATTACTTCATCATTCTCCGAAATTAATACTACCTGTTCTTCCATAAGCCGTAAAAGTGATCAAAGATAGTCAATAAAAAACGATTTTTAAAATGGTATTTATTTCCAGGCCACTGAAATTTTAATGAAAATTATTGTAAAATTCTGTGAACAAAAACAAAAGCCTTCATGAGAAAATGCTTAATTTTGACACTTGAAAACACATTATGGCACTAGAATTCAAAGACCATTTAAGCCCGATTCTGAAAGACGGTATAAAGAACTATCTTATTGATATAGACGGCACTATTACCGACGATATTCCCAATGAAGAACCGGAACGCATGATAACCTGCGAACCTTATCCCGATGCGCTGGAAACCATCAACAGATGGTATGACGAAGGACACCAAATCTGCTTTTTCACTTCCCGTACAGAGGATTTGAAGCAAATCACCATCGAGTGGCTGGATAAAAACGGTTTTAAATATCACAGTGTGCTTTGCGGAAAACCCCGCGGTGGAAATTACCACTGGATCGACAATCACCTGGTAAAGGCGACCCGGTACAAGGGAAAATTTACCGATATGGTGGAAAAACAGGTGACCATTCAGGTTTTCAAAGATTAATTCCCCAACATTTTAAATGAAAATATTAGCAAACGACGGACTGGATAAATCTGGTGTTGAAGCCCTTACTGCAAAAGGATTCGAAGTGATTACCGAAAAAGTTCCGCAGGAATTCCTGGCCGATTACATCAACAGCAATAAAATAAGAACGCTTCTCGTCCGCAGTGCAACTCAGGTAAGAAAAGATCTTATAGATGCCTGTCCGGGACTGGAAATTATTGGCAGAGGCGGTGTTGGTATGGATAATATTGATGTGGATTATGCCCGCTCAAAAAACATTCATGTCATTAACACGCCTTCCGCATCTTCGGAATCGGTTGCAGAACTGGTTTTTGCACATCTTTTTTCGGGAGCCAGGTTTCTTCAGGATTCCAACAGAAAAATGCCGGTAACAGGCGATTCGGAATTTGCATCGATGAAAAAATTCTATGAAAAAGGTATTGAACTCCGCGGTAAAACCATCGGAATTATCGGGATGGGCAGGATTGGCCAGGAAGTGGCCAGAATAGCTCTGGGACTGGGTATGCGGGTGATTGCCGCAGATAACAATGTAGGTCGTGCCAGCATTAAAGTAAAATTTTACAACAACCAGTTCATCAATGTGGATATCGAGACAGAACCGTTGGAGGATGTGCTGAAGCATGCAGACTTCATTACACTTCACGTGCCCTCGCAAAAAGAAGGTTATATGATCGGCAAGAAGGAATTTGAAACTATGAAAACCGGCGTTGCGGTAATCAACTGCTCCCGCGGTGGTGTCATTGATGAAGCTGCGCTTCTTGCCGCCCTCAACTCAGGAAAAGTTGCTTTTGCCGGCCTGGATGTTTTTGAGAATGAGCCTGTTCCTTCAAAAGAAATCCTTAACCATCCAAAAATTTCGCTCTCTCCCCACACCGGAGCGTCCACACTGGAAGCGCAGGACAGAATTGGGCTGTCCCTTGCAGAGCAGATCTGCTCGATACTGCAGATCCCGTAAGAAATACTTTAAAGATGTAAATGTCTGAAAACCAAATGATTTGGCTTAGAGACGTCTACACGATATATCAGGAGGTTCAAGAATAACGAAAAAAAGCCGTTTTCACTGTTGTGACACGGCTTTAATTTCTTTTATTCAGCTAAGATTATTTTCTTTTCAGTTCGTCGCGAATTTCCATCAATAACTGATCGGTTGAGGAAGGCGCTTCCGGAGCCGCTTCTGCGGGTTTGGTTACTTTATTGGCTGCTTTAATCAACCAGAAAAGTACCATCGCAATGGCCAGGAAACTGATGATTGCTGCAATGAATTTTCCCCAGTAAACACCGTTTACAGACCACTGAGCAATATTTTCTACGCCGGCAGCTTCCAACGCCGGAGTCAGCAATAATGGGGTAATCACATCTTCAACCAATGAAGTTACAATTTTACCGAATGCTGCACCGATCATTACACCCACTGCCAAATCCAGCACGTTACCTTTGAATGCAAATTCCTTAAATTCTTTTACAAATCCCATAGTGTTTATAATTTTTAATGTTAAACAGACAAAAGTATAAAAAATAAACTTCCAAAGTAATTTATATTTATGAACTTTCGTATTACAATAAGGAATTAAAATATTATTCAGCGCTTTACTGCGGGAAACACTGTTTTTTTTTAATATCTGATTCCTAATTTTTTGAGGATAAAGTGAAGCAGCCAGGCAGGGCCCACCAAAAGAAACTGTAAATCTTTCAGAAAGCTGGGTTTTTTACCCTCTATTTTATGCCCTATAAATTGAAAAATCCAGCTCAGGACAAAAACGCTGAGAAAAACAATCCAGGAGTTGGTTTCAGTTTGTATATTCACAAGGTAAATAAGATGTTCCATCAGCAGCATAAACAAAAGCATGATAAACCCAATCACCGCTGAAAGCCGGAAATAAAAAATGCTTACCAAAACCACGGCTGCCAAACTCGCGATGCTGATGCACCCAAAGTACGAGAAACAAAAATGCGGTGCCGGAATAATTGAGATAAATCCCAAAATCGACCAGAAAATAAGCGGAACGCAGATCCAGTGAATGAATTTATTTGTTTGGTTCTGATGGCTTTCGCCGTATTCTTCGAACAGCTGGTCAATCTTTCTCATATCGGTAATATTATAATTTAAAAATGAAGGCTTGTAAGACTCTTAATCCAAATTCCAGAGAAGAAAATTGATGACATCATCACGTTTCCGCAGGGTATCATCGCTGAAGTTTCGGTAATAATCGTAATTAAAGGGAACGGTAAGCTGAATTTTATCCTTTTTAAGCTGATCGGTAATATCCGAAACTTTTGCGAACAGCGGATTAGGAATTTTCTTCCATAGCTCCACAAGCATGGTGATATATTTGGCCTTTTCTTCGTCTGAAACTTTAACTTCAAACTGATTGTTTCTGTTCGTGAAAATAGCCGCTACATCAGGATAGTGGGTGTAATAATTCCTTATAGCCTGCTTTACCGCGTTTCTTTCCGTTGGCGTTGTCGGAAAAACCTGCTGCAGCCGTGCATTGTATTCTGCCTTAATCTTTTTTAAATCTGTTAAAACATCGTTTGGTATCGCGAGTTGATTTCTTTGGGGCAGGTATTTTTTATCCAGAAGATTGATGTACTGGCGCACAAAATTCTGTTTCAGAACATCTTCATTGAGGTTCTGCGAAAAGAGATTTCCCGCGAGAAAGAAAAGTAAGAGTAACGCTGCAAATTTTTTCATTTCATAAAAATAAAAAATTCCACACAAAGTTGTATGGAATTTTATTAAGACGCTTGATCAAGTTCAGCGTGACATTTTTTAAACTTAGTTTACCTCAACGCCGTTTTCAATCTTCACTTCAGGCGTCATAAACGTCAGTTTTCCGTCGGGTTTTGTGGTGAGTAAAAGCATACCCTGAGATTCGATACCGCGGATTTTTCTTGGCGCAAGGTTGGCAAGGATCATCACCTGTTTTCCTACACATTCTTCCGGGGTGAAGCTCTCGGCAATGCCCGATACTACAGTTCTCACATCGATGCCGGTATCTACTTTGAATTTTAATAGTTTATCGGCCTTCTCCACTTTTTCAGCTTCAAGTATCGTTGCGGTTCTAAGGTCCATTTTGCTGAAATCATCGTAGGTTATTTCTTCTTTCATAGGATTGGCGTTAGGGTTGGTTTTCTTGTTGGATTGTTTGGTGTTTTCTAGTTTCTGAATCTGCGCCTCGATCACATCATCTTCAATTTTTGAGAAAAGTAGGGTAGCTTCATCGATCTGATGGCCGCTTTCTATCACAACTCCCGAGATGTCGTTCCAGTTTTTCTTCTCCACATTGAACATTTTCAAAAGTTTTTCTGAAGTAAAAGGCATAAACGGTTCACACAGCTGGCCCAAAGCCACCGCAATCTGCGCAGAAACGAATAACGACTGCGCGGTTTTTTCGGGATCTTCTTTAATCGTTTTCCACGGTTCTTCAGTTTGCAGATATTGGTTTCCGAAACGTGCCAGGTTCATGAGTGCCGAAAGCGCATTTCTGAATTCGAAATTTTCAAGAAAAGTTTCGATTTCTTTGGCTGAGTTTTCAATTTCCTGCAGTTCAGCAGCGTTTGCATCACCTTCCGGAACCACGCCGTTATAATATTTATGGATAAGAACTGCAACTCTGTTGATGAAATTACCGAAAATTCCTACCAGTTCGGAGTTGTTTTTAGTCTGGAAATCCTTCCACGTAAAATTATTGTCCTTGGTTTCCGGTGCCGATGAAAGCAGTGCATAGCGCAGAACATCCTGTTGTCCCGGGAATTCTTCCACATATTCATGCGCCCATACGGCCCAGTTTCTTGAAGTGGAAATTTTATCGTTTTCAAGATTTAAAAATTCAAAAGCAGGAACATTTTTCGGCATCACATAATTGCCGTGCGCCTTCATCATCGCGGGGAAAATAATGCAGTGAAACACAATATTGTCCTTACCGATAAAATGTATGAGGTCCGAATTTTCGTTCTGCCAGTAATCTTTCCAGTTTTTACCGTTTTTCTCTGCCCATTCCTGAGTGAAGGAAATATATCCGATGGGTGCATCAAACCACACGTAAAGAACTTTTCCGTCAGCCTCCGGAAGTGGCACAGGAACGCCCCAGTTCAGATCTCGGGTCATCGCGCGCGGCTTCAGTCCGTCATTCAGCCAGGATTTTACCTGTCCGTAAACGTTGGGTTTCCAGTCGTCTTTATGACCGTCGATAATCCATTCGTTCAGGAAATTTTCGTAGTCATTTAAAGGAAGATACCAGTTTTTGGTTTCCTTCAGAACCGGCACATTTCCGCTAAGCATGGATTTTGGATTGATGAGTTCTGAAGGGGAAAGGGTAGAGCCGCACTTTTCGCACTGGTCACCATAGGCATTCTCGTTGCCACAATTAGGGCAGGTTCCCACGATATAGCGGTCAGCCAAAAACTCACCCGCCTGCTCATCAAAATACTGGTCGGAAAGCTCTTCGGTAAATTTACCTTTATGATATAATGCGGTGAAAAAATCCTGCGAATTTTCGTGATGTTTTTTGGAGGTCGTTCGGGAGTATTCGTCGAAAGAAATGCCTAAATCTGAAAATGATTTTTTGATGATTTCGTGGTATTTATCCACAATATCCTGAGGTGTAACACCTTCTTTTTTGGCGCGGATCGTAATCGGAATTCCGTGCTCATCCGAACCGCAGATAAACGCCACATCACGTCCCAATCTTCTCTGAAATCTTGCGTAAACATCTGAGGGAACATAAACGCCCGCCAAATGCCCTATATGAACCGGCCCGTTTGCATAAGGCAAAGCTGCGGTAATCATTTTTCTCTCTGACATAAATTCTTAATATTTTATGCAAAGATAGGTGTTATGATGCTTTTTTTAAAATCAGTATAAAAGTGCATTTTGAGAATAAAATTTTTATGAGACTTGTCATTTTTGTTAATTTAGGTTAAAAATACGTTAAACATCTGTTTGTAATTTAGTAATTTTGAGTGGAAGAAATTAATATTTAATAAAGATGATAACCATTTGATTATTAATAATATATTAAAAAAAATATTTTGTGATGTTCAATATTTATCAGTTAAATCATTATAATACAATATTAATTTTGTGTTAACAGAAAAAAGCATAAATTGGAAGGCTGGAATTTACTTTTAAAGAGAATAAAGAGCGACATTATTTTTTTAAGCAATGCTTTACTAATAAACTGAATATTAATCCTTAAATTTTATATTTGTGAGAAACTATCGTACAGTTTTGAAAATTGCTCCCGCTTTTCTACTGGCAGGAACAATGATGATTAACGCACAGCAGGACTCAACCACTCGTGAGAAAAAAATTGAAGAGGTTGTGCTGATTGGTTACGGTCAGAGAAAAAAATCTGATTTGACAGGATCAATCGTTTCTGTATCCTCGAAAGACTTCAATGGAGGTGCTACATCTCCGGAGCAGCTAATCCAGGGTAAAGCTCCGGGTGTGGCTATTACGGGCAACGGAGGTGCTCCCGGGTCAGGTTCCTCTATCAGAATTAGAGGTGGTGCGTCGCTTAACGCAAACAGCGCGCCACTGGTAGTAATTGATGGCGTTCCGCAAGACATGTCAAAAAATGAGGATGGTACATCAATTAGAGGTGCGAGCGATCCATTGGCTTTAATTAACCCTAACGATATTGAATCGGTTGATATCCTTAAAGATGCGTCTGCTGCAGCAATTTATGGTAACCGTGCATCAAACGGGGTTATCCTTATTACGACTAAGAAAGGTGCAGCGGGAAAAGTAAAGGTAAACTTATCTACTGTAGCTTCTGTTTCTACAAGAATGGGAAATGTAGATGTGCTTAACGGTGATGAGTACAGAACTTTTGTAAATACTTATGGTCCTAATGCTGCTAAAGCACTTCTTGGTACCCATAATACCGACTGGCAGGATCTTATTTATCAGGAAGCATGGGGAACCGACAATAACCTTGCTGTTTCAGGTGGCATTAAAGGTCTTCCTTACCGTGTGTCTTTAGGTTATAACGAGCAAAACGGTATCGTGAGAACCAATGAGTTCCGCAGAACATCCCTTGCGGTTAACTTAAGCCCTAAGTTTCTGAATAACCACCTGTCGATTAACGCCAACTTTAAAGGTTCATTTACCGATAACAGATTCCCGAATGGCGGTGCTATTAATAATGCCATTTACTTTGATCCTACCCAACCGGTTTACATGGATGATCCAAGATTTGGCAACTATTTCGAATGGCTGAACAATGGCAGTTTGAATACTGTTTCTAACAGGAACCCGGTAAGCTTACTTTACAATACCAGAAATATTTCTTCGGTTTACAGGTTAATGCCAAGTATTCAGCTTGATTATAAACTGCATTTCCTTCCTGAAATGAGATGGAACGTTAACCTTGCCTATGATTACAGCAAAGGCTACGGAAGCAATCAAACTTCACCTTACAGTGGTGCAGGTAATGGTTCTTACTCTTACAGCCCTTACGAGCAGGAAAAGAAAAACAAATTATTTGAGACTTACCTGAATTATGTGAAAACCATCTCCTCCATCAATACCAATGTGGATTTGATGGCCGGTCACTCTTATCAGGATTTCAGCAGTGCCAGTCCCGCAGGTGAAAGTTTGCTTTTCAATACCAACACAGGAGAAACAAGGCTTACACCGTTCAACGCATACGAAGATCAGTTGACTTTACTTTCGTTCTACGGTAGAGCTATTTTCACGATTGCTAACAAGTATATTTTAACGGGCTCTATCAGACGTGACGGATCTTCCAGATTCTATAACGGAACTACGGATAACCTTTGGGGTAATTTCCCGGCATTTGCATTTGCATGGAAGATTAATGAAGAAGGAATGTTCAGGGATATATCAAACTTATCCACCCTTAAACTAAGACTGGGTTACGGTTTGACAGGGCAGCAGGAAGTAGCTGGAATGTATCCGGCATATTCCAGATATAAAATAAGTGAGGAAACCGCACAATATTTGTTTGGTAACATTTTCTACCCAATGTACCGACCTGAACAGTATAACCCTGATTTAACCTGGGAGAAAACATTAACCAAGAACATCGGTCTGGATTTTGGTTTCTTCAGCAACAGAATCAATGGTTCCATTGATTTATTCCAGAAAGATACAAGCGACCTTATTGCTTATGTACCGGTACCTGCCGGAGGTTTGAGCAACTACAATACTAAAAATGTTGGGGATATGACCAATAAAGGTATTGAGTTTACACTAAACCTTACTCCTGTTAAAAACGATAATACAACATGGGATATTAATTTCAACGCAACACATTACACTTCAGAAATTACAAGTTTATCCGACGCGGTTGCTGCAGACTTCAAAATTCCGGTTGGAGGTATTTCTGGTGCTGTAGGACAAAATATCCAGGCTCACAGTGTTGGCCATGCTCCATATTCCTTCTATGTATTCAGACAGCTTTACGACAACTCAGGGAAGCCTGTTCCCGGAGCTTATGTGGATACAAACGGTGACGGTGTTCTGAATGATATGGATAAATACTTCTACAAATCTTCAACTCCAGACGCCCTTTTAGGATTTTCTACTAAAGTTACCTATAAAAAATGGGATTTCAGTACGGCACTTAGAGCGGTAATTGGAAATTACGTATATAATAATGCAGCTTCAAACAGTTCACTGGCATCCTTAACAACGAATGATTATTTGCAGAACATCTACAGAACTGCTGCAGATTACAGATTTGGAAATATTCAGCTTTGGTCTGATGCTTTCGTGGAAGATGCTTCTTTCCTTAGAATGGATAACTTGACTGTAGGGCACAATTTCGGAGAAGTGTTTGGCGACAGAACCAACTTGAGAGTTTACGGTATGGCGCAGAACGTATTCGTAATTTCTGATTACTCAGGTGTTGACCCGGAGATTTTCGGAAATATCGACAACGGTTTCTACCAAAGGCCAAAAGTATATTCATTAGGACTTAATTTTCAATTTTAATTCACAATATAATTCAGAAGATGAAACTTTTTAATAAAAAATCAAAAACTATATTCACAGCAGTTTTGGGTTTGAGTCTTACCTTTTCTACTGTTTCCTGCGTGCAGGATCTGGAAAGGGAGCCGATTACGGATACGACATCTGCAAATCTCTTCAAAGACTTCAAAAATTATCCTTTGCTGTTGGCTAAACTTTACGGTGCGCAGGCTGTTGGAGGACAGCAGGGTGGTGACGGCATGTCAGATATCAGCGGCATCGACGGTGGTTTCTCCAGCTATATGCGTCAGCTTTACACCATGCAGGTTATTACCACTGATGAAGCTAAAATTGCTTGGCAGGACGGTACTTTACCGCAGATGAACACAATGTCGTGGACGGCATCCAACGAGTTTATTGCTGCGATCTACTACAGATTATATGGTGAAATTGCACTTTGTAATGAATTCATCAAAAATACTACTGATGAAAAGCTTGCTGCCAATGGAATAACCGGTGAAGACCTCACAGAAGCTAAATACATGCGCGGTGAAGCCAGATTTCTTCGTGCATTAGCCTACTACAATGCACTGGATTTGTTCGGAAATGTACCTTTCGTGGATGAAAATACCGGAACTGCATTACCGGAGAGAATCGTGAGAGCAGATCTTTTTAACTGGCTGGAAACTGAAACCAAAGCATTGGAAGCTGAACTGAAAAATCCAAAATCCAACGAATACGGCCGTGCTGACAAAGCCGCTGCGTGGATGCTTCTTTCAAGACTTTATCTTAATGCAAAAGTTTACACAGGTACAGAAAAGAACAATGATGTAATCACTTATACCAATAAAATTATTGGCTCTGGCTATAGCCTGAAGTCTGATTACGGAAGCTTGTTCATGGCTGATAATCATGTAAACAATCCAGAGGTGATTTTTTCTATCAATTACGATGGCCTTAAAACACAGACTTATGGTGGGACAACCTTCTTAATTCACGCTGCAGTCGGTGGTTCAATGCCTGTAAGTTACTACGGAATCAACGGTGGCTGGGGAGGTATGAGAGTTACCAAATCTTTTGTGAGCCTGTTCCCTGCGGACGGTTCAGATAGAAGAGGCAGATTCTATACCGATGGCCAGACTTTGGAGATTAATGACCTTGGCAACTTTAAAAACGGTTATGGATTTACCAAATACCGCAACATAAGATTTTCTGACGGTAAAGCCGGATCAGATACTACAGGAAACTTTGTAGACGCCGATATTCCGTTCTTCAGATTGGGTGATGTTTATCTGATGTACGCAGAAGCTACACTAAGAGGTGGTAATGGTAACATGGCATCTGCATTACAGTACGTAAATGCTTTGAGAGCAAGAGCGGGTGCTACACCTGTGGTAAGCATGAACCTTGATTTCATACTTTCAGAAAGAGGTAGAGAAATGTCCTGGGAAATGACAAGGAGATCGGATCTTATCCGTTTCGGAAAATTTACGGGTTCTTCTTACCTCTGGGCTTGGAAAGGTGGCGCTAAAGACGGTGCAGCCGTTCCGGAATACAGAAACCTGTTCCCAATTCCTACGAATGACATCATCGCAAACGCTAACCTGGTACAAAATCCCGGATATTAATTTTAATTAATAAAAGAAAATATCAAAATGAAAAAACAACATATATTTCAAAAAATCTTTCTTGCATTGATAATGCTTTTGGGCATTATTTCATGCCAGGACCGCGAATTGCTTACGGTAGAAAACCAGTCCGCAGCAATTTTATTGGATACATCTAAAGAAACTGTTTTCCTGGATAAGAATTTTCCGGACAATCCAGCTTTGAACCTCACGTGGGAAGTTGCAAAATACACTCAGCCAACAGAACTTAAATATAAAATTGAAGCTTCAAAAACTGCTGATTTTGCTAAACCTGTTTTGGTAAAAACTGTTGAAGAATCTCAAAGAACGGCAACACTTACGACATCAGAAATGAATGCCGTAGCTGAAAAACTTGGTTTAGCGCCGAATGTACAGGCGCCAATGTATTTGCGTGTGACTTCATTCGTAGGTGAGGATGGTGAGTATGTTGTAGCTACATCCAATGTATCCTCTGTGAAAATCACTCCTTACGAATTGGTATATCCAGATTTCTATCTTGTTGGCGCCGCGGCACCGGTAGGCTGGGATTCCGGTAATGCAATGCTTCTTACAAAAAATAAAGAGATCGCAACCATTGTAACCACATTAAAAGGTGGTGAATCCTTCAGATTCCTTGGCCAACAGAACTGGAATGGTATGAACTACAGTATAGACCAGGCTGGAACGAAAGACAGCTACAGATATTTCAAGCAGGTTTCTTCAAATATCGTTCAGGATGGTGACGAAAATATGAAATTCACTGGTACGACAGGGACTTATAAGATAACCATCAATGCTAAAGAACAATCTTTAACCATTGTAGCACAATAATTTAAAAGACAGATATTATGAAAAATATATTTAGAATTTTGTTTTTGGCAATGATAGTACCTTTACTGTTTCAGTCATGTAGAGAAGACGATTTTGCCTATAAAACAGCGGAACCTTCATTTACACTTTACAATACGACATTAAGTTCAAATGTCCTATATCCTACAATGAAAGATAACCCGTTCAGGCTTACCTGGGACAATACTTTAGGTGCAGCTGCAGAATATAACGTGCAGATTTCGACAACTGAAGATTTTGCGAAGCCAGTGGTTTTGGGTAAATCTTCAGCAACTACATTTACAACTTCTATCGGCAATTTAAACAATGCGTTGCTTCAGGCTGGATACCAACCTTATAAAAGCCAAAGGGTTTATGTAAGAGTAATTTCAGGCTCCAGTGTATCGAACGTGATCGCATTTGATGCGACGCCTTATCCGTCTGCAGCGCCTGTAATTACTGCTCCAACCGCAGGCACCAAAATTGTGCTGGACGGTACAAATCCTGACGGTGTAGCTGCTAAAGTGGCTTGGACAGATTATAATTATGGTACCGATGTGGTATATACTGTTGAGATAGCGCCAAAAGGTTCCACAAATTTTGTAGTACTTGGTACAGTTAATAACCTTAAGCAGTTGTCAGTTTCAAATCTTGTAATGGATCAGGCTGTTCTTAAGGTTGGTGGTTTGGCTAATGTTGCTGCTGACTATGATCTCAGAGTCACTGCAGCCACTACGTCAGCTGGTGGTACGCTGAAATCTACTTCAGCGGTAGTTACGGTAAATGTAACCCCTTACCAGTTAGAGTCTTACATATATGCTCCAGGTGGTTATCAGGGTTGGAATCCGGCTACGGCTAATACACTGGTATCTTCAGTTAGCAATAATATTTATATTGGATATATCAACTTCCCTGCAGCAGGGACTGAGTTCAAGTTTACTCAGGCACGCAACTGGGATACTAACTGGGGTGATGATGGTGCTGACGGTACTTTGGAGCCGGGTGGCGCAAACCTTAAGTCTCCGGGTGCAGGTTATTACAAAATAACGGTGGATCTGAATACCAAAACTTATACAATGGTTCCTTACGCCATCGGTATTGTGGGCGCTTACAACGGTTGGGGTGCAACTCCGGATACGGTAATGACTTGGGATGATGCCCAAAGAAAATTTGTCACAACCCTTGCTTTACCTGCTGGTGAGTTCAAATTCAGAATCAACGGTTCATGGGATGAAAACTATGGAGACTCCAATAAAGACGGTGTTTTAGATAAAGGCGGTGATAACCTCTCAGTAGCTGCTGCCGGCACGTACACCATCACGTATGATCCATTTGCTATGACTTATAGCATTAAATAATTTTTTATTCATTTAGCTGTATAAATCTGTCGCGTTGTGCGGCAGATTTTTTTTGTTAAATGGTGATACTTATTCGCTAAAAAGATTAAGATTTCATAATTTTAGACCTTTGTTAAAAAATTTGATATGAGAAAAAATATAATAGGAGCAGTTTTTCTTTTTGCAACAGGCTTCGCAATCAACGCTCAAACCCTTAAATCACCCGACGGCAAATTTGAAATGAATTTCCAGCTGAAATCGGGAGTGCCATATTATAATCTGAAATATCAGGGCAAAACTGTAGTTGAAGATTCAAAATTAGGTTTGAGGTTGCTCCGCGACGGCGATATTCAGTTCGCTTCAGAAATTGAAAGAAAAGACCAGAACGGTAAAGACCTGAATGATGGCTTCACCAAAACAGCGGAAAAATTTGATTCTAAAAATGAATCCTGGAATCCGGTTTTGGGCGAGAAAAAATCTTACGTTAACCATTACAACGAACTGGCAGTTACGCTGAACCAGCCGGCGAATGACCGCCATATCATTATTAAATTCCGTTTGTTCAATGACGGTCTTGGCTTCAGGTATGAATTCCCGGAGCAGAAAAACCTGAATTATTTCATCATTAAAGAAGAAGATTCCGAAATTGACCTTGCTGCTGATATGAAGACTTTCTGGATTACCGGAGATTACGATTCGCAGGAATACCAGTATCAGGAAACCAAAATTTCAGAAATCCCGGCAAGATGGCCAAAATCTTACGACGGAAATGCCTCGCAAACGCCGATAAAAAATGCGATCCAGATTCCTACAATGATGAAGTGGGAAGGGAAAACGCCTTTATACCTGAATATTTCTGAAGCTGCCGTCATCAATTATCCTACCGCAAATGTTGAGGTGGATGCTGTTAATTACAAACTTAAAACACATTTAACGCCTGACGCTCAGGGCGCAAAAGGTTATATCCAGACGCCAGCCGTTTCACCGTGGAGAACAATCATCGTTTCACCAAAAGCTGAAGAAGTTCTGGATTCAAAGATGATTTTTAACCTTAATGAACCTACACATTACACCGATACTTCATACATCAAACCCACGAAATATATGGGCGTTTGGTGGGAAATGATCATCGGAAAGTCCCAGTGGGCTTATTCTACGGCGAACAATGTGCATATTGGCAAAACAGATTTTTCAAAATTAACACCCAACGGAAAACACGCCGCCAACAACGATAAAGTAAAACAATATATCGACTTCGCATCTAAACACGGTTTTGATGCTTTGCTGGTTGAAGGATGGAATGTTGGATGGGAAGATTGGTTTGGTCATTCTAAAGAATTTGTTTTCGACTTTGTAACGCCTTATCCCGATTTTGATATCAAAATGCTGAACGATTATGCGCATTCCAAAGGCATAAAACTGATGATGCACCACGAAACTTCAGGCTCTGCAACCAATTACGAGCGTTGGGCCGACAAAGCCTTCCAGCTGATGAACAAATACGGTTATCCGTCTGTGAAAACCGGTTATGTGGGCAACATCATTCCGCGCGGCGAACATCATTATTCACAATGGACCATCAACCATTATTTCCGGATAGCTGAAAAAGCCAACGAATACAAAATCATGGTGAATTCTCACGAAAGCGTGCGCCCGACAGGGCAAAGCCGTACGTACCCGAACTGGATCGCTGCCGAAGCCGCCCGCGGGACTGAGTTTGATGCGTTCGGCGGAAATAATCCGGATCACCATGTTATTTTGCCTTTTACCAGATTCATGGGCGGACCGATGGATTACACGCCCGGAATTTTCCAGACTAAACTCGATTACTACTTCCCTGGCGACACAAGATACGTGAAAACCACGCTTGCCAAACAGCTGGCTCTGTATGTGGTGATGTATTCTCCACTTCAGATGGCTGCTGATTTACCGGAAAATTATGAGAGACATCTTGATGCCTTCCAGTTCATCAAAGACGTAGCTGCAGATTGGGATGATACCAAAATTCTGGCCGCTGAACCGGGCGATTACATCCACACAGCACGCAAAGCCAAAAGTAAAGACGAGTGGTACATTGGCGGCATCACCGATGAAAACGCGAGAACTTTCACGGTAGATTTTTCTTTCCTTCCGAAAGGTAAAAAATACCAGGCAACCGTTTACGAAGATGGCAAGGATGCTGATTATATCAACAATCCGCAGAGCTATAATATTTACAGGAAAACCGTAACCAGCGCCAGCAAAATCCCTGTGAAACTTGCACGAAGCGGCGGTTATGCGATTTCTGTGAAGCCTTTATAACTCAAACCATTTAAATTTACTCAAACCTTAAAGGCCATGCTTTTAAGGTTTTTATTTCTTATGAAAACACTTTTCAACAGGCAAAATATTTTCCTCATCCTGCTGATTTTAATGGTCATTGCGGGGAAATTAATTCCCTACAAGCCACACTATAACGAGATTTTCAATCTTAATAAATTTATCGACTGGGGTATTGCCGGTATTTTCCTGCTTTACGGACTGAAACTCAACCTGAAGGAAGTCTTAAAAGACATTTCCAACTGGAAACTGCATCTGCTCGTGCAGTTCGGCACATTCATCCTTTTTCCAATGTTGGTATTTTTATTTTATCCTTTGGCGAAGGACAGTACGTGGTTTCTACTGTGGGTTGCGGTATTTTTTCTGGCAGCTTTGCCGTCCACGGTGTCTTCATCGGTGGTAATGGTTTCCATAGCTAAAGGCAATATCACGTCAGCCATATTCAACGCCTCAGTTTCCGGGTTGATAGGAATTGTGATGACGCCTTTGCTGATGAGCTTTTTTCTCAGTCAAAATGCTGAAAGCGGCGCCCACACCACCGAAATCATCGCACAGCTGCTCATAAAAGTTTTGCTGCCCATCATTCTCGGTATCCTGCTGAACCCCATTTTCAGGAATCTCATAAACCGCCACAGCAAGCTCATTGGCGAGTTCGACCGGCTCATCATCCTGCTCATCGTCTATGAAAGTTTTTCGGGTGCATTTATCAACCGTATTTTTTCAACCATTCCTACCATACAGTTTATATGGCTTACTTTAGCCTGTATCGCTCTGTTTTTCATTGTTTACGAAATCATTAAATTCATTTGTCACCGGCTGAATTTCAGTCGGGAAGATACCGTCACCGCCACGTTTTGCGGTTCCAAAAAATCACTCGTCCACGGCAGCCTTTTCGTCCTCGTACTGGGCATTCCCGACGAATCAAAAGTCCTTTTCCTGCTGCCCATCATGATTTATCACAGCTTCCAACTTTTTTACGTCAGTTGGCTGGCAAATAAACTCGCAAAAAGCGTGTAGTTTAGGGCAATATTTGTAAATTTAACGGTTAAAATTTTTAGGAGCTTTTTCCCGCTATCCGCTGTATCTTTTGTTCCGCTGCGCTCCACAAAAGGATGCCGCTACTATCGGGGCTAGTGATAATAAACTGCAAAATCGGCGCTCGCTTCGCTCGCGCCAGCCAATTAAAAATGAAAAAAACAATTTTATTTCTGTTCATTTCCGTTTTTTCCTTCGCTCAAATCCAAAAGGTAGAGCCTGCATTCTGGTGGAAAGGGATGAAGAATCACGAACTTCAGATTTTACTTTACGGCAAAAATATTGCCAACCAAACAGTTGCACTTTCAGACGGTGTTCTGATCAAAAATCTGCAGAAAGTTGAAAATCCCAATTACGTGTTCATCACGGTAAATACAGGTGAAATTAAAACTTCAAAGTTCAATATTAACCTGAAAAAAGGTAAGAAATTAATCAGTTCATACTCTTACGAACTGAAAGACAGAAATCCGGGATCTGCAGAAAGAAGTTCATTTTCATCCAAAGATGTCATTTATCTGATCATGCCCGACCGCTTTGCAAACGGTGATGAAACCAACGATTCCAAACCGGATTTAACCGAAAAGGCAAACCGAAACTTGCCAAGCGGAAGACATGGTGGCGATTTGCGGGGCATTATAAAAAATTTAGACTATCTTCAAAATTTGGGGGTTACCGCACTGTGGCTCACGCCCGCAAACGAGGACAACGAAAAGCAGACATCCTATCACGGTTACGCCCAGACCGATCTTTATAAAATTGATGGCAGATACGGAACCAACGAAGAATACCTCGAACTTTCACGGGAGTTGAAAAAACGCGGAATGATGCTCATTCAGGATTACGTCACAAACCACTGGGGAATTTCTCACTGGCTCATTCAGGATTTACCGACAAAAGACTGGATTCACCAGTTCACGGATGGGGAAGGCAAATATGGTTTCAAACGTTCCAATTACCGCACGACTTCACAATTCGACAAAAACGTTTCCGAAATTGATAAAAAAGAAGCGCTCAATGGTTGGTTCGATACCACGATGCCGGATCTTAACCAAAGCAATCCGTTGGTTTTAAAATATTTAACCCAAAATGCGATTTGGTGGATCGAGTATGCTGAACTCGGCGGCCTGCGTGTGGACACTTATCCGTACAACGACAAAGAAGCCATGGCAAAATGGGCAAAAGCCATCACCGACGAGTACCCGAATTTCAACATCGTGGGCGAGGCGTGGATGTATCAGCCGGCGCATATCGCGTACTGGCAGAGGGATTCCAAGATTGCAGAAGCGGTGGGGTATAATTCCAATTTGCCGTCAGTGATGGATTTCACGCTGTATACCGATTTGCCAGGTGCTTTGCAGGAAGCTGAAAACTGGGACAAGGGCATGATCAAAATCTACAACGCTCTGGGCAGTGATTTCCTTTATCCGGACATCAACAATATCCTGGTGTTCTTCGAAAATCACGATACAGAAAGGTTCAACGAGATTTTCAATGCCAATCCGGATGCTTATAAAATGGCTTTAACTTTAATCTCCACCATTCGCGGGATTCCGCAGCTTTATTACGGCTCCGAAATCGGAATGCGGGGTGAGAAATCTAAAGGGGATGCCGACATCCGCAGGGATTTTCCAGGTGGCTGGAAGAGCGATAAACAGAATGCTTTCAATCCACAAACTCAAACCAAAGAGCAGAAGGAGTTTTACGATTTTACCCAAAAAATCCTGAACTGGCGCAAAGGAAAAGAGGTGATCCACACCGGAAAAACGACGCACTATATGCCTAAAGAAAGTGTTTATGTGTATTTCAGATACAATGAAAAAGAAAAAGTGATGGTAGTTCTAAACAATAATGCAAAGGAACAAACGCTGGATTTAAGCCGCTTTGCAGAAAGTTTAAACGGAATTTCGGCAGGACAGGATGTCATCACCGGAAAAACTTTTCAGCTAAAACCAGAAAATAAATTAACCGTTTCACCAAAAACTTCATTAATTTTAGAATTGAATTAGAAATGACCTAGGAGGCTTTTGCGTTACGAAATTTGAAATTGTTTTTCCTGCAAAATTTCCAGTGTTTGGATGGCGGCCAAATCTTACTTTAGTGAGTAAAAATTTTAATTCCACCCGAAACCTAACGAAGTGGTTCGACGAACGAAGAGAGTCGATTTTGGAAATCAAATTCAAATTTTAGCAAAAAAAACTTTAATATGAAAAAACTGTTTTTACTTTTATTCGCAATAACTTTTGCATTCACAAACGCCCAAACCAAAGGCTTCTACGAAAACGTGCAAAAGAAAAACGTTTCCAGAGTACTGGATGATTTGAATGCCTACGCCGCATCAGCCGACTTCAAAAATTATTTCGATTTATTTGCGGAAGAATCCACCTTCATCGGTACGGATGCCAGCGAAATCTGGAACAAAAAAGAATTTATGGCTTACGCGAAACCTCATTTCGACAAGGGAAAAGCGTGGAGTTTCAAATCTTTGAAAAGAGACATCACCTTCAGCAAAGACGGTAAATACGCCTGGTTTGACGAATTACTGGAAACCCAAATGAAAATCTGCCGCGGCTCCGGCGTCCTGGAAAAAATCGGAAACACCTGGAAAATCCGCCAGTACATCCTGTCCATGACCATTCCGAATGAGGTCTCGAATGACGTCATCAAAATAAAATCCGAATTAGAAACCAAAAAAATAGAAGAATTAAAAAAATGACCCTGGAGATTTTTCATTAGGGAATTGAAAACAACGTCACCCTGACCCTGCTGAAGGGTTAAACCTGAAACCTGAAACAATACGATTATGACAAAAAAAATAAAACCAAACCTTTCCCTTGCACAAATCATCAACATGAGCATGGGATTTATGGGAATACAGATGGCCTTTGGCCTGCAAAACGGTAATGCGAGCCGTATCTTAGCGAATTTGGGAGCCGATGTGCATGAACTTTCGTGGTTCTGGCTGGTGGCGCCTTTCACGGGGCTTATCGTGCAGCCGATTATCGGCCACTTGGGCGATAACACCTGGAGTCCTCTGGGGCGCAGGAAACCATTCTTTCTCATTGGAGCCGTGCTGTGTGCTGTTGGTTTGGTTCTTCTGCCGAATGCTGCTTCAGTAACGCACTTAGTTGCAGCCAATGTCTTGCTTTTGGCGGTGATATTCCTGGCGATGATGGATGCCTCGGTCAACGTGGCGATGGAGCCGTTCCGTGCGCTGGTTGGCGATATGCTGCCGAAACATCAGGGAACCCTTGGCTTTTCCGTACAGACGATTCTGATTGGTTTTGGAGCGGTTTTGGGGTCGTATATGCCCGACTGGCTCACCAAACTGGGCGTGAACAGCGTTGCGCCGGCAGGTTACGTGGCGGATAATGTGATCTACTCCTTCTACATCGGTGCGGCAATTCTGTTGCTGACGATTTTGTACACGATTTTCACGACGAAAGAATATTCGCCGCAGGAATTTGCAGAATTTTCTGACGGGAAAGAAATTGTAGAAGAAAAATCTAAATTCTCAGATATTTTCAAAGATTTTGCTAAAGTTCCGGATCAGATGAAGAAACTTGGACTGGTGCAGTTTTTCTCCTGGTTTGCGCTGTTTACCATGTGGGTTTTCACGACCAACGCTTTGGCGACGCACCATTTCGGGCTTTCTCCGGATGATACGCATTCCGAGATGTTCAATGAGGCGGGAAACCTTACCGGAAAACTTTTCGGGCAGTACAATCTCTGGGCGATTCCTTTCGCCTTCCTGCTGACACCGGTTGCAAAAGCTATCGGTAAAAAACAAACCCATGCTTTGGCTTTGGTCTGCGGCGGTCTGGGACTTATTGCGATGAATTTCATCTCCAAAGATCTGCTGTGGATTTCTATGATCGGGCTTGGTTTTGCGTGGGCAAGTATTCTGGCGATGCCTTATGCGATGCTAATCGACAGCATTCCGAGTAAGAAAATGGGAATTTATATGGGAATTTTCAATTTCTTTATCGTGATTCCTCAGATCGTGAACGGTATTTTTGGCGGCCCGATTGTTTCTAACCTTTTCGGCAATATGGCGATGGGTTACGTCGTCGTAGGCGGCATCTGTATGATCATTGCGGCGTTGCTCACCATGCTCTTGGTAAAATCAGATCCCGCTGAAACCGGTCAGGCAGAAGAAGAGATTCAGCAGGTACATTTTTAAATCCTGCCTTTTTAAATAACAAAATTCCGTCGTTGAGGCGGAATTTTTTGTTTTAAATTTTGCGGGTGGAAAATGTTTTATAAAATTTTTCGAATTTTTCAGGTGCAGGATTCTGATTATTTCTAGCTCGTCACATTTTAAGTTTATCCGATAAAAAATGAAATGTGATTTTACTCTGGAACCGAAAATACCATTTCTGATTTGGCTAAAATCCTGACCGCTTTTGGGGTTTTCAGAAAGATACTCAAGTTCGATTAATTTCTAAAAATAATATAATTTCCCTAAGCTTTAAAACTTCTTTTTACCATACATCAATGCGGGCAATCGCCTTAAAAAGTAATTTTGCACTGTAAAATCGATATAAAACCAATTAAAATATTAATATAATGAAAACAGTACTTCATAAAGCGGCCACCCGCGGGCACCAAGACCACGGCTGGCTAAAGGCGAACCATACGTTCAGCTTTGCCAATTATTACGATCCTGAAAGAGTGCATTTTGGCGCACTCCGAGTGCTGAACGATGATCATGTGGAAGGAGGAATGGGTTTCGGCATGCACCCGCACGCCAATATGGAGATTATTACTATTCCGCTGAGCGGCGAGCTGCACCACAAGGATTCGATGGGCAATTTTGGGGCGATCCAGAAAGGTGAAATCCAGGTGATGAGCGCCGGAACCGGAGTGCAGCACAGCGAGTTCAACGGTCGCGAAGATGAAGCGGTGAAACTGCTTCAGATCTGGGTAATTCCGAACAAAATGGGCGTTCAGCCACGCTACGACCAGATTAAAATTGCGGACAGTGCGAAACCGAACGATTTTCAGCAGATCGTATCTCCAAATCCGGACGGTGAGGGCAGCTGGATTCATCAGGATGCGTGGTTCAACCTGGCGAATTTCGACAAAGGGACGGCAAAGGAATATGAACTGAAGAAGGAAGGCAACGGCGTGTATGTTTTTATGATTTCAGGGAAAGCGAAAGTAGGAGAGGGGGAACTGTCTGAACGCGATGGACTTGGCCTCTCCGAAACGGATCGCTTCACCGTAGAAGCCCTTGAAAACGCCGAAATTCTCCTGATGGAAGTTCCGATGAACTTGCCAAGAATGTAATATATTTGGGTCCATTAAACGACCTTGGAGTTATTGCCGTTAAGAAAATTTCAAAAACTTACGTTAAAAAATTTCCACTGTTTGAGTGGCGGCTAGAATCTGTTAAAACAACCAGATCTTGTTTCGGCCCGAGTTTTGGGAATTTTAGTAAGTTTTTGAAATTTTAGCCAAACTAATCCAGTCTTGAAATTTTGGTTCTTTTGTTTCAAGACAAAAGAACACTTAAAAATTAACTTTATGAAAATATTAGCCTTTGCAGGAAGCATTTCCTCAGATTCCATCAACAGGAAACTTGTAGAATACGTATCGTCGCGTTTTGACGGCCATGATGTTGAACTTCTGGATTTGAACGATTATGAAATGCCGTTTTTCAGCAGCGACCGCGAAAGAGAAATCGGCGTGCATCCTTTGGCGCAAAAATTTGCAGATAAAATTGATGCTTCGGATCTGATCATTATGTCGCTGGCTGAATACAATTCGGCGTATACTGCGGCTTTTAAAAATGTCTTCGACTGGGTTTCGAGAATCAAGGGGCGCAAACATTTCGGCGAAAAACCAATCTTTTTGCTGTCAACCGCGCCCGGTCCCGGAGGTGGAAAAAACGTTTCCGAAGTTTTTATGAAGCGTGCGCCTTTCAGCGGAGCCCACGTGCTTACAAATTTTGTCCTCCCTAAATTCAAAGAAACTTTTGAGGAAGGAAAAGGCATCATCGACGAAGAGAAAAGAGCCGAGCTGGAAGAGAAAATTGATCTCGTAATATCTCATATCAATCCATAATCGTGCTGGGAAATGGAAGCTTAATAAATTTAATAAAAAGTCCATAAAAGAATCCAACGCTTCAAGCCATACGCAAATTAAAATAAAAAGCGTGACCGAAGCCACGCTTTCTATTTTATAACCAGTTTTCAGTTCGCTTTTTTCACAAATTTAAATGCTCTTTTAAACAGTATAAAAACCGGAAGCATTACCAATCCGCCCACGATTCCGTAAATGGCCTGTTTCAGCATCGAAGGAACATTTGGCAAAAGGTGATGAAGATAATCAATATTATGATCGAAAATTCCGCCGGCAACCAGGATCAAAGCGACAGTACCGATTACGCCGAGCGCTTTTATCACCCATGGCAACGCTTTTACCAGAAATTCTCCTAAAGTATTCAGAAAACCTTTTTGTCCCGACTTTTTAATCAGTTTAAAACCGGCATCGTCCATCCTTACAATCAGTGCTACAATTCCGTAAACACCTACAGTTGCAATGATAGAAACGATGGAAACCGTGATGATCTGTACCATCAGCGGTTCCTTAAGGACCGTTCCCAGAGCTATGATTACAATTTCTATGGAAAGGATAAAATCTGTCGTGATCGCAGACTTTACCTTTGATTTTTCCTCAGCCTCGCCGCTGGTTCCGGGCGCTTCGATTTCTTCAATCACTTCCTTACCGCTTTCTTCTTTTTTATGAAAAAAATATTCGATCATCTTCTCCACGCCTTCAAAAGCAAGATAAAGCCCACCCAAAACGAGAATAATTTTAATCGCGGGCGGATACATCCACTGCAGCAGAAAAGCAATCGGAACAATGATGAGTTTATTGATGAAAGAGCCCTTCATAATCTGAAGCAGCACAGGTATTTCGCGTGAGGAAAGGAAGCCTGTCGCCTTTTCCGCATTCACAGCGAGGTCATCCCCCAGGATACCGGCGGTCTGTTTGGTTGCAACTTTGGAAGTTACTGCGATGTCGTCCATCAGTGCAGCAATATCGTCGAGGATAGCAAAAAAGCCTGAAGCCATAATTTTAAATTTTAACTTACAAAAATACGGTTTTCCGTTGATTTTTATTTTAATTTACCGAAAATTTCACTTTTAAAATCGCTGAAAATTTTATACTTTCGCAAAACTTAATTTTAAGCAAAATGAAAGCGCAAAAATTATTTTCGGATAGGGATAAATTCCAAAATTTTGGAAACGAAAATTGCGCCACAAAATAATAATAAGCCGACGTCTGCAAGATTGTCGGCTTTTTGTTTGAGCTAAAAACCACAAAAGTTACAAAAGAACAGGCAACCGTGATCCTTCCAGATGAGATCACAAAATTGAAATCACAGATTTCAGATCTGCTTTTAAGAATGTAGAATTTGTCCCTCTTAATTGGGGATCATTTGGTAACTTTTGTGTTTATATAAAATAAAAAAAGTAAAAAGTAATCATGAGCAACACTTACAAATCTGCCGGTGTAGACAAAGAAGAAGGCTACAGAACTGTTGACAAAATAAAATCTGCTGTGGCAGAGACCCATAACAAAAATGTGCTGAACAATCTTGGAAGTTTCGGGGCGTTTTATGAAATCGGAGGCTATAAAAATCCGGTTCTCGTTTCCGGAACCGATGGTATTGGGACCAAACTGAAAGTGGCTTTGGATACCAAAAATTACGGTTCCATCGGGATAGACTGTTTCGCGATGTGTGCCAACGATATCGTATGTCACGGTGCAAAGCCTCTGTTTTTCCTGGATTACCTGGCTTGCGGGAAGCTGGATGCAGATGTAGCCGCAGAAATCGTCATGGGAATGGTGAAAGCATGCAAAGACAATGAATGTGCCTTAATTGGAGGCGAAACTGCGGAAATGCCGGGTATGTATCAGCCGGGAGATTACGATGTGGCGGGTTTCTGTGTAGGAATTGTAGAGAAAGATCAGGTGATTGACGGGTCCAAAATCAAGAAAGGTGATAAAATCATCGCGCTGCCAAGTTCAGGCTTTCACAGTAATGGATTTTCGTTGGTAAGAAAAATTTTCCCGGACTTCAACGAAGAATTTGAAGGAAAACCAATACATGAAACGCTTTTAATTCCGACAAAACTGTACTATCAGGATATTAAAAAACTGATGGAAAATGTGGAAATCAGCGGAATTGCACACATCACAGGCGGCGGTTTGATTGAGAATCTTCCGAGAATTATTCCGGAAGGCCTTTGCGCGAGCATCAATGAATCTGAAATCAGGGTTCCAAGTGTAATGCTTGAGCTCGAAAAACGCGGAAATATCGACAGAATGGAAATGCATGGCACTTTTAACATGGGCGTGGGAATGACTGTTGTGGTCGATGAACAGTACGTTGCAAAAGTTCTGGAATTGCTTCCCGATGCCTATGAGATTGGGGAAATAGTAGAGGATTCCAAGAAGATTAGATTTAAGTAAATGTAAAAAGTACAATGTACAAAGTACGGTACTTACATTGTACATTTTACATTGTACGTTGTTCAAAATGAAAAATATAGTTATCCTCGTCAGCGGTTCCGGAACCAACCTCCAGCGTATTATCGATTGTATTGAGAGCGGCGAGATTGCCAATGCCAAAATTTCAATGGTGGTTGCAGACCGCAACTGTTACGGGCTGGAGCGCGCTGAGCATGCAAACATTCCAAATCAGCTCATTAAACGCGGGAAGTCGTTTTCAGAACATCTGGAAAAAATAATCCCTGAAAACACGGATCTGATTGTTTTGTCAGGTTTCCTTTCGATTTTAAGCAGTGATTTTACCGAGAAATTTAAAGGAAAAATCATCAACATACACCCGGCATTGCTGCCAAAGTTTGGTGGCTTCGGCATGTGGGGGATGAATGTTCACAACGCCGTTTTAGAAGCTAAAGAAGAGGAAAGTGGCGCCAGTGTACATTTCGTAACTTCAGGGATCGACGAAGGTGAAATCATTCTGCAGGGAAAAGTTCCGGTAGATGAAAATGATACCCCAGAAACGCTGGCTGCAAAGGTACACGAGATAGAATATGAGATTTTCCCGAAAGCCATAAACAAAATTTTAAATGGATAGAATTGCCTTCATCACAGACCTTCACCTGCTCGAAAAAAATGTCGAAAAAAAAGGTGTGGATACTCTTCAGAACTGGAAGGCAGTTCTGGATGATGTGAAGGCAAAAAACATAGGAAAAATAATCTTCGGTGGCGATTTCGGCGAAAAAGAAGCTCTTGAAATCATTTTTGCTGATGCCCGTGATTTTGAGGTCGAATTAATTCTGGGAAACCACGACAGAATTAAAAATTTCAGAAAATATTACCCAAAAACAGAATTTAAACAGGAACTTTTTTATACTTTAAAAATCGGCGGATCCGACTGTGTCTTTTTAGATACTTCCTCGTACAGGCTCAACAGAGAGCAGCAGGAAAACTTGAAAATATGGCTGGAATCGGCAGTCAGTCCTGTGATTTTCATCCATCACCCGGTCTTGGATATCGTTACGTGGATGGACAGGGAACATCCTCTGAAAAACCGGAAAGATGTTGAAGAGATCATCAATTCAGCAGGGAAAAAGGTGCATTTAATTTGCGGCCATTACCATCAGTATCACGAAAAATCCTCAGAATTTATCAACCAAATTATTGCCCCTGCCGTTTCTTACCAGATTCCGTACGGCAAAAATTATCAGGCAGATACTTCCTCATTTGGTTATCTGATGTTGGATTGGGATGATGGAATTTTGAATTACGAAAAAGTAGATTTTAATAAATAAAAAATAATATAATGTCAAAAAAACGCGCATTAATCTCAGTTTCTGACAAATCAGGACTTATTGATTTCGCACAATTTTTAGAACAGAACAACTATGAACTCATCTCCACCGGAGGAACTTTCAAGCATTTGAAAGACGCAGGTTTAAAACCGGTTCAAATCGATGAAGTCACCAGTTTCCCGGAAATGTTGGACGGAAGAGTAAAAACTTTGCACCCAATAGTTCACGGTGGACTTTTGGCAGTTCGCTCAAACGAAGAACACATGAAAACTGTTCAGCAACACGGAATCGGACTGATTGATATGGTAATCGTAAACCTTTATCCGTTTTTTGAAAATGTAAATAAAGACATTTCGCTTGAAGAAAAAGTTGAGTTTATCGATATCGGCGGTCCGTCAATGTTGCGTTCCGCAGCGAAAAATTTCGATTCGGTAACAGTGATTACCGATGTTGAAGATTACGCCAAAGTACAGCAGGAAATGTCTGAAAACGGCGATACCACTTTAGAAACCAGAAAAAAACTCGCCGGAAAGGTTTTCAATCTCACTTCTGCGTACGATGCTGCGATTTCAAGAATGCTTCTGGACGAGGAATATCCAACCTATCTGAACGCTTCGTACAAAAAAGTTTCTGATTTAAGATATGGCGAAAATCCGCACCAAACTGCGGCATATTACACTTCAACTTTCGAAAACGGCGCAATGAAAGATTTTGAAATTTTGGGAGGCAAAGAATTGTCCTTCAATAATTTGCGTGATATGGATCTCTGCTGGAAAGTCGTGAACGAATTTAAAAACGAGATGGCCTGCTGTGCGGTGAAACATTCCACGCCTTGTGGCGTTGCCATCGGAAACACACCTTTGGAAACCTACACCAAAACATTTGAATGTGATCCGGTTTCCATTTTCGGCGGAATTGTGGCGATGAATTTCAAAATCGACGCTGCAACTGCCGAAGAACTCAACAAAACCTTCCTGGAGATTGTGATGGCACCCGATTTTGACGACGATGCTTTGGAAATTTTAAGAAAGAAAAAAAATCTGAGAATTATCAAAATTAAAAACCCGGTTTCCGATAAACAGACCTGGGTGAAAATCGACGGCGGAATGCTCGTGCAGGACAACGATTCCGAGTTTTCGGATGATATTAAAGTTGTAACCGAGGTTCAGCCAACCGAAGAACAGAAAAACGCCCTGCTTTTCGCGCAAAGAGTCGTGAAATATGTAAAATCCAACGCCATCGTGGTTTCCAACGGCATTCAGGCCTTGGGAATCGGGGGTGGACAGGTGAACAGAATTTGGGCCACACAACAGGCGGTGGAAAGAGCCAAGGAAAAATTCAGCGGCGATTTGGTGCTGGCTTCAGACGCTTTTTTCCCGTTCTGCGATGTGGTAGATTTCTGCGCTCAGGAAGGCATCAAAGCCATCATCCAACCTGGCGGTTCTGTGAAAGACCAGGATTCCATCGATGCGGCCAACGGGCACAAAATCCCGATGATGCTTACAGGAATGAGGCATTTCCTGCATTAATAACATCACACCAAAGGCATCCATTGTACCCTGGTGTAACCGTTAAAAACTTTGTTTTCATTCCTCAAAACCTTAAATTTGTAAATACTTAAAAAAATAAACTTCCATATGAGAATATTAATCATAGGTAACGGCGGGCGCGAAGCCGCTTTTGCAAAAAAATTATCCGAAGACAGCAGAGTAACTCAGATGTTTTTTGCTAAAGGTAACGCGACCACCGAAAAATACGGGAAAAACATCTCTTTATCAGATATTAAAGACCTGGTTGATTTTGCCAAAAAAGAAAGCATCGACCTTACCATTGTAGGCCCGGAAGCTTACCTCGTGGAGGGCATCGTTGATGAATTTAAAAAAGCAGGTCTCAAAATCTTTGGTCCGGATAAAAATGCAGCAAAACTGGAAGGCAGCAAGGCTTATTCTAAGAAATTTATGCAGGATTATGGCATCAAAACTGCTTCCGGCCGCATCTTTAACTCTTATATTGAAGCTCGGGAATATCTGGATAACCAGAACTTTCCTCTGATCATCAAAGCTTCAGGTTTGGCGCAGGGTAAAGGTGTTGTGCTTGCAAATGACAAGGACGAAGCTTTGAAAACCATCCACGATTTTATGATCGACAAGATTTATGGCGATGCCGGAATCCAAATCGTGGTTGAAGATTATTTGAGAGGTTTCGAAGCTTCAATCATCTGTTTTTCCAACGGTAATGATCTTTATCCGTGCCTTCCGGCAAAAGATTATAAAAAAGTCGGCAACGGAAACCGCGGCGCAAATACGGGCGGAATGGGAAGCGTAGCGCCAAGCCCGGAATTCACTGCGGAGCATTTCGAAGATTTCAAAACCAACATCCTGCAGCCCACATTAAACGGAATGAGAGATAAAGGTCTCAGGTTCACCGGTTTCATCTTCTTCGGACTTTTGGTTACCGATAAAGGCTGTCACCTCCTCGAGTACAATATGCGCTCCGGCGATCCGGAAACTCAGGTGATATTGCCACTGCTTGAAAACAACCTGATCGATACCATCAACGATTGTATCGATGGAAAAGAAATAGAACTGAAATTTAAAAACGAAAGCGCGGTATGCCTCGTTATGGCTTCTGGCGGCTATCCAGGTAAATACGAAACCGGTTTCCAGATTACCGGGATGGATAAAGTGAGCGGCAGCGACGTTATTTTTGCCGGAGCTACCCAAAGAGCGGGCGGCATTTACACCACCGGCGGGCGTGTGATCAACGTGGTGGCTACGGCGCCAACGCTGGAGGAAGCCAGACAGAAAGTTTACAGAGACGCGTTGCCGCTGCATTTCGATTATGCGTTTTACAGAGAAGATATCGCACAGTTCTAAAAAAGGAAAGGGCGTAATCGGCGTCCTTTTTATTTAGGAGCTGATTCCCGCTTTCACTACTCGCTTTTTTTGGTGGCTTCGTGAACCTCAGCCACCAAAAAAGAGCTCAAACAGGCCGTTCAATCGGGGCTGGTTACGATCCGGCTTCAAAAGAAAAGAGTCGGACAAATGAAACAGATTTACAAAAAAATCTCCCCGCCTGAAAGCCTGAAAACCTGTCTGCCGCAGGAAGATAGGAGTCAAACTTCAAACCACACAAAAAAATAAATGAACAACGGTATTATCATATTAGATTTCGGTTCCCAGTATAATCAGCTCATTGGCCGCAGAATCCGCGAGATGGAAGTTTATTCCGAAATCGTTCCTTTCAATACGCCATTGGACGAAATTTTAGCAAAAAAACCTGCAGGGATCATTCTTTCCGGTGGTCCAAGCTCCGTAAACGCACCAGATGCTCATTTGGTTGAAAAAGAACTTTTCGATTCCGGAATTCCCCTTCTTGGTATCTGTTATGGTATGCAGCTTACAGCCCACCTTCTCGGCGGTAAAGTATCAAAAGGCGTAAAAGGAGAGTACGGAAAAGCTGAACTCGAAATTGTGAGAAGCAATCCGTTATTTACAGGCGTTCCCCGTAAATCTACCGTATGGATGAGCCACTTCGATGAGGTGGAAGAGGTTCCGGAAGGTTTTGAAATTTCCGGCAGAAGCGGCGTGATTGCGGCAATGGCCAATGAAAAGAAAAATATTTTCGCAATCCAGTTCCATCCGGAAGTGACACATACCGAAGAAGGTCCCAAAATGCTTGAAAATTTTGTACTGAACATCTGTAAAGCCGAAAAAAACTGGAAACTCACCGGGTATATCGACCGCACCATAGCTGAAATCCGCGAAAAAGTAGGTGACGAGAAAGTAATTCTCGGGCTTTCCGGCGGCGTAGATTCTTCCGTAGCCGCGGTGCTTATTCATAAAGCCATTGGCGACCAGCTCCAGTGTATTTTTGTAGATACCGGGCTTCTCCGCAAAGATGAAGGTGAAAAAGTTATGGAAAACTACGGCGAGCATTTCCACATGAATATCGATATGGTGGATGCTTCCGAAAGATTTTTATCAAAACTGAAAGGCGTTTCAGACCCGGAAGAAAAAAGAAAAATTATCGGTAAAGAGTTTGTAGCAGTCTTCGATGAAGAATCCCATAAATTTGAAGGTGCCAAATTTCTCGCGCAGGGAACCATTTATCCTGATGTTATAGAATCTCAATCGGTGAAAGGGCCTTCTGCGGTAATAAAATCGCATCACAACGTGGGCGGTCTGCCGGAAGAAATGAAGCTGCAGCTTCTGGAACCTTTGCGCGAACTTTTTAAAGATGAAGTAAGAAAAGTAGGTGAGGAGTTGGGAATTCCGCATCATTTGGTATACCGTCACCCGTTCCCGGGCCCAGGTCTTGGAATCCGTGTTTTAGGTGAAGTGGATGCCGAAAAAGTAAAAATTCTTCAGGAAGCTGACGATATTTTCATCCAAGAGCTGTATGCCAACAAACTTTATGACAAAGTTTCCCAGGCGTTTGTAGTTTTACTTCCGGTAAAATCTGTCGGGGTGATGGGCGATGAGAGAACCTACGAATATACCGCAGTAGTACGTTCTGCAAACACGATCGATTTTATGACGGCGACGTTCAGTAAATTACCCTGGGAATTCCTGGAAAACGTTTCAAACCGCATGATTAACGAAGTGCGAGGCATCAACCGCGTCGCTTACGATATTTCCAGTAAGCCGCCTGCAACGATCGAGTGGGAATAGGATTTTGAATACAGAAAAATTAAAGACTAAAACAAAGCGGACGTAATGTTCGCTTTTTTTGCTTGCAACCTCCATCCTCCATATTGTTTCCACCTTCCTGTCATTAAAACTTTTCCACAATATTTTATTCAAAAAAGTCAATTCAGTATATTTGTAAGTTATTGATTTTATAGAGGAGAAAAGGGTTTATGGTAGAAAACAACACGGTACAGTACACCGAAGACAACATCAAAACACTCGAGCCACGCGAGCACGTGAGGCTGCGTCCCGGGATGTATATCGGGAAACTGGGCGACGGCTCGGCGGTGGACGATGGAATTTATATTTTGCTGAAGGAGGTCATCGACAACTCGATCGATGAATTCCGTATGAAGTTCGGGAAAAGAATTGAGGTGAAAATCAAAGACGGTAAAGTTGTCGTTCGCGATTTTGGCCGTGGTATTCCGCTGGGTAAAATCGTAGATGTAGTTTCCATAATGAATACTGGCGGTAAGTACGATGATGGCGCCTTCAAAAAATCAATCGGTCTGAACGGTGTGGGTACAAAAGCCGTAAACTTCTTGTCAGAATATTTTCAGGTAAAATCTGTACGTGACGGGAAAATGCGGCGGGCAGAATTTCGTGAAGGTAAACTGGAAACTCTGCACGATGAAGCCGAAACTACCGAGAGAAACGGTACCGAAATCACCTTTATTCCTGATGAAACCATTTTTGTAAACTACAGATTCCGTAGTGAGTATGTAGAGCGTATGCTTCGGAATTACACTTACCTGAATTTAGGTTTAAAAATATATTACAACGGCGAGGTCTTCGAATCCCAAAACGGATTGAGGGACCTTCTTGAAGAGGAAATCGACGGAGAAATCGTATACCCGATCATTCATATCAAAGATGAAGATATGGAAATTGCGGTGACGCATTCAGACAAGTCACAGTCGGAGACTTATTTTTCCTTTGTTAACGGACAATATACTTCGCAGGGCGGAACGCATTTGAACGCTTTCAAAGAAGCCTACGTAAAAACCATCCGCGAATTTTTTGGAAAGAATTTTGAAGCCTCGGATATCAGGAAAGCAATTATCGGTGCGGTTTATATTAATGTTGGGAATCCTGTTTTTGAGTCTCAGACCAAAACAAAATTGGGTTCAACAACAATGGGGCAGGACAAAGACGGTAACGAACTCGAAACCATCAAGACTTTCACCATTAATTATCTGAAAAGCAAACTCGATAATTATCTACACAAAAACCCTGAAATTGCCGAAGCCATTCAGAAGAAAATTCTTATTTCAGAACGTGAGCGCAAAGAACTTTCCGGCATCCAGAAATTAGCCCGTGAAAGAGCAAAAAAAGTTTCACTTCACAATAAAAAACTGCGCGACTGCCGACAGCATTACAACGATCAGAAAGCCGCAAGAAAAGCCGAATCGCAGATTTTCATTACCGAGGGCGATTCTGCATCCGGTTCTATTACCAAATCCCGTGATGTGGAAACTCAGGCGGTTTTTTCACTGCGCGGAAAACCTCTGAATTCGTATGGATTAACGAAACGCGTGGTGTACGAAAACGAAGAGTTCAACCTTCTGCAGGCCGCGTTGAATATTGAAGATTCTCTGGAAGATTTAAGGTACAATCAGGTAATTATCGCTACAGATGCTGATGTTGACGGGATGCACATCCGCCTGCTGATGATTACTTTTTTCCTGCAGTTCTTCCCGGATTTAATTAAAAACGGACATCTTTACATTCTTCAGACCCCTTTATTCAGGGTGAGAAATAAGAAAGAAACCAGATATTGCTACACCGATGCGGAACGGATAAAAGCGCTGAACGAACTCGGAAAAAATCCTGAAATCACCCGGTTTAAAGGGCTTGGTGAGATTTCCCCTGATGAATTCAAACATTTCATAGGTAAAGATATCCGACTGGAGCCCGTACTTTTGGGCAAGGACCAAACCATTGAACAACTTTTGGAATTTTATATGGGCAAAAATACCCCAGACCGCCAGTCATTCATTCTCCAAAACCTTGTGGTGGAAGACCCGGAAATTGATAAGAAAGAAAAACTGGAAGATACTGATGCTTAAGAAATGAGACTGAGCAACCGTAATAAGGCAGGATTTTATAACTTTTTAAATACATTTTTCCTCATGCTTTTCGTGTGTGGAATTGCAGCTTTTTTGCTCGAAAGATATAAGTTCGATATTTTTGGTTGGGAAAGTTATATTTTTTTAATTGTCCCTACCTTATTATTAGTTAGTTACTACCTCCGCGGAAGACAGATTTTTGAATATGACAGCGATGGTGAAGCACTCAACTTTAAAAACCGAAATATAATAACATTTTTAAATAGGCCTGTTAGTGATGAATTTCCAAAGTATAAACTGCAGAAATATGAGGTAGTGAATGCGGGTATTTTAAAGCGGCTTTATATTACGGTTTCAAGCAAGAAAAATCATTCAATTATCCTTAAATATGATATTTCTTACCTCACTGACAAGGAATTGCGGGATTTGAAATATTCGCTGGATAAAGTGATCAAAGAGAATAAAGAAAATTTGCATTTGTGCAGAAAAATATAAATGACAGAAGAACATTTACACGAAGGAGAGAGTTTAAAAAAAGTATCCGGCCTGTACAGGGACTGGTTTCTGGATTATGCGTCGTATGTAATTCTCGACCGCGCCATTCCGTCGGTTTATGACGGTTTCAAGCCGGTGCAGCGGAGGATCATGCACTCGATGCGCGAACTGGAAGACGGCCGCTACAACAAGGTGGCCAATATCGTCGGAAATACGATGAAATACCATCCGCACGGAGATGCGTCCATTACCGATGCAATGGTGCAGATCGGGCAAAAGGAACTTTTGATCGATACCCAGGGAAACTGGGGAAACATTTACACCGGAGATTCCGCAGCAGCAGCCCGTTATATCGAAGCGCGATTAACACCTTTTGCGCTTGAAGTTGTCTTCAATCCGAAAACCACCGAATGGGCAAAATCCTACGACGGAAGGAATAACGAACCCATCGATTTACCGGTAAAATTCCCTCTGCTTTTAGCCCAGGGCGTTGAAGGAATTGGCGTCGGGCTTTCCACGAAAATTCTGCCGCATAATTTTAACGAGTTAATTAATGCCTCTGTTTCCTATCTGAAAGGCAAAAAATTCCAGATTTTCCCGGATTTTCTTACCGGCGGAATGCTCGACGTAGCCGAATACAACGACGGCGAACGCGGCGGAAAAGTGCGCGCCAGAGCACGGATTATTCAGAAAGATAAAAATACGCTGGCGATAACCGAACTTCCGTATTCTAAAAATACCGGCGAAATTATCGACAGCATCGTAAAAGCCACGGAAAGAGGGAAAATTAAAATCAAAAAAATTGAAGACAATACTTCCGATAAGGTTGAGATTCTGATTCATCTTCACAGTGATGTTTCGCCCGACAAAACGATTGATGCGCTGTATGCTTTTACGGATTGCCAGGTTTCCATTTCACCGAATGCCTGCGTGATTGTAGGGGATAAGCCAATGTTCCTTTCCGTTTCGGAAATTTTGAGGATGAATACCGATCACACGGTGTCATTGCTTAAAAAGGAACTGGAAATCGAATTGCACGAACTTCAGGAAAGCTGGCATTTTGCATCACTCGAGAGAATTTTCATCGAAAACAGAATCTATCACGACATCGAGGAAGTGAAAACGTGGGAAGATGTTTTAACCACCATTGAAGAAGGCCTGAAACCGCACACAAAACACCTTCTGCGAACCGTAACCGAAGAAGATATCGTGAAACTGACGGAAATCCGCATCAAGAGAATTTCACGTTTCGACCTTGATAAATTCAAGGAAACGATCGCGTCCATGGAAGATAAAATTGCGAAATGCAAACACAATTTGGAGCACCTGATTACTTACGCCATTGAGTATTACACCAATATTCAGAAAAAATACGGCAAGGACAAGGAACGCAGAACGGAAATCCGGGTTTTCGATACCATCGATGCGACAAAAGTTGCCGTTGCCAACGAAAAATTCTACGTAAACCGCGAAGAAGGCTTCATCGGAACTTCCCTGAAACGTGACGAGTATCTTTTCGACTGTTCGGATATCGACGATATTATCGTTTTCCGCAAAGACGGCACGATGAAAGTGGTGAAAGTGGAAGCCAAAACCTTTGTCGGAAAAGACATTCTGCACGTTGGAATCTGGAAAAAAGGCGATGCACGCACCGTTTACAATATGATTTACCGAGAAGGCAGAGACGGTCCGTATTATATGAAACGTTTTTCAGTAACGGCCGTCACCCGAAATACCGATTATCCGCTGGCTTCAGAAAAAAAAGGCTCGGAAACGCTGTATTTTTCAGCAAATCCTAATGGTGAGGCCGAACTGGTAAGTGTTTTATTAAAGCCAAACGCCAGAATCCGCAAACCGAAGATTGATATTGATTTTTCCGAACTTGCGATTAAAGGCAGAAATTCACGCGGGAATCTTGTAACAAAATATGCCGTAAAAAAAGTCGATCTGAAAGAGCAGGGTGTTTCCACACTGGCGCCGAGAAAAATTTGGTTCGATGAAACCGTGCGCCGCTTAAATGTTGATGCCCGCGGAACTTTCCTCGGAAATTTTAAAGGGGATGATAAAATCCTGACGATCAATGCAAACGGCGAGGCAAAACTCGTTTCATTTGATCTGATGAACCGTTTCGATGATGACTATCTGATTCTCGAAAAATGGAATCCGGAGCAGCCTGTAACCTGTATTTATTTCGACGGCGAAAAGGAAATTTACTATATCAAACGTTTCCTTTTTGAAGCCACGAACAACATGCAGACCTTTATGCCGTCCGAACATCCGAAATCGTTTATTGAACTGGTAATTACCGCCAACAATGCCACGGCCGAACTGATTTTCGCCAAAGAAAAAGGCAAGGAAAAAGAGCCCGAGACCATCAATATCGATGAATTCATCGCCGTGAAAGGCATTAAAGCCATCGGGAACCAACTCACCAAAAGTAAGGTGAAAGCCATCAACTTAACTATTCCGGAACCGGAAGAGGATATTAATCCCGGCTTCGATGAGGTGGAATCTACGGAAGGCCATATTTCGTTTATCGACCACGATGTGAAGGACGAAGACTTTCCGGAGGAAGGAACCATCGGCAGCCTTTTTGATGAAGAGTAGAAAAAACACAAAAGACACAAAAGATTTTTTTGAAAAAATTTAAGATTTCAAGGAAATCGGTAAATCTTTGATTTCGCTTTGCGTACCTTTTTAAAGTAATGTTTTCATTATAACCACAGGTACTTTTATGTCTTATGTGATTAAAAAATTTTAAAATTTAAATTATGAGCACCGTTTTATTAATCGTCATCGCAGTTACTGCACTCATCAGCTTTATTGCGTTCAACAATACTTCGATTTTCGAGAGGTACAAGTTCAATGTAGGAGCGATTCAGCGCGGAGATTACATCCGTCTGCTTTCTGCAGGTTTCCTTCACGCCGACCTTATGCATTTGCTGTTCAATATGCTCACGCTCTATTTCTTTGGGCCGATTGTAATTGAAGCTTTTGGAGAGATTGGGTTTCTGACCATATATCTGGGTTCCATTTTGCTGGGGAATCTGTTCTCATTATTTATCTATCAGAAGCAGGGCTGGTATTCGGCAATTGGTGCCAGTGGAGGTGTTTCGGGAATTCTCTTTGCCGCAATCGCGGTGTATCCACAGATCGGGATTTATTTTTTCTTCATCCCGATTCCGATTCCGGGCTATATTTTTGGGCTTTTGTATTTCGGTTATTCGGTTTATATGATGCTGAATCCGCGCCAGCACGATAATATCGGTCATGCAGCACATTTGGGCGGTGCATTTTTTGGGTTGGTTTACGCTGTCGCAACTTTACCGGAAATGGCAATAAAAAATGCTTTATACCTCGGAATTATGGCGCTTCCGCTTATTTATATGAGTTATATGGTGTTTGTGAAGAAACGTATTGGGTGATGGTGATGCTAATCCTTCAGGGATTTCAAATCCTTGAAGGATTGGTTAGCGGCAAAAACAAACCGGTCGTTACCCGACAAATCTTTTACCAGTTTACTTTCGGGAAAATCTTTGAATAACTGCAAAGTTTCTTTACCCAGTTTCTGATTAATTTCCAGGAAAATCATTCCGTTTTCAGAGAGATGTTTTTGGGCGTCTTCCGCAATTTTTCGGTAGAAAATAAGTGCGTCCGAAGTAGGTGAGAAGAGGGCTGAATGTGGTTCGAAATCCTTTACCGAGTCAGAGATTTCATGCACTTCATCAATCCCGATATAAGGTGGATTCGAGATGATGACGTCATAAGTTGCCATCAATTTGTTTTCCAAATAATTTTGGTGAATGAAGTTGATATCCGTTTGATGGAACTCCGCATTTTTTCGTGCAACTTCCAGGGCTTTTTCAGAATAATCAATCGCTGAAATTTCTGCGTTGGGAAAATGTTTTTTCAGAACAATGGGGATAATTCCGCTTCCGGTCCCAATATCCAGAATTTTAAGATTTAAGGTTTGAGATTTGAGATTTGAGATCTTGCCAATCGCCAGTTCCAGCATTTCTTCAGTTTCTGGTCTTGGAATCAAAACATGCTCATTCACGAAAAATTTCAGCCCAAAAAATTCGGATTCACCTAAAATTTGCTGGTACGGTTTGCCAAGTTTCAACTGGAGCAAATGGTTATAAAAAGCCGATTGCTGGCTGATTTCGGGTTCTAGATTTTCTAAGCGCCGGATTTCAAATTTATCTTTGTTTAAAATATCTTTCGCAAAAATATAAAACAGTTCCTCGCTTTCGGAAGGCGTATAAAGTTCTGAAAGCTGTTCCCTGAAATAGTTTTTAAATTCTGAAACTGTCATTTTCTGAAAGCCAAAACTGCTTAGCGTGTAAAAACCAATTTTTTATCGCTAGATAAGTCTTCGTCAATCCGGTAACCTTCCAGGTTAAAAGCCTTTACATCGCTTAAGGTTTTTGCATTGTTTTCTGCGCAGTACCTTACCATCAAACCTCTCGCGTGTTTGGTGTAAACCACGATGGTTTTGGGTTTTCCGCTTTTCATTTCATAGAAATCAAAATCGATTACGGGAGCTTTCAGTTTCTTTTTGTCGATGACTTTAAAATATTCTGCACTGGCTAAATTCAAAACCAGATCATTGGCTTTCAGTTCGCTGTTGAGTTGGGAGGTGATTTTTTCTTTCCAGAATTCGTACAGGTTTTTGTAGTGCTCAAACTCAAAATTCCGTCCCATTTCCAGGCGGTAAAGCATCACTTTATCAGACGGTCTCAGCAAGCCGTAAAGCCCCGAAAGCATCCGGTAGTTTTTCTGAAGGTAATCCACCGCTTCCTTATTCAGTGATTTAGCATCCAAACCTCTGTAAACTTCTCCGGTAAACGCAAAAAGTGCCGGAGCACTTTCGTTGGGTTTGGGATTTGATTTCCAGTTCTGGTTCCGTTCCCAGTTTTCATCTGCCAGTTTTGCCGAGATTTCCATTAATTCCGATAAATATTTCGGGGATTTTTCTTTGAGATAAGACTGTATCAGTTCCGCTTCATTTATGAATTTCGGAGTTGTAGGTTTCAGAAATTCTGTAGAATTTTCAATGTTCATCAATTTTGCGGGAGATGTAACGATCTTCATAAATTCCTCAATTCTTTAATTTATACCTACAGCACACCTTTTCCTTCGCGAATGATTTCAGGCTCACCGGAAGTAACATCAACGATTGTTGAAGCCAGATTGTCGCCGTAACCGGAATCGATAACGATATCAACCAAATGGTCATATTTTTCGACAATGAGTTCCGGATCCGTGGTGTATTCAATCACTTCATCATCATCTTTTATTGAAGTAGAGGCAATTGGATGCCCTAATTTTTCAACAATCAGTTGGGGAATCGGATGGTCGGGCACACGGATTCCGATGGTTTTGTTCCCTTTATAGGCAAGTGGCAGGTTTTTGTTGGCCTCCAGAATAAATGTAAACGGCCCTGGGACATGATTTTTTAACAGTCTGAAAACTGCCGTATTAATCGGCTTTGTAAATGCAGAAAGGTGGCTCAGGTCATTACACATAATAGAAAACTGTGCCTTGTCCAACCTTATTTTTTTGATCTGGGCAAGTTTTTCCATCGCCTTGATGTTGTTGATATCGCAGCCCAAAGCATAAACCGTATCGGAAGGGTAGATGATAAGCCCTCCGTTTTCGAGGGTTTTAACCACCTCATTAATAAGATTTTCCTGCGGATTTTCAGGATAAATTTTCAGAATTTTTGCCATTCAACAAAGTTATGAAAAACTGATCAATAAAGAATTTTCGTGTTTGTGCTTGACTCTTGGCAAAATTTTTGTATCTTTGCAGTCCAATATCGCGGGGTAGAGCAGTAGGTAGCTCGTCGGGCTCATAACCCGGAGGTCGCACGTTCGAGTCGTGTCCCCGCTACTAAGCGATACAAATTTCCAAAATGCGCGGATTCTGGAAATTTATAAAAATATACCGCGGGGTAGAGCAGTAGGTAGCTCGTCGGGCTCATAACCCGGAGGTCGCACGTTCGAGTCGTGTCCCCGCTACTAAGCAAACGCTTCAGGTTTTACTGAAGCGTTTTTTAATTTCAGTGTTATGACCGATCTTCCCGGCAAAGCCATCCACGATTATCATTATAGAAAAAAACGGCATAAACTTTTTGTTCACGATATGTTCGGGCCTAAAGTGGAAATGCCGGTGTCCTACTATTTCAGGAATTACAACAAAATGCCGGAACTTGAGCAAAAAGCGCTCGAACTTTGTGAGGGAAAAATACTGGATATCGGTGCTGCAGCCGGTTCTCACGCTTTGGAACTTCAAAACAGGGGATTTGACATTACGGCTTTGGAAATTTCTCCCAATGCCTGTGAAGTCATTAATGACAGAGGTCTAAACCAGGTGGTTTGTGAAGACATTTTCAATTTTAAAAATGAAAAATTCGATACGTTATTGTTGCTGATGAATGGCATCGGAATTTCTTCTACAGTTTCAGGCTTTAAAAATTTTCTTAAAAAATCTGAGAGTTTGCTCACGCCGGGTGGACGAATCATTTTCGATTCCTGCGACATTTCTTATATGTATGAAGATGTTGAAATGCCTGAAAATCATTATTACGGTGAAGTGAAATGCCGCTATGAATATGCGCAGGAACTTACGGACTGGTTCCAATGGCTTTATTTGGATCAGAATACCATGAGAAAAATCGCAACTGAAGAAAACTGGTATTCCGAAATTGTCTTTGAGGATGAAAATAACCAGTATCTGGCAGTTCTAAAAAAGAATTCCTAGTTTTATCTTTCTTTAAATCAAATATTTATATTTTATTTTCATTAATAACTAATAAAATAGTTGTTAGTTTAAAAAATAATTCTACATTTGTATAACTAATACTTTAGTGATATAGTATTGGACTTATTTTGAAAATAAAGTGTGCAGCAAATGAAAATTCCACAACTTACAAAAGCAGAAGAACAGGTGATGCAGCATCTGTGGAACGTCGGAAGAGGTTTTCTTAAGGACATTCTGGACCAGTTTTCGGAACCGAAACCGCACACCAATACCGTTTCCACGATTCTGAAAGTTTTGAAAGAAAAAAACTTTGTGGATTACGAGGTCCACGGGCGGCAACACCAGTATTTTCCTCTCGTTTCCAAAGAACAGTACAGCGGAAAATCCATTAAAAGTCTGGTAAAGAATTATTTTTCCGGTTCCTATACCAACGCCGTTTCTTTCCTGGTAGAGAAAAATGAAATGAGCTTGGAAGACCTGGAAATGCTTCTGAACGAACTCAAAAACAAAGACTGATGGAAGCTCTGATTTTATATTTGGGAAAGATGATCCTGTGTTCGGCGCTGATGTTTGGCTACTATCATCTTGCGTTGCGGAACCGCACGTTTCACCACTACAACCGTTTTTATCTCTTGTCGGCGGTTTTAGTCAGTATTTTGCTGCCGCTGCTGAAGGTTTCTTATTTTACGATGGAAATGAGCAGCGATATTTACAGGCTTTTTGCAAAATTTAATTCTACAAATCCTATAAAAACTAATAATGATGATTTCCTTTATTATAGACTTATTATTGTCGCTTTTGGATTGGTTTCTCTCTTTATTTTAGGGCGTTTCATGCTTGGAATTTTAAAAATCAACAAATTCAAAAAGCAGTTCCCAAAAGAAGAAGCAGAAGGAATTTCTTTCTACCAAACCAATCTTGAAAATGCACCATTTTCCTTCTTTAAAAATTTATTCTGGAAGAATTCAATCCTCATCAATTCAGATTTGGGACGCCAGATTCTGAAGCATGAAATGGTGCACATAGAGCAAAAACACACGCACGACAAGATTTTTATGGAACTGGCGACCGGGATTTTCTGGTTCAATCCGGTGTTTTGGTTCATCAAAAAAGAAATCAACCTGATACACGAATACCTGGCTGATAAAAAAGCCGTGAAACATATGGATACAAAGGCATTTGCGCAGATGCTTTTGGCGAGTCACTTTTCCGGAACGGTGATTCCCGCAACCAATCCATTTTTAAATTCAAACCTCAAAAAAAGATTAAAAATGTTACAGAAACCCAAAACTAAATTTGGTTATGCGCACAGGATCTTAGCATTGCCGCTCGTTTTTACCCTTGCATTTGTGTATGCGGTGAACGCGAAGAATAAAGAGATTGAGAAAACGAATAAAGAGATTGAAGCTCGACTGTCTGAAACTAGAAATGATACCATAAAGAAAAGCATAACGGCTAAGTTGGTTGAAATAAACGATAGCGAAAGATCAGATTATAACGCCGCAAAAAATGCATCTGAGCAGGCGCTTTTTATAATCGGAGCAAAGGAAGTTTCAAAATCAGAATTTCTGGATTTTGTTGAAAAAAATAAATTTAATCGAGATATGGTAACTTCTTACCTGACTTATTCTCCAGGCAATACAGGTGATAAGCTATTTGGGGAAAGGGGAGATTTGGGCGTTTACAGGGCGCAGCTTTTTTCTGCGGCTGAAAGCGAAAGAGGTGAATACCGTAAACTTATTGAAAAATATAATCCGGATTGGTCAAATAATCCAAGTTTGAAAAATGAAGTAAAAAAATCGGAAACAGCGATGGAAGGAGCTGGCACTATACTTCAACTTGGATCTGAAAAAGATGCAAAAGAAAACATTGCAATAGCGGAGCAAGTAAAAAGAGACGCAGCTCAGGCTGTAAAAGATGCAAAAGCCGCTGCTAAGGAAGCAGAAAATGCAGCAAAAGAAAGATCAAACGCCATTAAAGAATCCGAAAAAGCGCGTAAAGAAGCTGTAAAAGCATCTTTAGAATCAAAAAAAGCCGCAGAAGAAAGCGCTAAAGCTGCAGTAGCAAAGAGGAGTGATAATGCAGAACGCATGACTTTTTTGAAAGGAGATAAAAATTATATTGTCCTCGCACCAAAAGAATCGCAAAAAAAACCAAAAGTGTTCCTTAATGGAGTGGAATATAATGGGGACTGGAATGATATTTCTCCTCAAAATATTGAAAGCATCAATGTGAAAAAAGAAACTGCAAATGGCGAAATTTGGATTTATACCAAAGATTCTCCTGTAAAGTTTAACAATGAACCGCACAGTTTGACTTTTAAAGAAGGTGTTTACGATAGAATCTATATAAACGGGAAATTATCTACTGCTAAAGAACTGAACAGTTTGATGTCCGACCAAATAAAAGGAGTAAACATTGACAAGAAGAATACCGACGGTAAAAGGTTTAACGTCATCAAAATCACAACTAAATAAGTTTGCCTTTTTTCAGGAATTTCTATATTTAATTTAAAATTTCACAATGAAAAATCTCATCCCAATTTTCCTTTTAATCTCAGCAGTAATTTTTGCTCAGAACCAAAGATTTATCTACGAATATAAATTTCAGAGTGATTCTACCAACGCGGAAAGCGCCAAAACTGAAATGATGTTTCTGGATGTTACGCCGCAGTCCTCGCGCTATTACAGCTACGATACTTATAAGCAGGATTCCATCCGTTATGCGGATTTCGAAAAGCAAATCCGGACAACCGGAGCCATGAAAGTGGTTACAACGACAGTGCAAAAAGGTTTTGTGCGCTACTCGGTTTCAAAGACTTATCCGGATTTTAAAACCTACCTTCATACCAGAGTCGGTCCTGATACTTACAAAGTTTTTGATCAGACCCCAATGAACTGGAAAATAGAAAATGAAAAGCAAAAAATTGGTGAATTTGATGCCCAGAAAGCCACAACTTTTTATCAGGGCAGGAAATGGACGGCCTGGTTCGCACCCGAAATTCCTCTTCAGGACGGCCCTTACAAATTTCAAGGATTGCCGGGTTTGATCGTTAAAGTTTATAACGATAACCAAACCCACGTGATGGAACTGAAAGCCGTGAAAAAGAATGACAATCCTGTAGATTTTACTAAAGGTTCACTCACTTTCAGCAACAAGGAGATGGAGGTCGATTATAAAACTTTTGCCAAACTGTATAAGGAAAACCGGAATGACCCCGGCAAATCAATGCGGCAGATGATGTCGTCCGGGCAAATCCGTGATGTCCGCGATGCCAACGGAAATCCACTTGATATGGCTAAAATGGTTCGCGACATGGAAAGAAACGCTGTCGAACGCAACAAAAAAGATAACAACCAGATAGATTTGTCACTGCTAAAATAAAAAAATAAAATCCCAAACTGTGGACTGCCCCCAAAAAGTTAGACACTTTTTAGGGGCATTTTTTATGGGGAAAAGTAAATATTCAGTAGACTTTAAATTAAAAGCTATAAAGAGATATCACAAAGGTGACATTGGAACAGACGAATTAGGAAAACGCATTGGAGTTTGTGGTTCATTGGTTCGTAAATGGATAAAATTTTATGAACTTTATGGAGTTTCAGGACTTGTTCGGCTTTCCAATAGGCATTACACAAAAGATTTTAAATTAAAGATTTTATCAGTAATTGAGAAAGAGAATTTAAGTTTAAAAGAGGCGTCGAGAAGGTTTAATATTCCTGCGGAGTCCAGTATTCTTAGTTGGCAGCGTAATTACAAAAAAAATGGTATTTTAGGTTTAGAAAACAGACCCAGGGGAAGACCTAAAACCATGAGTAATTACAAGCGAAAAAAAAAGAAAACAGGCAAACCCTTAACAAGGGAGGAAGAACTGTTGGAGAGGATTTATTATTTAGAAGCCGAGAACGCCATTTTAAAAAAGTTAGACGCCTTAATTCAGGAAAGGAAAAATCCAAAGCCATCGAAGAGTTAAGGCAGGACTTTGATTTAGCAGTACTGCTGCATTGTACATCGATGGCAAGAAGCAGTTTTTATTACTATCAAAAACGCTTTCAAATGAAAGATAAATATGCGGAAATAAAAGAAATGATTAAGCAGATTTATCATCGTCACAAAGGAAGGTTGGGCTATAGAAGAATTACTTTGCTTTTGAAAGAAAAAGGAATTTTGATTAATCACAAAACTGTTTTACGACTTATGAAAATATTAGGTTTAAAGAGTATTATTCGAGTGAAGAAATATAAATCTTACAAGGGAGAGCAAGGGAAAATTGCGCCCAATGTTCTACAGAGGAATTTCAAATCGGACACTCCTAATCAGAAATGGGCAACTGATGTTACAGAGTTTAATGTATCGGGTAATAAACTTTACCTATCTCCAATCATCGATTTATTTAATGGTGAAATTGTCAGTTTTGACCTATCTGAAAGACCTGTGTTTAGCCAAATCATCAGGATGCTAAAGAAATCATTCAGAAAAGTAAAATCTACACAAAACATCATTCTACATTCTGATCAAGGTTGGCAGTATCAAATGAAACATTACCAAAACTTGTTAAAAGAAAAAGGTATTATTCAAAGTATGTCCAGAAAAGGAAACTGTTTGGACAATGCGGTGATAGAAAACTTTTTTGGAACAATAAAATCAGAAATGTTTTATACCAGAAAGTTTGGTTCCATTCAGGAACTTAAGATGGAAATAGTGAAGTACATTCACTATTACAACAATGATAGAATAAGACTCAATCTCAAAGGAAAGAGTCCGGTACAGTACCGAACTCTTTCCTTTGAGAATATTGTTTAATTTTGTCTAAACTTTTGGGTGCAGTCTACTGTTTGGGATTTTTTTTATATTTAATGAAATTTAAACCTATGAAAATCTTTCACCTGATTATTTTACTTTTTACTGCAAACCTTTTTGCACAAAACCAGCGCTTCATCTACGAATACAAATTCGTTCAGGATTCCACAAACCGTCAGGATGTAAAATCTGAACTGCTTGTGTTGGACCTCAATAAATCAGCCTCAAAATTCTACAGTTACGAAAAATACAGAGCGGATTCGGTAATGTACGCTGAACTGAAAAAACAGGTTGCAGTACAAGCCAATAACATTTTGGTAAACAACACTTACAAAGGAAACATAAGGTACTTGGTTGAAAAATCTTACCCGGATTTCAAGACTTTCATTTATAATTATATCGCCGGAGATGATTATAAAATTTCAGACGACCGCAAAATGAACTGGAAAATCCTACCCGCAACAGAAACTATAGGAACTTTCAAGACTCAAAAAGCAGAAACCGAAATGTATGGCCGAAAATGGACGGCCTGGTTTACCACCGACGTTCCCGTGCACGACGGGCCGTACAAATTCCACGGATTGCCGGGCCTGATCGTGAAAATTCAGGATAAAACAGAATCGCATATTTTCGAATTAAAAGGTGTGCGCAAGGATGTCGCCCCAACCGATACTACACATAAGCGCACCGAAAAACCCGTGGAAATCACTCAGGCTCAGTACAAAAAACTCTTTTGGGAAAACCGCAAAGATCCCGCAAAATCGCTGCGTTTGATGATCAGTGAAAATCCAACCTTTAAAGTGATGAAAAACGGCGTAGAAGTTTCAGGCGAACAAATGATTCGTGAGCGCGAAAAAACCGCTAAAGAAAACCAAAAAAAATTCAATAATGCGCTGGAGCTCGATTTACTGAAAGAATAATATGATGAAAAAAATTATAATTTTCCTTTTTATTTACGTTTTGTACTCACCTCAGAATCAGCGGTTTTTGTACGATTCCAAATCTTATGGAAAATCCGAAGTCTTTGCTCTTGATGTAGGTATTTCAGGTTCAAGATTTCACAGTTTTGAAAATCACAAAATTGATTCTTTAAAAAACCTTGAAGCCGAAAGGCAGTTTAAGGAACAGGGTTATTTTTTCATTAGTAACAAGGAGTTAGATAATATTGTTTTTACAAAAAATTACATCACCAAGACATATCCGGACTTTCAGACCGATCTGTTTACAAAGCTTGGGCTTTACAATTATAAAGTCACCGATAATCGTCAGATCAATTGGCAGATTTCTCCAGAAACTTCGGTAATTGCAGGCTACGAAGTACAAAAAGCAGAAACCGAAATGTATGGCAGGAAATGGACAGCCTGGTTTGCACCAAAGATTATGATTCAGGATGGACCTTATAAATTCCACGGGCTTCCCGGGCTGATCGTAAAGATAACAGATGAATCTGAAAATTTCGACTATCAGCTTTTTGCAGTTAAAGATTTAAAATCCGCCCCCGACTACTCACGTAGTGAACATCGGCCAAAAGAAGGAAAAATATTAGCTGTGGACTATCCAACGTATAAAAAGCTCTTTAATGAAAACCTTCAGGATCCACAAAAGTTCTTGTTTCCTGCAAATGCTGCCTCAAATAAATCACTTACTGAAACCAGAAAAGACAAAAACGGAAAACAAGTCCAAAAAACGGTAAGTAAAGAAGAATTTAATGAAAAGATGCAGATGATTTTAAAGAATAAATCCCAAAAAATCCTCGAAAAAGACTTGCTTCAATAAAAAAACTTCGGCCCGCAAAGCGGGCCGAAGCTATTCCTCATTATTCATTTCCCATTACTGATGTCTTAAGACAGCTTCTTAGAATCCTCTACAAACTGCGCCAGACCTTTATCGGTCAGCGGGTGGTTCAGCAGAGACAAAATCGGAGCCAATGGTGAAGTGATCACATCTGCACCAATTTTCGCACAGTCGATAATGTGCATCGAATGTCTTATTGAAGCCGCTAAAATCTGCGTGTTAAAACCGTAATTATCATAAATTGTGCGTATTTCATCAATCAGGTTCAGTCCGTCAACCGAAATATCATCCAGCCTTCCCAAAAACGGTGACACATACGTCGCACCTGCTTTCGCTGCCAAAAGCGCCTGTCCGGCAGAGAAAATCAGCGTACAGTTGGTTTTGATGCCTTTGTCAGAAAAATATTTCAAAGCTCTCACGCCGTCTTTAATCATGGGAATTTTCACCACGATATTGGGATGTATGGCAGCCAGTTCTTCGCCTTCCCTGATCATTTCATCATAAGTCGTACTCAAAACTTCTGCAGAAATATCACCGTCCACAATCTCACAAATCGTTTTGTAATGGTTGTTTATAGCTTCGGTACCGCTGATTCCCTCTTTCGCCATCAGCGATGGGTTCGTGGTTACGCCGTCCAGGATGCCCAGATTCTGCGCCTCTCTGATCTGGTCAAGGTTTGCCGTGTCGATAAAAAATTTCATCTTTCTTCTTATTTTTTTAGGTTTCGCAAAGATAATCAAAACCAATCATTTTTGGGGTAAGATATTAATAATTAGGAGCAGAACGACCAGGGATTTTTAGGTCTTGTCAGCCCGCTTTCACTACTCGCTTTTTTTGGCAGCTTCGGGAGCCTCAGCCACCAAAAAAGAGCTCAGACAGGCCGTTCAATCGGGACTGGAAGTTCTTTCCAGCTTCAGCAGGCGCGAGCGCAGCGAGCGTCGAAACTGCCCCCTTTAATCCTTGTGGTATTCTGCAGGCAATCACTGATATCCTGGCCATCGTGCTCATAACTCTTATTTCCAGGTCCAGGCGTTTAATAACAACGGATTTTCAGAATGTACACAGGTTATTAAATCAGAATAATTTTCATACCGGCATCGCACATTTATGGTTAAAAATCTAATAAATTCATTTAAATTCGCTTTATGAAAAAATATTTCACTCTCACATTACTGGCTTTTTCATTCTTCGCTTTTGCTCAAAATGAACTGAAGGATGACCCCAAAAACAAAGCTCTTTATCTGTTAGACGGTGTCATCGCCAGCTACGATTTCGCTCAGAAAATTGATCCTGCAAATATTGAAGCTGTAAGCGTTTATAAGTCAGGAAGTAATCCGTCCAATCTTGACGATTTTGTAAACCATTTAGGTTTTGGAATTATAGAAATCAGGATGAAAAAATATCAGGAGCAGTTTATAAGAGTCCCTTTACACGCACTGAATGCGATGTATCACTTGGATTATAACACACCGGTTTATATCGACGGTTTTCTGGTAAAAAATAATAAAGCCGAAATTTATCAGGGTGCGATTGGTGAAATTGTAGTGACCAATAACGATTCTTCAAAAGTTTTGAACATCATCACCGCTGATAAAGCAACAAAAAAAGGCAGCAGAATTCCGCCAGCTACAATTCAGCAAAAAGAAAACAAACGCCCCGAATACATCAAGCAGATTAAATGAGGATAGCATTTCTTGGGCCTGAAGCATCATTCACTTCATTAGCTGCCGGGCAGGTTTTTCCAACGGATGAGTTAATTCCCAAATATAGTATCCGCGACTGTTTCCTGGCCGTGAAAAATGGAGAATGCGAAAAAGCCGTCGTTCCGCTGGAAAATTCGATAGAAGGAACTGTTTCCATGACTTTGGATTATCTCTACGATTTTAAAGGTATTTTTATTGAAACCGAGATTGTCATGCCGATTTCGCACCAGCTGATGGTTCATCCTCAACATAATGATTTTGCAAAAATTTTGTCCCATCCACAAGCCCTTGCTCAGTGTTTTCATTTCTTGGAGGAGAATTATAGAGGCATTCCAAGACAGGATTATCATTCCACTTCAGCGTCGGCAAAATATATTTCTGAACATCCCGAAGAGAAAACCGCAGCGATCGCCAATCATTACGCGGCAAAACTTTATGGCTTGAAAATTTTGAATAAGAATATTCAGGATTTTGAGCAAAACCACACGAAATTTATCGCCATCAGCTTAGCAAACAACCAGTTGAAACTGGATTTTGAAAAAAAATCTGAAAAAACTTCGCTGCTCATCACCCTTCCGGAAGACCATGCCGGCGGTTTGCATCAGGTTTTATCGGTTTTTGCCTGGCGCAAAATGAATCTTTCAAAAATTGAAAGCCGCACATTAAAGAAAAATCTGGGGAATTATTTTTTTTTCATCAATGTTGCCAGTGAATGGGACCCGATTCATTCTGTAAATGCCCTCGAGGAACTGAAAAGCATCGGCGCAGAGGTCGATTTTCTGGGCCATTACGATGAATATCTTTTAAACGGGTAATCTGTTGATCAGAATTTCCTCTGATTTTAAAAATATTCATTCATTCACTCAATATTTTCCCTTCCATTTTTTCTCCATCTCTTCCCGGATTTTCTTTTCGGTTGAATTATTTCCCGGATTGTAAAATTTCTGTCCCCGGATTTCTTCCGGCAGGAATTCCAGGTCGACAAAATTGCCTTCGTGAGAATGTGCATACTGATAATCCTTGCCGTAATCCATATCCTTCATCAGTTTGGTTGGCGCGTTTCGCAAGTGAAGCGGAACAGGCAGGTTTCCTGTGCGTTTCACAAAAGCCATGGCTTCATTGATTGCGGTGTATGTGGAGTTTGATTTCGGGGAAACAGCAAGATAAACCGCGGTTTCACTCAAAATAATTCTTGCCTCGGGGTTTCCGATGACGTTGATCGCCTGGAAACAGTTGTTAGCCACTACAAGCGCATTAGGATTCGCCAAACCGATGTCTTCCGCTGCAAGGATGAGCATTCTTCTGGCAATGAATTTAATGTCTTCGCCGCCGGCCAGCATTCTCGCCAGCCAGTAAACTGCAGCATTGGGATCCGAACCGCGCATGGATTTTATGAATGCAGAAATAATGTCGTAATGCTGCTCGCCGTTCTTATCATACAGCGCCATATTTTCCTGCAAAACCGACATCACATCTTCGTTGGAAATTTCTTTCTTTTTTGAGTTTTTAAACTGATTCAGAACCAGTTCCACCGAGTTGATCAGCTTTCGCGCATCGCCTCCGGAATACTGGATGAAGGCCGCTTTGTCTTTTAAACTGAAATCTGTTTTTTCATTGTCATTGAATTTTGCCAAGGCAATCTCGGCAAGCTCTTCGAGTTTCGCATAACTCAAAGGCTTTAAAACATAAACCTGCGAACGGGACAGAAGCGCTGACACCACTTCGAAACTTGGGTTTTCGGTTGTGGCACCGATAAGGACGATCCAGCCTTTTTCCACAGCGTGCAGAAGCGAATCCTGCTGCGATTTATTGAAGCGGTGAATCTCATCAATAAATAAAATCGGCGATTTTCCGGAGAATAAATTCTGCTTTTTGGCCTCTTCGATGACGTCGCGAACATCTTTTACCCCAGAAGAAACCGCAGAAAGTTTAAAGAATTTCCTTCCCGAGTTTTCAGAGATGATTTCAGCCAAAGTCGTTTTTCCGGTTCCTGGCGGCCCCCAGAAAATTAAAGAATTCAGGGAGTCATTTTCCAGCATTTTCCGGATTGTTCCGGTTTTTCCGGTAAGGTGTTCCTGGCCTAAAACTTCATCGAGGGTTTGTGGACGAAGTTGCTCTGCTAATGGTATATTTTGGTTCAAGATTTTAAATTAAATTGTAAAGTGTCTTTGATTTTTTCAAACTGTTTTTCAAATTGTGGCACATCGCTCTTGTTCATCTGATCTTTTGAAATTTTAAGGGTCTTTTCTCTGGTTTTAAAAGTAAAATCTCCTGCATAATATTTCATTTCGACCAAATCTTTAATGTAAACTGTTTTCGAAAACGGTCCTGTTAAAGTGATTTTTTCATCCGTTATTTCAAAATATTTTCCGAAATACTGGACCAAAAAAATGCCAATATATAGAATTCCAATAATGAGGAACAAATAATCAGTCCAGGCTTTTCCTTCGGTATCCACGAATCTTGAAATTCCATAGTAGGACCACAGAACAGCTAAAGCGAGATTTAAGATAAGCGTAGTGTTGTTGTAGCGGTATCTCATAGTTTCTGAATGGTTTTCTAAACTGGATTTTTTATTTTTTTTTGATTAAAATTCAAAGTTAGCAAATCTCAGTTTGCAAATTCCTAATTTCAAATTAATAAGTTATTTTTGCAATGCTTTGAGGTCAACTTTCAATAAAATATTAATCTTCCCACTATTGGTTCCGATCCGGATTTATCAATGGTTTATCTCGCCACTTTTACCGTCAAACTGCCGCTACCAGCCAACCTGTTCGCATTATATGGTGGAAGCGCTGAAACTTCATGGCCCGGTGAAAGGTTTTTGGCTGGGAATCAAAAGGATCGGAAGGTGCCATCCGTGGGGCGGCGAAGGTTATGATCCGGTTCCGCCGAAGGAAGTTTAAACCCGTAAAATAATTTTTATGAATAGTATTTTTTACAGAATTTTTCTTTTAATCTTTGCGTTTTTCTCGCAGGCATTTTTTGCACAGAATTATCCGGATGGCATGTCCGACGGTGATTTGAATATCGACGGCAAAAATGTTCCTGTCAAAATTTTCGCGACCACCTCACCGCAGGAGTTTGTGGATTTCAGTGCCAAACCGCAATCATCAAATGTATTGGTAATTCTGAATGAACTGGTGAACGAATACGCGCAAACCAATGTTTTTGAGAATTATAAAGCAAGAGGTTTTCAGGTTCTGAATAAAGATTTTCAACCTGTTACAGAAAGTTTGAACCCGCAGAAAGATTATAAATATCTTTACAGGCCAACTGGTGCGGAAAATGTTATTACACCAAACAAAAATGTAAGTTTAAATACTGAATTCAAGATCTGGGATCCTTCGAAAGGTATTAAACTGGGCCCGATCACACTGCATTTTTACAGTTTGATGTTCATTCTCGCGTTTGGTCTGGGCTATGTAATCATGAGCTATATTTTCAGGATTGATAATGTGAACCAGAAATATCTGGAGCCGTTATTTACCTGGACTTTAGTGGGCACCATTCTCGGTGCGAGGTTAGGCCACGTGATTTTTTACCAGCCCGAACTTTTTAAGCAGGATTTCTGGTCAGTTTTCCTTCCCATTCAGACGAAACCGGAATTTAAATTTACCGGATTTTCGGGACTTGCCAGTCATGGTGCTACCATTGCACTGATTTTTACCACCTTATATTATGCCTACAAAATCATCAGGAAAAATCCATTTTGGGTGTACGACAGGATTGGGATCGTGGTTGCTTTGGGTGGTGCTTTCGTAAGGTTGGGCAACTTTTTCAACTCAGAAATTATTGGTAAAACCGTAAATCCTTCGTCGCCGTTTGCAATACTTTTTCCCCAGATGAGCAATGAATATGGCGTTACTGTACCTCGGTATCCGAGCCAGCTGTTCGAAGCGGTTGGTTATGTGCTCCTGTTTATCCTGCTTTGGGTTTTGTACCGCTATACCAACAAAAAGTACCAGCAGGGATGGCTTTTCGGATTGTTTTTTGTAATTCTCTGGAGCATCAGGTTTTTTGTAGAATTCCTGAAAGAACCACAAGGTGACGAGTTCATCAGTTTTGCAGGATTAAATACCGGTCAGGTCTTATCGATACCGTTTATTATCATTGGAGCCGTGGTTATGTTATATTCGAAAAAATTCAAAATAACTGAAGCTGAAAACGAAAAACCGGATTAAGTTGAGTAAGAATAAATAAAGCCGTTTCAGAAAATGAGACGGCTTTTTTATTTTAAGATTTTAAATGTCAATTAATGGTGTAGATGCGGATGTTACCGGCTTTCTCGTGATACATTGCGCAGACGATTCTGCCGTCGAGTTCAGGGCATTTCTGCACTTTTCTGTAGGTTGCCGAAACTGTGCTTCCTTGCTGATGGTTTTTCAGGATATCAGCGTTGCAAACCTGGTAATCTTCCCTGTTAATTCTCAAATAAGTTCCGGTACAGTCTTTTATTACCGTAGCTGTAGATTTGACGTTGGAGACCGAACAAGAAGTCATGAGTGCTAAACCGGCCATAGCCGGGACAAATTTTAAATGCATCATCATTATTTTTTTTAGATTGAAATTGATTAAACCAAAACAGTGCCGGGTTCGATTTCGTAGGGTTCTTTGTCTTTTTCAAAAATTCTGGTGGAATTTTCACCCTCCACCGTTATTTTTTCTCCGACCCTCCGAATCCAGTTGCCCTCTCTTAATCCGACAACTTTAGTTTCATTTTGAGTTAAAAATTCTTTAATTCGGGTTTCCCGTGTTTCACCGTTGTGCTTCAGGTTTATATCCGGATCCAGATAATGCGGGTTCAGGTTGAACGGAACCAAGCCCATGCAGTCAAAACTTGGCGGGTAAACGATCGGCATGTCGTTGGTTGTTTTCATATTCAGGCCGCCGATATTGCTGCCGGCACTCGTGCCCAGGTAAGGTTTTCCGCTTTCAACATTATCTTTCAGAAAGTGCATCAGGTTTTCTTCGTGAAGGGTCTTTACCAATAGAAAAGTATTTCCGCCGCCTGTGAAATACCCCTTAGCTTCATTTATCGCTTCCGGCATCAATTCAAATTCATGCAACCCGCGGACTTTGATATTGAACTTAGCGAAAAATTCTGCAGCTTTTGCGGTATAGTCATCGTGTGAAATTCCTGATGGACGCGCAAAGGGAATGAAAAGTATTTCGTCAATACCTTTATACAGATCTTTAATTTCTTCCGTTAAATAGTCCAGATAATTCCCGCCAAAAAGGGTAGAGGTGGAAGCAAGAAGTACGTTCATAATTTATTGTTCGTTTATTAGATTTAGCATTGTATTTTTCAGTTTTCCGGCTTCCAGTGAGCGTCGATCAGTTCCATGAGGAAATCCGGACATTTAATGATTTTATTGTGTTGAGAATCAAGAAAGAAAAGAGTTACTGTAGCTTCGGTAATCTTTTCCTTAGAATGGTTATAAATTTCATATTCGAATACGATTCTCACACCGGGTTTCTTTTTTATGAAAGTATGGATTTCCAGTAATTCGTCATATCTTCCCGGTTTCAGATACTTGATATTATACTCGGAAACTGGCAGCCAAATGCCCTTGTTTTCAATCTCATTGTATGAAATTCCGATGCTCCTAAAGAGCTCCACACGGGCCACTTCCAGGTACTGGGCATAGTTGCCGTAGTAAACATATTTCATAGGGTCGGTTTCCCCATAACGCACACGTAATGAATGTGTTGTGTGTATCATTATAAAGTTTTGAGTGACAACATACAAATAACTTTTTAAATAATCAAGGTCGGCCGAATTTTTTTTTGAGAATAATTTTTGTCATATTTGCTTTCTACTTTTGTAGGTAATCAAATATATATTTCAATCTCATTTTACGCAGGAATTT